>JAZNBN010000014.1:0-22694 GCA_045587125.1 Candidatus Enterousia sp.
GACGCGTGGCAATCCAGTAAATTTGGCTTTGTAATAATGATGCATCAACTGGATTGCCACGCGTCCGCTCGCAATGACAAAGGTGGAAAGATAAGGAAAAATGTTCGTAAAAAAGAACATAAAAACTCTTGTCATCCTGGGGCTTGACCCCAGGACCCAGGTTTGACCTTAGTATAAAAAGCAACGATGGTCTGTGTTCCTGCCGTCGCAGGGGTGATAAGGGGACAGAAATGACAAAAAAGCCCCAGGAAAAACTCTTTATTACCAATAAAAAAATTCCCCAATCGGGGGGTGGTATGATTGTTCGGAGTATGTCTTATTAAAACAGGCTGATTAAAGATATTCCCAAAACGGCGGCGATAACTGCACCAATTGTTAATGGCCAAAAATATTTATTTACAATCGCGTTTGCACGTTCTTGGAAAAGATATAACAATGTTGCGATTGTTGCAAAACGACCTGTGCGGAATATCGCAGATACACCCAGGAACAGCAATATTGGGTATCCAATAAAGCCCAACCATATGGCAAGTAATTTATATGGTATTGGTGTTACAGCAGTTAATACGATTATCAATATCCCGTATTTTGAAAACATGGGCTTAATTGCAGTTTCAATTAATTCTGGATTTGAAAATGTTTCAATTAACCAAATGCCAACCGAATCGTACAGCCACATACCAATCATGTATGCAATTGCACCACCAACAATTGAACCCAGTGATGCTGCAACCGTAATAGGAACAGCCCGACGTTTGTTCGCAATAATTGGTGGAGTCATAAATACTTCGGGTGGAATAAATAAAAATATTGATTCACATATTGTCAGGAAAAATACAATCCATGAATAAAATGGCGATTCGGATTTCTTTAATATGTATTCTGAAAATTTCATGATTTTTCCCCCATGGATAAAAAAATTTACTTGATTGTAATTTAATATTTAATATTTTACAATCATAATAAATATATATAACGAATAAAAAAAGATTTTGATATGGTGAAAAAACATTTTAATTCAAATCGGTCTGAACGTATCGCCAGCAAAGTGCAAACACTGGTCGCAGAAATACTGCGTGATATGTGGGGTGATGATGCGTTGGTTGGTGGTGTGTCCTTGGTCGGGGCAGATGCACATGGTGGTCTGCAATTTGTTCGATTGTTTTACTATACACGAAACCCAGATATTAAATCGGTTCAAAAAAAATTAGATGAAATTACCAAGACTGTTCGATTCGAATTGGGTGCACGTATGAATCAAAAATATGTACCTGATATTAAGTTCCATTATGATGATACACTGGAACGTGCACAACGTATTGATGAATTGCTGAATAATCTGGATACAGGTAAATGATTAGACGGGTACTGTGTTTAGATACCAAATTGGCACATGCATGCTGTGATATTACCAATCCGTTTGGGTTTGCAAATAATCTGGTGGATTGGTTGGGTATAAAATATCAGATAGAATCAGGCAGTGCGGTTATGTTTGTGGATGAACAGTCATCTGGTGCGTTGAACGGTTTTTTGGTCGGTGATGTTGGACCAAGTCAAGCCCAGATAGATGCGTTGTTCGTAGATAAAAATTTTCATAGATGTGGCATTGGCACATCGTTGTTAAATACGTATGAAAATTATGTGCTTAGTTGCGGGGTGGGTGAAATTAAATTAATTCCACGTTGGACCGATTCGGTCAGAAAATTTTACGCAAAGTGCGGATATAAAAGAATAGGACCGGATTGGTATTTGCAAAAAAGTTTGTAAAAAATACCTTGCGAATGTGTGAATACTGGTTTATTATTGCCGCATCTAGATACAGGTGTTTTTTATGAAGCAAAGTAATATCAGAAATTTTTCCATTGTGGCACATATTGATCATGGTAAATCGACCTTGTCGGACAGGTTGATTGAATTTACAGGTGGTTTGGAATCACGTGAAATGAAGTCCCAGGTTTTGGATTCTATGGATATTGAACGTGAACGTGGAATTACAATTAAGGCACAAACTGTGCGATTGAATTACAAAGCAAAAAATGGCGAAGTTTATCAATTGAATTTAATGGATACGCCGGGGCATGTGGACTTTTCTTATGAAGTGTCTCGTTCGTTGGCCGCGTGTGAAGGGGCGTTGGTGTTGGTCGATGCGACCCAGGGCGTTCAGGCACAAACATTGGCAAACGCGTATTTGGCGTTGGATAATGATTTAGAAATGTTGCCGGTGTTGAATAAAATTGATTTGCCGTCCAGTGATGTTGCCGCCACCCGTGAACAAATCGCAGATGTTATTGGGTTGGACGCCAAAGATGCATTGGCTGTGTCTGGTAAAACAGGTGATGGTGTGCCAGAATTATTAGAAGAAATTGTAAATAAATTACCTGCACCAAATGGTGATGAAAATGCACCTACACGTGCATTGTTGGTTGATTCTTGGTATGATTCTTATTTGGGTGTGGTAATATTGGTGCGAATTGTTGATGGCGAACTTAGTCGTGGTCAAAAAATTAGATTTATGGCCACAGGTGCGGAATATGTAGTTGATAAAATTGGGTACTTTACACCAAAAATGGTGAATGTTGATAAACTGCATACAGGTGAAATTGGATTTATTATCACGGGTATGAAAACAATTCATGATTGCAAAGTTGGGGATACAATTGTTGATGCACGTGCAGATAATGCCCAGATGTTGCCTGGGTTTAAACCCTCTGTGCCGGTGGTGTTTTCTTCTTTCTTTCCGGTAGAGGCAGATGATTACCCGGCGTTTCGTGAAAGTGCAGAAAAGTTGGCGTTAAATGACGCGTCTTTTATGTTTACGGTTGAAAAATCTTCTGCGTTGGGGTTTGGTTTGCGGTGCGGATTTTTGGGTTTGCTGCATATGGAAATTATTAGTGAAAGATTGGCACGCGAATTTAATTTGAATTTGATAAATACTGTACCAAGTGTGCTGTATAAATTAAATATGCGTAGTGGTGAAGTTATCGATTTAGAAAATCCGGCGGATATGCCAGATGTAACAAAGATTGCATCTATTGAAGAACCGTGGGTGCGTGCAACAATTATGATGCCTGATAAATATATGGGCGGAATTATGTCGTTGTGTGCAGAAAGACGTGGTGTGCAAGAAAATATTTCTTATGTCGGTAACAGGGCGGTATTGGTTTATCAATTGCCGTTGGCGGAAATTGTGTTCGATTTTTATGACAGGGTAAAATCTATATCTTCGGGTTATGCGTCTTTTGACTATGTTGTGTATGGTTATCAGGCATCCGATTTGGTCAAGGTGAACATATTGGTTAATGAAGAAAATGTAGAACCTTTGTCTTTTATGTGTCATCGGTCTTTTGCGGAAAAACGTGGTCGTCAGATTGTTGAAAAATTAAAAGATTTGATACCGCGTCATCAATTCAAAATACCATTGCAGGCCGCAATTGGTGGAAAAATTATCGCGCGTGAGACTATTGCTGCGTATCGTAAAGATGTTACTGCAAAATGTTATGGGGGGGATATTACACGTAAACGTAAATTGCTGGAAAAACAAAAAGAAGGTAAAAAACGTATGCGTTCTTTTGGTAATGTAGAAATTCCGCAATCTGCGTTTATTAATGCATTGAAAGTGTCATAAATAAAAGGATATGAATTATGAATTGGTTTGTTTATTTGGTGAAAACCCCATGGGTAACAAAAAAACAAGATTGGGCAGAATACAGAAAACTGAAACAAGATTTGAAATGTGCAAAAAATTATTTCTGGAATATGCAAATACGGGTAAAACATACTTTTTTTGAAGAAGAAAGTTATGACGAATATGATGCTTGTTTGAAAGAACGTGTGATGTATGTGCGTGTAAAGCCGTCTGTGGGGGCCGCACATGAAAGTGAAGTGTTGCATTTTATGGAAAGTCGTTGTAAAAATTTTGTGCCAGAGGAAAATGAACAATTGTGCCCTTGTAAAGAATGTCCGGCATATAATAAAAATAAAGAATTGTTTGTTGCACGTCAAAATATGCTGAATATACAGAATACATATAAACACTTTTGGAAAAATAAGTTTAATCAAAATACAAAATAAACCAAAGGGGGGCCAAATATGGCACACCAATTTTATTTTAATGCATATATTTTGGATAATTTGCCTGCACCAAAGAAAGGTTTTGATGTTGTGCAAGATATTACAGAACCAAGATTGCGTATGTATGTAACCAGTCGTGGGGTTAAAACTTTCTTTGTACGCAAAAGGGTAAATGGAAAAGATAAACGTATTATTATCGGAAATTATCCAGAAATAGATATTGATACTGCACGTGATATGGTGCAAAAGGTTTTAGATGATGCAATGAAGAAAAAACCTGTCAGACGACATAAAATATCTTTTAAACAATTTGTGGATATGTATTTGAATAAAAAAGTGCGTCGCAGTGAAGATTCCCAAGTGAAATTGGTTCGTGCAATTAATAAACATTTGGTTGATTTATTTGAAAAAAATTTAAATGAAATTTCAACAGATGATGCACGTAATGTAATTGCAAATATATCTGGAAATGCAATTGCCGCACGTATGCAGGAATTGTTGCAAAGTATTTTTAATTACGCAATAGATATGGGGTATGTGAAAAATAATCCTGTGGCGGCGTTGGAAAAAATAAAACAAAATAGACGTCTTCGTCCATTGAACAAGGCGGGCTTGAAAAGGTTGATGCGTGCGATTGAAATGGAAGAAAATGTTGTGTATCGGTCTGCTTTTTATATGCTGATATATTCTTTTGCACCGCGTTCAAAAGTATTTGCAATGTCTTGGGAAGATTTAGATTTTAATCATTTTATGTGGAATAATAGACCTTTGTCAGACAGGGCATCTGTTTTATTACAAGAATTATCACAATATAACGATTGGGTGTTCCCAGGATATGGTGGCACACATATTATTGACCCAAGATTGGCGTGGAAGCGTGTCGCAAAAAATGCAGGTATGCCAAATTTGACAATGGACGATGTTTATAAATTCTTGATGCGTCAGGTTGTTTGGGCACCTGATAAAGAAGATTTACGTGCTAATTTTAATGAATTATTAGATGAATTGTTGTCTGATGATGAATATTAAATTTTTATCCCTGGTGTTATCATTTGTTATAATTGCTTGACACTGGGGTCGTAAAATGATAGGTTTATGAATAATGACGGTCATGGTAGCGACCAAAAAATTTAACTAAAACAAAGGAAAAAAAATGACAACTTTTGAACAAGTAAAAAAAATCGTAGCGGAAAAACTGGGTGTGCCAGAAGAAAAAGTTACAGAATCAGCAGCATTCGTAAATGATTTGGGTGCAGACTCTTTGGACGTTGTTGAATTCGTTATGGAAGTTGAAAAAGAATTCGATATTACAATTCCAGATGAAGCAGCTGGCAAAATGGAAAAAGTTGGCGATGCTGTTAAATACATCGATGAACACAAGAAAAAATAATATTGTGTTTTTTAAGTGATTTGTCCGCTGTTGTATGACAGCGGATTTTTTTTCTGTATTTTATTTAATAAAACCGCTATGATGAAACATATCTAACACAGTAAAGGAATGTTATTATGAGAAAAGTTGTTATTACAGGTATGGGAATTGTTTCGCCAGTGGGGACAGGTATAGAATATGCATGGAAAAATGTTATTGCTGGTAAATCTGGTGTGCGTAAAATTGATTCTTTTGAAGTTTCTGATTTGGCATCGCAGATTGCGGGTGTGCCACAGGCTGGGACAGAGGCAGGACAGTTTAATCCAGATGCTGTTATTGAACCGCGCGAACAACGTAAATTGGATAAATCTATTATATATGGAATTGTTGCAGCGGACGAAGCGATCAAAGATGCGGGTTTGGATTCATATGAAGGTGATAAAACCCGTATCGGTGTTTCAATCGGCAGTGGTATTGGTGGATTAAATACTATTTATGAAAATTGTGTTGAATTGCATAGCGGCGGCCCACGTCGGGTTAATCCTTTCTTTATTCCAAAGGGGATTATTAATATGACCGCGGGAAATGTGTCTATTAAATATGGGTTTAAAGGACCAAATATTTCTGCGGTTACTGCGTGTGCAACGGGTGCGCATTCTATTGGTGAAGGTGCACGCATGATTCAGCATGGTGATGCAGATATTATGATTTGTGGTGGCACCGAGGCTGCGGTTGGTCGTATCGGATTGGCTGGGTTTTCTGCAATGCGTGCATTAAGTACACGTAATGACGAACCAGAAAAAGCGTCACGCCCATGGGATAAAAATCGTGATGGATTTATTATGGCCGAAGGTGCAGGTGTTTTAGTTCTGGAAGAATATGAACATGCGGTTAAACGTGGTGCAAAAATTTATGCCGAAGTTGCAGGTTATGGTATGTCCGCAGATGCACATCATATAACGGCACCATCACCAGATGGCGAAGGTGGTATGCGTGCAATGCAGGCTGCAATCAAAGATGCGGGGCTGTCTGTTGCAGATGTTGATTATATCAATGCACATGGTACATCAACAGGTTTGGGTGATATGGGTGAATTGGCGGCGGTTAAAACTTTGTTCGCAGGTCAAAATGTTGCTATGTCTTCAACAAAATCTGTAACGGGTCATTTGTTGGGTGCGGCCGGTGCGGTTGAAGCAATATTCTGTGCGCTGGCGATTCGTGATGGTGTGTTGCCGCCAACAATTAATTTGGACGACCCAGAAGAAGCGGTTGGTGATTTTGATTTGATTCCACATACGGCACGTGAAAAGAATATTAATGTTGCACTTAGCAAT
This sequence comes from Candidatus Enterousia sp., assembly GCA_045587125.1. Lineage (GTDB taxonomy): Bacteria > Pseudomonadota > Alphaproteobacteria > Rs-D84 > Rs-D84 > Enterousia. Next base: position 6,775 of record JAZNBN010000014.1, read on the forward strand.
TCATTCGGGTTCGGTGGAACAAATGCGTCACTGGTTTTGAAAAGGGTTGCGTAGTGTTTGGTGACAAGATGGTATTGGTGGGCAAAGAAAGCAACAAGACAGAAAAATGTACTGGTTGTGATGCAGAGTGTATTTTGTGGTCACATATAGACAACTGGAAAGCGGGATTTGTTGTTGCGACACCATATATTTTAAATAATATAGGTGTGTCCGAATATATCGGCCAGGATGGCAAGCGTTATTATCCACAGGTGGGCATCCCAGGGGATAAGATTCGTGATGAAAAAGATTTAGAAAAAATACATGACAAGGTTTTGGAAAACGCACGAAAGTGTGTTGTCGAACTGTGTCCGTTGTATAAATCACGTTAAAACAAACCGCCCGATTGGGCGGTTTTTTAAAAAATATCACTTTTAAATCGGAATATTTTCTGATATAATACAGTCAACTAATAGAAAGGCAAGGGAGTATATCATCATGCAAAAACTTATATTGGCTGGTTTGATTTTAATGTCAACTGGCGGCGCATGGGCAGATTCTGCCGAATTGGCGCAGGCACTACAAAATGTTCGCACTAATTGTAGTGGAATTTCAGAAGCAATGGCCAAAATGAAAACCATGGCGGGCATTAATACCGCTGTTACGGGTGTCGGTGCGTTGACTGGCGGTGTTGCGTTGGGTGCCGGTATAGCCAAGGCGAAAACAGATAAAGAATATGAAGAATTATTGCAATTGGTATTAGAAAAATCTATTGCAGGTTTGAGTGGTGATTATGATGATGCAACTGAGTTGCATGCAGCAGCTGTTACAGCAGGTAATATAACAGAGACCGAAAAGGAAAATATACAAAGTCAATTAGATGAATTGTGGAACAAGTCCAAAAAACTGGGGAATGTACGTACAGGTACGTTGGCTGCATCTACTGTGACCAACATAGCGGGTGCTGCGATTGCAGGTACAAATAAAATTGATGAAGATTTTGCTGCAAAGATTGGTGCATGTGCCGGTTCTGTCAAGGCATTAACAAATGCGAAAATGGTTGCAGCGGTTGAAGGCAGTGCAAGTCCAGAACAAGTTACAAAGGCAGATAAAATTATTTCTGCATGTGGTCAATGGGATACTGTTGATTTGACATCAATTAACAAGCGTGCCACAGGTGCCGCGGTATCCAGTGGAATTGGTGCAGGTCTTGGTTTGGCGGGTACTGTAACCAGTGCTATGGCAAATACAGATAAAACACGTTTAGATGATACAGATGCTGGTAAATTAAAAGAAAAGAATTTGAATACTGCTGCGAATGTTTTGGCAGGTGGTACAGCAGCGGCCAGTTTGACATCAACAATATTTAACGCAACACAGATTGCTGCAATTAAACGTGCGGCAGTGGTTGCAGATGAATGCGAAGGAGCCTTATAATGAAAAAATCATATTTACCATTTGTATTATCAAGCATATTTGCGTTGATGGTTGGTACAAGCGGCGCATCTGCAAATTCTAGTGTTAATGATAATCTTAAAGTTGCATGGGCTGAACTTGTTAGTGCGGCTGGTAACTATGGACAATCACTGTGGGTCGCAGGTAGTGATAAAGTACATTCAACTATTGATGAAATCGAGATTGGTATTGATAACGCTGTTAAAAATGTAAAACAGGGGGCTCAGAAAATTAAATATGGTATTATATCAACCTATGAAAGTGCAGAAGAATTAGCACGCCAGGGTTGGCAAAAAATGGGTGAATATTATATCGCCACCAGTGATGCCATTCATGGATTTGTTGATGAGGCCAAAGATAAGTTTACTATGATTGTTAGAACACAAAAATGTGTGTTTAAATACAATATTAAAACCGCTGTGGATATGTTTAAGCAAATTGGTAATATTCCTGCAGAAAAGTGGTCAGAATTTACGATTTGTATGGATGAACAGGATGCATGGGCCCAGATGGTTTCAGAATATGGTCATGTTTATGGGCAAAATATAAAATGTCTTGCATTGTTGGGTGCACCGAATACACCGAAGGTTGCAGAGGCGGTTGTAGAAATGTATAACGCACGTTTACGTGGGTATAAACAGTATTGTTCTAATGGCGCGTCTGGGACAGTAGAACCTATGCCTTTCCAACCATTGACGGTAAATGAAAAAGGTGTGTATGATATTCTGTCCGCTGATCAACAGGCGACAGCTCTTGTAGGCACTGCTACACAGCCGGCTAATGCGGTTGCCCAGAATGTACACAAGGCAGGTGATCCGTGTTCTGTACAATATTCAACATCGGCCAGATATATTAATGTAGGTGGCGGTAAATTAAGTTGTGCAGCAACCGAATGTCAATCAGGTACATATTTGGTAAGAAATGCACAAGGTCAATCCCAGGGTTGGTGTAAATCTGGTATAGATCCACACGCAGGCCCAGTAAGAGAAGACTTTGATATGTCTTTCTTGCAGTCATCTGTTGCGAAGTTGGATGTTAAACCAATTGGTGCACCAGATATTGATATGTCAAGACTTTCGTTGACAGCACCAGTAACAGTTCCTGCTGTTTCAGAAGTAGATGCAAAGTTGGCTGGTATTGATGCAAAAGCAGAGGCACAGAAACAAGAAATCTTGAACGAAGCACGTTGCAAGGAATTGGGTGCCAAGGCTGTTGAAATGGCTGCATGTAAGAAAAATCCAGAAGAATGGGGTAAACAGAAACTGGCAAAAATGCAGGCTGAACAGACCAAGGATGCAAATGAACAGAAATGTTTGGATTTAGGATTGCGTAAGGCAACAATTGAATTCAATCAATGTAAATCTGATCCAACTACATACGCTGCAAATAAAAATGTTTGTGATGGTTTGGGTTTGAATTCTGTTGAATTTAACAAATGTATGAAGAATCCAACTGAATACAGTACACAACGTTTAGCACAATTGCAGGCTGAACAGGCAGAAGCACAAAAGAAAGCAAAATGTGATGCGTTGGGTGCAACCAGTGGTGCAAACAAAAGTTTGTGTATGGAAAATCCAGATGCATACAGTGTTGCTAAATCACAATGCGATGGTATGAATGCTGTGGGTGCTGCATTTAATAAATGTATCAAAGACCCAGCAGGATACAAGGTACAGTATGATTTAGAAATGGCCGCAAAGAATAGTGGTATGTCTGTGCGTGAATATGAACAGGCACAAGACCGTGAGGCGGAAATACATCGTCTGCAACAGTCTTTGGGCTTAATCCAATCATAAAATAAAAATCCCCGTTTGGGGATTTTTTTATGTTTATTTTGCTTTGTAGTATATGCGATGTAATAATACAAACGCTCTGGTAATTGCGTCAAATTTATTTTTGTATTTGTGTTCGGTAATTATTTCTGAACCAATTCGTGGCAGAAAATAATCATTTTGTTGAACAGCACCGATTTTGAAATTTGTATTATTGTGTTTTTTACACAATTTAACATACTGTGTGCCATATAATAATGCATCGTGTATAGATGCGTGCGCACCCGGTGTATACATGTCCCCAATTTTTACCAAATTAGATTTTTCTGGGTCGCATGTAATTTTGCATTGTTGACCGCAACCATCGCATGTTATATTTTCTTTTACATGAAATGTCGCATTTTCTGGCACATTTGGTAGTCCATAATTACCGCATAGATTTTCACATATTTGTTGTACGTACATAATCTGTTTGTCCTCGGTATTACGAATTTCTTTGTGATTTATTTCTGTGCCATTTATAAGTGTGCGTGTAAAACATTTTCTTTCAATTTTGCAATGTGCGTTACAACCATTGCAATGTGGACCATATTTAAACATATTATACTCCTGTGGTGTGAAAAAAATTTTATCTTGTTCTGTGTTTGCATAATTTGCCCAGGTTTAATCCAAATAACAATGTGTCTATATTAACCTTTTCATTATTAAACGTGTTTCCTTTTGCATAAGGAAATAATTTCAATATTTCACAATGTTGGTCGCATAGATTGCAGGCTAAGTTATTTTTTACTTTGAAAGTTGCATCTGATGGTACGTTTTCTTTGCCGTAATATGCACATAAGTTTTCACATGCTTCTAGCATATGTATTTGTTGTATTCTGTATCCTGGGACCGAATTATAAAATGGTTTATGTGTTATTACTAACGTTTTGCCAATTCTGTATTCGTCGATTGAATTATCAAACAATTCGTGTGTTGTTAATGTTTTATTTACAGGATTGGTATTTGACGTTTGTTCAATATGGCATCTGGCGTTACAACCATGACAAGTTAAAGATTCGTTCAATTCAAACATTAAGAATCCTTTTGTGAAACAAAACTGGTCGGAGTGACGGGGTTCGAACCCACGACCTCTACGTCCCGAACGTAGCGCTCTACCAGGCTGAGCTACACTCCGATATATCGGTTGTGATTATGCGTGCTTTTATGATGTATTGCAATATTTTTTTTAAATTTTTTTCTTGTAATTTGACTTAGATGTTCCATATTTATTATCAGGTAAAAAAAAGGAAGAAAAATGTTCGCAAAAAAATTCCTGAAAAAGGAAGTGTTTGATAATTATGATGATTATATTCAAAATGCGACACCGATTGTTCCAGAAGACTTTAACTTTGCCTATGATGTTATTGATGTTATTGCGGATGACACGCCAGACAAAGTTGCGTTGCTGTGGACAAACGATAGTGGTGAAAAAAAGTCTATTACTTTTAAAATGTTGTCGCAAATGTCGGGGGCGGTTGCAAATTTCTTGGTTGCACGTGGGGTACAAAAAGGCGATACGGTTTTATTGTTTATGCGCCGCAGATGGGAATATTGGGTTTTGATGATGGCTATGCATAAATTAGGTGCGATTCCTATTCCGTCTACAAATCAATTAAAGTCCGAAGATATTAAATTTCGTATCAAAGCCGCAGATGTTAAAACAATTATTGCTTTTGATGATGGGGTTGTTGTTGATGAAATAAAAAACGCAATTGGTGATAAAAGTATTCAATTAATTGATTGTGCAGAAGTCGCAGATGCATGTGAAAGTTATTCTCATAATTTTGAACGGGTGCCAAATGAAAATACAGACACTATGGTGGTTTATTTTACCAGTGGTACAACAGATATGCCAAAAATGGTTGCACATGATTTTACATACCCGTTGGGTCACATAAACACGGCTGTATTTTGGCAAAGGCTGGAAGAGGGTGATATTCACTTTACTTTGTCCGAATCGGGTTGGGCAAAATGTTCGTGGGGTAAAATGTACGGTCAATGGTTGGCTGGGGCGACAGTATTCGTGTTTGATTTTTCACGTGTCTTTACGGCAAATGATTTATTAAGTGCAATTTCAGAAAATGGTGTGACTTCGTTCTGCGCGCCACCAACGGCATATAAAATGATGATTCACGCAAATATGAAGCGATTTGATTTGTCAAAACTTAAAAAAGCAACAATCGCAGGTGAGGCTTTGAATCCAGAAGTTTATGCACGTTTCTTGAAAGAAACAGGTATAAAAATGCGTGAAGGTTTCGGGCAAACTGAAACGGCGTTGTTGTTGTTTAATAACCAATGGATTGAACCAAAGCCTGGGTCAATGGGGAAACCATCGGCGGGGTGGAATATTCAATTGTTGGATGAACGTGGCAGACAAATTACAGATGCAAATGTTGTAGGTGAAATTTGTATCTGTGTTAAGGATTCTAAACCATTGGGATTGTTCAAGGGGTATCATAAAAACGAAAAACAAACCGCAGGTGTATATCGTGATGGATTTTATCATACTGGGGATATGGCTTATTTGGACGCTGATGGTTATTTCTGGTTTGTGGGGCGTAATGACGATTTGATAAAGACCAGTGGTTATCGTGTTAGCCCATTTGAAGTTGAATCTGTGTTGCTGGAACATCCGGCTGTTCGTGAAGTCGCAGTTACAGGTGTGCCAGATAATGCACGTGGTCAGGCGGTTAAGGCTACAATTGTTCTGAATAAATATTTTCAGGCAAATGACGTATTGGTTCGTCAATTACAGGACCATGTTAAAACAAATACTGCATTGTATAAAAGTCCACGTATTATTGAATTCGTAGATACTTTGCCAATGACAATCAGTGGTAAAATCAGACGTGCGTTAATTCGTACATTGGACAGTGCCAAAGAAACAATTGTTGATCCAATTAAAAACACAATTGGTTTGGGTAAAGATGATGAAGAAAAATAACAAAATCCCCGTTCGGGGATTTTTTGTTATTTGCAAATAGGTCTATTATCTGTAATAATTAGATTTATGGTAAAGGTTAAAAAAATTTTTCCTAAATTTGCTATTGTTCAAATAATCGCTGTGCCTTTGGTGGTTCTTTTGTGTGCGCTGGTATATGTTTTTAGTGTGCATTCAACTGTGCGGGTGCCTGTTACATTTGATGTGGTGGCTGGGGATTCTGTGTCTGGGGTTGCAAATCGTTTATTAAAATTAAAATTGATTGATTCGGTTAAGGTTTTTAAAACGTCTGTTCGGTTAAATGGGGGCAAGGTGCAAATTGGGCAGTATGATATTCCATCAGGGGCCAGTACATGGCGAATTGCGAATATGCTTGCAAATGGTGATGTTGCATCAACTGTTATTGTTATTCCCGAAGGTTTAACGGTTCGGCAAATAAAAAAATTATTGTTGGCATCTGGTGAATTGACCGGTGATGTTGAATGTAAATCGGGTAATGACGCGCCTGTGTGCAATTTAAAAGATGGTCAGATTTTCCCAGATACATATCGTGTCGCACGTGGGACAAAACGTTTGGCTGTGTTGGATTTGGCACGAAAAAAAATGTTGAATGTGCGTGCACATTTTGCCAAGGCATATCGCACGTTTCCAAAGCCTTTGAAAAATTGGGACGAAGTTATCACTTTGGCATCAATCGTTCAAAAAGAAACACCACGTGTTCGTGAAATGTCAATCGTGGCCAGTGTGTATTTGAATCGCTTGAATAAAAAAATGCGTTTACAGGCCGATCCAACGGTTGTGTATGCGTTAACAGATGGACTGGGGGATATGCAAGAAAATGCATTGTTGCGGGGCCATTTGAAAATAGACAGTCCGTATAATACATACAGAAATTCAGGTTTGCCACCTGGACCAATTGCAAATGTTGGTCAGAATGCAATACGGGCTGTGTTAAATCCGGCCAAGACGAATTTCTTGTTCTTTGTAGCAGATGGGCAGGGTGGTCATCTTTTTTCTGATTCTTATGATGTGCATATGAAAAATCATGCAAATTGGCGTCAGATTAAAAATATGAAAAATAAAAATTAAAGGCAATGTTATGTCGGCTACAAAAAGTTTTGAAATTGTAACAAGTGCGAATGCCAGAAAAACAAAATTGCTGTCGGGACATGCGACAGTTGTACGACCAATGAAGTCTTTGGTGGGTGATATTGTCGTAAAAGAACATAAAGAAACGGCGGGATCGGAAACTGATGCTGATTGGTTGGCAAAACAAAAAAATGCAAAGTTAATCGCTGATGAAATCAGAAAGAAAAATAATCCTGCATATATTGTGCCACGGACTTTTATTTCACATGGCAAAGTGCGTGAAGAGTTTGTTTCTGGTCAGCGTTGGCGGGACATTATTAAAACTTTGTCGCCCCAGGATAAAGAGTGGGCGTATAAAGCATTGGCTGAATTTGTAAATGATATGTCGGAATTGCGACCAATAAAATACGATAATAATATTCGTAGTGTGTCAAGGCTGCCAATAAAAGGGATAAAAGAATTATCGTCTATATTAGATACATGGGATGAAAAATATGTTTCAGTTGAAGATAAACAGTTGATAAAAGATATTTATGAATATTTAAGTAGTATCCCAGAAAATAAACTGAATGTTTTTGGGCATAATGATTTGCACGGTGATAATATTATAATAGATTTAGAAAAAAGACAGATTGTAATAATAGACTTTGAAATGTCGGGTTATAGACCTGTGGGTAATGTTATGTATAATGGAATTATGGATTTTGATAGGTTTTGGGAATATGTGAATAAATTGCCACGTACAACAAATCCGAATTTATATTGGGAATTTATACTGGAACATAGGGATTTGAATAAGTTTTTATCTTGGGGGTATTATGAAATAGTTGGGCTTGGTAAGGGTGTAGAGGGCCTGAGCAAAGAAATAAAACAACAATGTAAAAGAATAAGACCGATTTTTGCGACGGCTAAATTAAAACGTAAAAAAATCTTGGAAAGACAGAAAATGCCATTGGTTTTAACGTCACATTATGTAAGGGATTAAATTCTTGTCTTTTTTTGGTTGTTTTTTGTGATAAATACAGTCTTGCTTTTTGTCAAAAGTGCTTTTTATATAAATTCCTATATTTTCGGGGGTTTCAAGGCAGAAACTCATATTTTTTTCCTAGATTTTTCTTGACAATGCGGGGGGTGAAGGTTATAGTATGTTCGCTTTCTGTGTAAATAAGGAAAGCAGGAACCACATGAAACCGCTTGTTGTTACAGAATTATAATCCGGCGCTAAGTCGTTGAAATAAGTCTGATAGGCGGGTTTTGTGCAGAGTAAAAACAGGTAGAAAAAAGAAAGAGATTTTGAATGCCAACAGTAAACCAACTGATTCGGAAACCTCGTAAAAAAGTTGTTGTAAAAAGTACAGCACCTGACATGATGGAAAACCCACAGAAACGTGGTGTTTGCACACGTGTTTATACGACTACACCGAAAAAACCTAACTCGGCGCAGCGTAAGGTTGCCCGTGTAAAACTGGCAAACGGCCGTGAAGTAACAGCATATATCCCAGGCGAAGGTCATAATTTGCAGGAACATAGCGTTGTTATGATTCGTGGCGGTCGTGTAAAGGACTTGCCTGGTGTTAAGTATCATATCATTCGTGGTGTCTTGGATACCAAGGGTGTAGATGCAAGAAAACAAGGTCGTTCTTTGTATGGTGCCAAAACAAAGAAATAATTAAACTAACCACACATGTGTAATGCATGTGAGTAATCTGTGTTTCACAGATGAAGCGATAAAAGGAAAATAAAATGTCAAGACGTAAAGCTGCAACAAAACGTGAAATCTTGCCAGATTCAAAGTATAACAATCTGGTTGTTGCAAAATGTATAAATGTTGTTATGTGGGACGGTAAAAAAGAAGTTGCCGAAAATATCGTATATGGTGCGATGGATAGATTGAAAAAAATCGCAAAAGACGGCAATGAATTGGCTGCTTTCTTAGAAGCAGTTGATGCTTTGAAACCATCTGTAGAAGTAAAAGGTCGCCGTGTCGGTGGTGCAACATATCAGGTTCCAGTTGAAGTAAGACCTGCACGTCAGCAGACAATGGCATTGCGTTGGTTGGTAATGTTTGCACGTAAACGTGGTGAACGTAGCATGGAAGAAAGAATGTTCGCTGAATTGCGTGATGCATTAAATGGCCAAGGTGGTGCATTTAAGAAAAAGATTGACACTCATAAAATGGCAGAAGCGAACAAAGCGTTTGCTCACTTCCGCTGGTAATAAATACAAAAGCAAAGGAAAGACACTATGTCAGTTGGAAAAACCGCACCTTTACATATGTACCGCAATATTGGCATTATGGCCCATATTGATGCGGGTAAAACAACAACTTCGGAACGTATTTTGTTCTATACCGGAAAGACCTATAAAATTGGTGAAGTGCACGACGGTGGTGCAACCATGGACTGGATGGCCCAAGAACAAGAACGTGGTATTACAATTACGTCCGCTGCAACAACATGTTTCTGGCGTGATCATCGTATCAATTTGATTGATACCCCAGGGCACGTTGACTTTACAATGGAAGTAGAACGTTCATTGCGTGTATTGGACGGTGCAGTTGCTGTATTTGAATCTGTATCTGGTGTACAACCACAAACAGAAACAGTATGGCGTCAGGCAGATCGTTATGCAGTTCCTCGTATTTGCTTTATTAATAAAATGGATCGTATTGGTGGTAATTTCTTCCGCTGTGTTGATATGATTCGTGAACGTTTGGGTGCAAATCCATTGGTTTTGAATTTCCCAATTGGTGCAGAAAATGATTTCCGTGGCGTTGTTGACGTTGTTGAAATGAAGGGGATCGTTTGGGAAGATGATATGGGTAAAGAACCACATGTTATTGAAATTCCAGAAGATTTGAAAGCAAAAGCCCAAGAATTGCATGATCGTTTGATTGAAGAAGTTGTGACTTTGGACGACGAAATTATGGAAGCTTATATGGAAGGTAATATTCCAGATACAGCAACAATCAAAAAATTGATTCGCAAAGGTACAATTGCACAGAACTTTAATCCTGTTTTGTGTGGTACTGCATTTAAGAACAAGGGTGTTCAACCATTGTTGGATGCGATTGTTGACTATTTGCCAAGCCCATTAGACGTTCCTGCTATTCAGGGTACGAAAATGGACGGTGAAACAGCCGATGAACGTAAACCAGATGCCAAAGAACCATTCAGTGCATTGGCATTTAAGGTTGCAAATGACCCATTCGTTGGAAACTTGATGTTTATCCGTATTTATTCAGGTAAATTAGTTTCTGGTTCATATGTCTATAATTCTAACCGTGATAAACGTGAACGTGTTGGCCGTATGTTGTTGATGCATTCAAATAATCGTGAAGAAATTAAAGAAGCATCTGCGGGTGACATTATCACATTGGTTGGTATGAAAGAAACAATTACTGGTGATACATTGTGTGATGAAGCACATCCAATCTTGTTGGAATCAATTCATGTTCCAGAACCAGTTATGAGTATCGCAGTAGAACCAAAAACCAAGGCTGATATTGAAAAGATGTCTTTGGGTCTGCAGGCATTGGCAAAAGAAGATCCTTCTTTCCGTGTATCTGTTGACGAAGAATCTGGTCAAACAATTCTGTCTGGTGTTGGTGAATTGCATTTGGAAATTTTGGTTGACAGATTGTTGCGTGAATTCAAGGTTGATGTAAACGTTGGTGAACCTCGTATTGCATACCGTGAAACATTCCGCAAACCAATCACCGAAGAATATACACATAAAAAACAGTCTGGTGGATCTGGTCAATACGCCCAGGTTAAAATTGAATTCGAACCTTTGGAACCAGGTAAGGGTTACGAATTTGAAAACAAGATTGTTGGTGGTGCAATTCCAAAAGAATACATCCCAGGTGTAGAAAAAGGTTTGAAGATAGCACAACAGACAGGTGTTTTGATTGGCTATCCAACAGTAGATTTCAAGGCTACATTAGTAGATGGTAAATATCACGAAGTGGACTCTAATGTATTGTGCTTTGAAATTGCGGCACGTGCATGCTTCAGAGAAGCTATGAAAAAAGCGTCGCCAAAATTGCTGGAACCGATTATGAAACTTTCGGTTAATACACCGGAAGAATACGTCGGTGACATCATTGGGGACTTGAACAGTCGTCGTGGACAAATCAATGGTATCGAAACACAATTTGGTAACCAATTGATTTCAGCATATGTTCCATTGGCAAACTTGTTCGGGTACGTAAAAACATTGCGTTCTTTGTCACAAGGTCGTGCAAACCCATATATGGAATTGTCACACTATGATGAAGTCCCATCAAACGTTGCTGACGAAGTAATCAAGAAGCTGACGAAATAATAACAAGAAGTTTTAACTTTAACAAACAAGCCTAAGGAGAAAACTATGGCAAAAGAAAAGTATGTAAGAACCAAACCACACGTCAATATTGGTACAATTGGTCACGTTGACCACGGTAAAACAACATTGACAGCGGCAATTGTTCATTACTATGGCGTTGGTGCAGACGCTGCAAAAGGTGTTGATCAAATCGACAATGCACCAGAAGAAAGACAACGTGGTATTACAATTAATACTGCACACGTAGAATATGAAACAGCAGATCGTCACTATGCACACGTTGACTGCCCAGGGCACGCTGACTATGTTAAAAACATGATTACTGGTGCTGCTCAGATGGACGGTGCAATCTTGGTTGTTGCTGCGACAGACGGTCCAATGCCACAAACACGTGAACACATCTTGTTGGCACGTCAGGTAGGTATTCCAAAAATCGTTGTTTTCTTGAACAAATGTGATTTGGCAAATGATCCTGAATTGTTGGAATTGGTTGAAATGGAAATCCGTGAATTGTTGTCCGCAAATGACTTTGTCGGTGACAATGCTCCAATTATCCGTGGTTCAGCTGTTTCTGCAGTAGAAGATAAAAACGACGGTTTGGGTAAAGAAGCAATTGATGCTTTGTTGAAAGCATGCGACGAATATATCCCAATGCCAGAACGTCCAGTTGACAAACCATTCTTGATGCCAATTGAAGACGTATTCTCTATCACAGGTCGTGGTACAGTGGTAACAGGTCGTGTAGAATCTGGTGTTATCAAAGTTGGTGAAGAATGCGAAATCGTAGGTTTGCGCCCAACACAGAAAACAACAGTTACAGGCGTTGAAATGTTCCGTAAATTGTTGGATCAGGGTGAAGCCGGTGATAACGTAGGTTTGTTGTTGCGTGGTACAAAGAAAGAAGATGTAGAACGCGGTCAGATTATCTGCAAACCAGGTTCTATTACACCACACACAGACTTTGAAGCAGAAGTTTATATCTTGACGAAAGAAGAAGGTGGCCGTCATACTCCATTCTTCTCTAACTATCGTCCACAGTTCTTCTTCAGCACAACAGACGTAACAGGTACAATCACATTGCCAGCAGACAAAGAAATGGTTCTGCCAGGTGATAACGTTCGTATCAGCGTGCAATTGATTGCACCAATCGCTATGGACGAAGGTCGCCGCTTTGCTATCCGTGAAGGCGGACGCACAGTAGGTGCAGGTGTTGTATCTAAAATTATTAAATAATTAAACAATCGTGGGCGGTGTAACTGAATTAAAAGAGTCAGTGATTACCGCCCAGATAAATATAAGGAAAACGAGTTATGGTACCAGCATCTAAAATTCGCATCAAGTTAACAGCGTTTGATCATCGCATCTTGATGGAATCGGTCGAAGAAATCGTTAAAACAGCAAAGCGTACTGGTGCAGACGTGGTCGGTCCTGTTCGCTTGCCAACAATGGTTCAAAAATTTACAGTCAACCGTTCACCACACGTTGATAAAAAATCACGCGAACAGTTCGAAATCCGTAATCACAAAGCGGTCGTAGATATTGTTAACCCAACCCCTCAGACAGTAGATGCCTTGATGAAGTTGGATTTGGCATCAGGTGTTGATGTAAAAATTAAATTGTAAAAGTAAAAATAACTGTTAGTGTTAGTAAGTATTATTCTGAACTTGACTAACCTCTGACAAAATAAAAGGCAAAAAAATGAAACGTAGCGGATTAATTACAACAAAAATAGGAATGACGCGTCTGTATGATGATAGCGGCGTTGCTCACCCAGTAACAGTATTGTCTGTTGGTGACTGCGCAGTTATTGGAAATCGCACGCAGGAAAAAAACGGGTATGTAGCAAACATTTTAGGTTTGCGTGAAGCAAAGGCAAAACATGTTGCCAAACCACAAGCAGTTGCAGCGGAAAAAGCAGGCGTAAAACCATATCGCAAGGTTGTAGAATTCCGTGTGTCAGATGACTGTGTTATCCCAGCAGGGACACAATTGTTGGCATCTCATTTTGTTGCCGGTCAATTCGTTGATGTCCAAGCAACAAGCAAAGGTAAAGGATTCCAAGGGGCAATGAAACGTCATAACTTTGGCGGTAAAGAAGCAACCCATGGTGTTCTGAAAGCACATCGTTCTATTGGTGGTACAGGTATGCGTGAATGGCCAGGCCGTGTTCTGAAAGGTAAAAAAATGGCTGGACAAATGGGTAATGAAACAGTTACTGTTCAAAACCTGAAAGTTTTTGGCACAGATGAAGCAGAAAATCTGATTTTTGTTGAAGGTGCAGTTCCAGGCAGCAACGGTACATTTGTTCTGGTTACAGATGCTATCAAAAAAGAACACAAAGATTTGCCAGTTCCAACAGTTGTAAAACAAGAAGTTGAAACTGAAACAGCAACCGAAGCAGAAGCTGTTGCAGAATAATAAATGAACAGCAATAGTGAGGTGATAAAAATGCAATTAGATATAATTAATTTCGATGGTAAAAAAGTTGGTTCAGTTGAACTGGATAACGGCATCTTTGGTTTGGAACCACGTGCAGATATCTTGCACCGTGTTGTAACATGGCAACGTGCAAAACAACGTGCCGGTACACACGCAGTTAAGACTGTATCTGATGTAGAAGGCAGTGGTAAAAAAGCCTTTAAACAAAAGAAAACAGGTAACGCACGTCAGGGTGAAAGATACAATGTTCACATGCGTGGCGGTGGTGTCGTTCATGGTCCAGTTGTTCGTGATCATAGCATTGACTTGCCAAAGAAAATTCGTAGCTTGGGTTTAAAAATGGCTTTGTCTTCTAAGGCACAAGACGGTAGTTTAATCGTTATTGATTCTGAAAAATTAGCAACTGCAAAAACAGGTGCGTTTGCAAAACAATTGAAAAAATTGGAAATTGCGTCTGCTTTGTTTGTTGGTGCAACAGAATTGGACGAAAACTTTAAGAAATCTGCGGCAAATATTGCAAATGTTGATGTTTTGCCAACAATCGGTTTGAATGTTTTGGATATCTTGAAACATGAAAAATTGGTTTTGACAGCAGATGCAGTTAAAGCAATAGAAGCAAGATTGGCGTAATCTTAAGAATTGAAGGTAAGCAAAATGGCAGAAAAAAAAGTAAATGCAGAGAAAAAAATCGTTGCGACAGCGGGTATTTATGATATACTGCGTCGTCCGATTATCTCGGAAAAGGCAGCAAAACTGTCTGAAAGCAATGGTGTAGCGTTCGAAGTTGCGTGTGACGCAACCAAAGAAGATGTCGCCCGTGCAGTCCAGGCAATCTATAATGTAAAACCAACAAAGGTAAATATTGTAGTTGTCAAAGGTAAAGTGAAAACTTTCCGTGGTCGTGGTACAGGTACACAGCGCACTGTTAAAAAAGCGTATGTATCTTTGCCGGCAGATGCAAAATTGGATTTGTCAGCAAATATATAATATAAACAGGTCGCCTTGGCAGAGAACCCAGAATACATGGATGCTAGTGTCAAGGTAAAAAACAAAGGTAAAAAAAAATGGCATTGAAACATTATAAGCCAACAACACCAGGTACACGTGGTCTGACTCAGGTTGACCGCAGTGGTTTGCATACTGGTGCACCTGAAAAGGCGTTAACAGTTGGTTTAAAGTCCAAAGGTGGACGTAATAATTTTGGTCATGTAACTGTTCCACATCAAGGTGGCGGTCACAAACGTAAATATCGTTTAATTGATTTTAAACGTAAAAAGATGGATGTTCCTGCAACAGTTGTTCGCTTGGAATACGATCCAAACCGTACTGCATTTATTGCATTGATTGAATATACAGATGGTTTGCGTTCTTATATCTTGGCACCACGTGATTTGAAAGCAGGTGACGTTGTTATCTCAGCACAACATGCAGATATCAAAGCAGGTAACACAATGCCATTGAAAAATATGCCAATCGGTACAATCGTACATAACGTCGAATTGAAACCAGGCGCAGGCGGTCAGTTGGCTCGCAGTGCAGGTTGCTATGCCCAGTTGATGGGTAAAGACGGTGTTTATGCACAGATTAAAATGAACAGCGGTGAGTTGCGTAAGGTTCATTCAGATTGTTTGGCAACAGTTGGCAGCGTATCTAATCCAGATCAACGCAATGTCAATTTGGGTAAAGCAGGTCGTGCACGTTGGTTGGGTATCCGCCCATCTGTTCGTGGTATGGCTATGAACCCAGTAGATCACCCAATGGGTGGTGGTAATGGTCACTCTAAGGGCCACGAACCGGTATCACGTACAGGTATTCCAGCCAAGGGATATCGTACCCGTAGCAATAAACGTACTGCTAAGATGATAATTCGCAGCAGA
>JAZNBN010000015.1:0-60942 GCA_045587125.1 Candidatus Enterousia sp.
AGTGTACAGAAGTTACATGAGCCATCGTTTTTGATTTTAGATGAATTATTATAATTTATTTTAATCCACCAATTTCCAACCGGTAAATGTATACCCTGGTTTAACTGGGTCTGGGGTTGGTAATGTGATTTCACCATCATATGTACACATATTTTTGATATGTTCGCCATTATTATCTGGATTCCAGTCAATATTAATTGTGTTCGCCACACATATGGTAGGCGATGCAGGCAAGTTATTCATTACCGCTGCACGGACCGCGAGATCGCCCACGCCATCGCTGCGCAAGCGGTACGCACAGCCGTACGCGCAGCCGTCCGCGCAATTGTGAGCAAAGCCGAAGCCGCCGCTGATGAACACCCACGGAGCCGATGTAACTATTACTTTGTCACCACCAGTTGGGGTAAAGCCATCAACCTGACAATAACAATACGTCGCACCTTCCTGACCCGTTTCATCGGTCAGGTTGTTTACAATCGTTGGGTCGGTCCAGGTCTCATTATTATTATCACCCGCCTGCGTGCTGCAACGGCCGTGGCCTGTGAGTATCCCTTTGCCTGCGTAATCTACCGCAAAGGACATTGGACCACTTATACCATAGTATTCTTGACCTTTACTGCCTTTGCCGTCAAAATTCATTTCACTGAATGAACCATCATTTTTTATATATGCACTGTTCGCACCGGCTTCTTCACCGATTGTTTCGCCTATATCCAATCCTGGTTTTACGTGCCATCCGGCAACACATGCCGTTGGTTCGCATGTATCAACCCCACTGCCATAGTAATCATTACCCGTTACCGCCGTTGCCTTCGCAACCATATCAACTGTACATGCCGTATAGCATTGTGTGTCCGCACCCGCACCTTCGGCACTGTTTGGGTATTCCGCCGGACATTGGGCGATACTGTTGTCCGCCGTTTCAACCGTATACCCACCACCAACGCAATATGAGCCCGCGGGACATGTTGTTTTGTCCACAGATGTTTCCGTTACGCTTAAATATTCCCCCGGATCCAATGTATAATCTATCAAATCCCATGTCGCGATTGTATTTGCCGTCGCGTTATTGTCCGATACGCCCAGTACATCAAATGTACATGTATTCGCACTGGTTATTATTTTATCGGCACCGAATGCAGGTGCAATAAACGTTCCCATTAATGCGGTGGTTAAAAAATATTTTTTCATTTCCCTTTCCTTTTCGTTATAAAAAAATAATCACCTTAATGGCACGATATGCCATTAAGGTGATTATCTATTACCGCAAACTGTGTTTGCGTTAAATGTTTTTAACTCTCTCTCTCTCTCTCTAGATTTCTGCGGAATTTTATCATTTTTTCCTTCGCTTTTCCTGATTATTTGAATTTTATCACAAAAACAAAAATCCCACAAGGGGATTTTTATTTCTTTACAAAACAACCCAGAAATTCTGTATTACCACTGCCGCCGTGTATTGGGGACGGGGTAATACCTGTATTCTTAAATCCATATTCTTCAAAGGATTCAATAACACGATTTATTGAATATTGATGCCATTCATCGCTTTTAATAATACCGTTAAATTTCGCCGCAATATTTCGTGGGACTTCAAATTGTGGCTTTATCAGTGCAATTACAGTTTTCGCACCCCACGGTCCCAAAAACTCAACAATATTGGTCAATGAAATAAAAGATACATCTATAACAATTAAATCAACCGATGAAATAGGGGACAAATCACGAATATCTGTTTTTTCCAATGAAACAACACGTGAATCATTACGCAATTCATTCGCCAATTGATTTGTGCCAACATCAACTGCGTAAACACGTTTTGCGCCACGTGATAACAATTCTTGGGTAAAACCACCGGTACTGGCCCCAATATCCAAACACAACATACCGGACGGCAATACATTAAAATAATCCAACGCATGTGCCAACTTCAGAGATCCACGACCAACAGAATAGGGTAACGCGCCACCCGTAATTTCATCAGAATCATTTACAACCTGACTGGGCTTTTTGGCAGGCACACCATTTACCAAAACCAATCCCGCATTAATCGCAGCCACAGCCTTGGCACGACTAGGGTATAAATTACGCAAAACAATTTCTTGATCAAGCCTCATAATTTGTATTATAACAAAACTAAGGAACAAAATCAACTTGACACAAAGCTATATTTTGTCTAACCTAACAAAACCAAAAGGGTAATATATGAGTAATAAAATTCTTTCAATCACAACTTCAAAATGTAACGGTTGCGAAAAAGATTGTAAAACAGGTGTTATATTTAATCCATTTACACAAAAATACACACCAACACTTAACGGTAATTTACTTATGTTTTACCAAGATGAAAATAACATTGTACACAACGTGCAATCATACAAACGAATTCAAGGTGCCATAGCCGAAGCACAATACATGGCACAAGAATGCGCAAAACAAAGGTAAATATCATGCTTGAAAAACTTTTTGAATTATTGGCAAAACAATCAACATGCGAAGGTTGTGACGCAAATTGTTATCTGGGCACAATGCCAACTTTGTTCGGACATTATCCAACACACAATTGCACAGCAGATAAAAGTGTAATGTACCGCACAAAAGAAGAAGCATTAAAAGCGGCATATGAATCTGCGAAAAAATGCCACAAATATTCTGTGCCACCAAAAACAAAATAGGGACGTATTTTACAATGTTCACCCAGGAAAGGAAAATTAACGTCGGCAGATGCAACGGATGTCCAACACGTTGCCGTGTGGGTGCACGTACAGTTGTACTGTACGACAATATGGTCGCATATCGCCCCATAATCGAATTTCCAGGTGGACGTTTAAAAGTTCATCACGGCAGAAAAACAAAAAGAATATTATCAAAAACATACAGCAATCCACAAATCGCACTTTCGTATGCCATCACTGTAACCAAAGATTGCCTGAACTATACTCAACCCCCAGAACCAGAAAAAACATCAAATGTAAAAACTAATTGTGATGGCTGTTCTGAAAAATGCGAACTGTCCGCAGTGAAAACAAAAGGGTACAAAGACGAAACAATATATCAGGTAAAAATAGGCGACAAAATTATAAAAAAATATATCTGCAAACGTGGAACAACAAAAACAGTGCCTTTATACAAAGGTGCATTGGCCGCGTTCATGCACGCAAACAGAATTTCTAAGTTATGCGACAACCAACAATACCAACACACAAAATAAACTATATTCAAATAATTATAAACAATTATTAAAAACACACTTTAAAAAGAAACTGATGTCTTTTTCAGAAACTACTTTAACTTATCCGGGCTGAAAAATAGGGTGTTTTTACAGCCTTTTCCACAAAAAAACACTTCAAAAAAACACAGATTTTATAAAATTTTCACTCTAAAAAAACCGCAATTTTAAACACACCAACAACAAACCCACAACACGCACACAACAAACAAAACCCCAGAACATATTGCCACGTCTGTTTTTGACTAAAAACCATAAAAACCCCAGACTTTCGGCATTTTTAACAAAAACCGAGCAGGGCACACATACAAATATCACTTGATAAACATAAAATACCATTTAAAATAACATCACAATTTTTAAGGAATTTATATGTATCCATCAAAGAAAAATACAATTTCAGACAACAAATGTGGCGGCTGCACCAGACGCTGTATTTACAATGCAAAACCCATAAAAATACACAACACTAATTTTTATATACCAACCATCAACAGCACACCAACAATATTTTTTAAACAACCATTTCAAGAAACTCAGGCTTATTTTTTTACCATTGAACAATGCATAGAATACGCCAGAAAAATTTCCGAAAAATGCCCCCATCATTACCACAATAAAATCAGATAACCTTCAAAAATATTATGTATAGTTTGCTCTCAGGACGCTCTCACGGCGCCACGACATATATACACATACAGTAAAAACACAAAGAAGGCCACCAGAGAGGCTCTAATTTATACAACCTGAACAACAACACAATACCGTACAAATATATTCCGAATTTTACATGCAACAACATTTAATACGACACACAAATAAAAAATAAATTATTTTTTACACACAAACAACCACCATACAAACACAACAATAAAAATAAACAAACAACAGAAACACCATCATACATAATAACAACACACATCTACACACAAACAAATTAAAAATACAAGCGAATACATTTCACACAGACACACCCCATATTCCCCACACCTGCACATTAAACTATACATAATATATATTATGCGCCTTTATATAATCCCCCTTACACTCCCCGAATGTCCGCCCCCGAAACAAAAAAAGTTCACTCCCGAAACACCCCACACGGGGTGTTTTTTTATTTTCACAAATCACACTATTTCAACCACAACAACAAGTTTAATTTTTAAAACATACAGACAAAAAAATAAAGCACCCGTCTTTGTACAGATGCTTTATTTTTAAATTTAGATATAAATATTGATTTTTACACACCAATTTTATCAACGATATTTTGCGCCTTTTTTTTCAATGTTTTTAGACCCTTTTTAATATCACTCTCCTCTGCTGACACTGTTTCCACAACCTCTACATCCGAACAACAAAATGGACATTTAGTTGCAGAATTACTTATGTTAGAGCGGCAATATGGACACGCATGCGTGGTAACAGGTTGCTTTGCACGTGCTTTATTCATAGTTCTAACAAACAAGAAAATCGCAAACATTGTTATAAAGAAACTTATAACAGAATTTAAGAAAACACCGATATTCAACGTGGTTGCACCTGCTGCTTGAGCCTGGGCAACGGTTTCATAAACAGCCCCCGATGCGCCACCACCCAACACAAAAAACCACTGAGAAAAATCAACACCGCCTATTAAATACCCAATTGGTGGCATCAATACATCCTTGACCAACGAATTTACCAACCCGGTCATAACGCTGCCGACAATGATACCGACAGCCATATCTATTGCACTACCACGATTAACAAAATTCCCAAATTCCTTAATTAACTTATTGTTTTTAACCATTTTTACCCCTTGATTTATTCTTTTGAAAAATGTTCTATTGCACGCAACACTTTATTTAAAGTTTTACGCAAATTCTCGTCTTTGGTTTCAACAGTTATATCTGCCTGGGCATAAGTTTCATAACGTTCACTTATCAACTGTTCCAAGATTTTACGGCTGTCTGTATTTAACAATTGTGGTCTGGTATCACGGGACCCTGTCCGCTTTACCAACAAATCTAAATCTGCACGCAACCAAACAGACAATGCACGTTCCAACACCATTTCACGTACAGCCGGGGTTATAAATGCACCCTCGCCCGTGGAAATAACTTTTAACGCAGGCGGTGTATCCAACAAACGTTCAATAACCCTTTGTTCTACACGGCGAAATTCTTCTTCGCCATACATAGAAAAAATATCAACGACACTGCACCCAGCAGCCGCTTCTATCTCTTTATCAGAATCCACAAAAGGTATCCCCAAACGTCTGGCCAATGCACGACCGACACTGGTCTTACCTGCCCCCATCAATCCGACCATAACAACAGGTCTATCTATAAAATCTTCGCCAATATTTTCCATAACAGTATTTATAATAACAAAATAAAAAGCATCAAGACAATAAAAAATATGCCCACTTGGGCATATTTTTATTCTATACTTGCCAATCTTTCCAATTGATCAGCCGCAATCAATGCGTCTATCATTTCGTCCAACGCACTGCCACCGGCCAAAATATCGTCAAGTTTATACAAAGTCAATTTTATACGATGATCTGTAACACGTTGTTCTGGGAAATTATAAGTTCTAATTTTTTCACTTCTGTCCCCGGACCCGACCATTGATTTACGAGATGCATTACTGGCATTTTCTTGTTCTGTGCGTTGTTTTTCATACAATTTAGAACGCAAAACAGCCATAGCCGCAGTTTTATTCTGCAACTGGGAACGTTCATTTTGACACGTTACAACAATTCCGGTTGGAAAGTGTGTAATACGTATCGCACTGTCTGTTTTATTAACATGCTGGCCACCGGCACCAGATGCACGGAAAATATCAATTCTGATATCTTTGTCATCTATGACAACGTCAATATCTTTGGCCTCGGGCATAACGGCAACAGATGCCGCACTGGTATGAATACGTCCCCCTGCTTCCGTTTCTGGGACACGCTGTACACGATGAATTCCAGATTCAAATTTCATACGACCATATGCACCGGCCCCGTCTATTTTGAAAACAATTTCTTTGTACCCACGCAAAGAAGTTGCATTTTCTTCGATAACTTCGACCTGCCAACCCTGACGCAAAGCATATGATTTATATTGGTTATACAAATCACCCGCGAACAGTGCAGATTCTTCGCCACCGACCCCTGCTCTGATTTCCATGATAACACCATTGTCATCTGCGTCATCACGTGGCAGTAACGCAATTTGCAGTTGTTTTTCAACATCTGGTAACGCATGATTCAGTTCATTTAACTGTTCATTTGCAATTTCACGCAATTCTGGGTCATTCAGCATTTCTTTGGCGTCCGTTATACCCGTAACAATTTGAAAATACTGATTTATCAGCGGCAAAATTTCCGACAATTTTGAATATTCTTTAGAAAGTTTTGTCAGTTCATCACCAGACACCGTCCCAGAATTCATTTGTGTTTCTATATCTGATGCACGTGCCTGAATATCCCGCAATTTTTGTTCCACAATCATATTACATACCTTTTATTAAACTTATTGCATCTGTGACATTTAATTCTTGCTGATTACCAGTTACCATATCTTTCACGGCCACAGTTTTATTTTGCATTTCTGATTCACCGATAATAATACTGTATTTAGCCCTAATTTTATCAGCATATTCAATTTGATTTTTGAATTTTTTATCAGAATCTAAATATGCCACCGCAGGAATTCCTGCATCACGCAAAGAATTCAATACAGATGCCGAATATGACAAAACTTCATTTCCCATACACAACACAGCAACATCTATTGGTGTTTCAAATTGGCTTAAATCAATATCCCCAGATTCCATCAACGCAACGAATATGCGTGAAAACCCAATTGCAGCCCCCACACCAATAATTTTTGTTTTGCTGAATTTACCCGCCAAGTCTGCATATCTGCCACCACCGGCCGCAGTTCCTAATTCTGGATGACTTAACAATTTAAATTCAAACACCAAACCTGTATAATACGCCAAACCACGGGTAATAGATAAATCAATCTTTGCGTTCGTAACACCAAAAGAATCCAAAGTTTTCATAAATTCATTCAGTTCTGCAACCGCTGCGTCTAAACTATCTGATTTACCCAAAAATTCAGAATAACCATTTACAAACACAGATTTTATCTGATTTTCTTTTTCTGGATTATTCAGAATATCACCCAACCAAGTATCAAATTCTTGGTCATTTAATTTATCTTTTTTATCAATTAAAATGAATACTTCTTTTTTCTGTTCATCGGTCATATCCAGATATTCAAACAACGCGTCCCAAAATGGTCTGGAACCGACATATACAGCATTTTCACCGATAAATTCTGATACAGAATTCAAAGTACGTTGAATCACAGAAATAATTTCTGCATCATAATTTGTGGACAAAGAATTAATTCCCATTATATCCATATCCATCTGATAAAATTCACGATATCTGCCGCGTTGTCTACGTTCGCCACGATACCGTTTTGAAAATTGACTGGCACGGAATGGGAATGTCAAATCATTCAGGTGCCCCGCGACATATCGCGACAATCCAACCGTTCCATCATATCGCAGTCCCATTTTGGTATCACCCTTTTGAAACAAGAACATTTGTGTTTCTATTTCATCCCAATTATCTTTATCAGTCAACACTTCTGCACGTTCAATTGCCGGCAAATCCAACTGATTAAATCCGCATATTTTCAGCACATTCAACATACGCGTCGCACAAAAGTCAAAGCAACGTTGTTGCGTTGGTAACAATTCTATAAATCCCGACAGGGGTTTTGTTGGTTTTAAGTCCATCTTTTTTATTCCTATGGTTTATAACTATGGAAATTTCGACATTTATAATGTCAATTATATCATATAAAATAACAATATGCTAATACCCGCCACACTGGGCGTGATGCAAAGTGATGAAAATAAAGTATTTATTTAACATTTCACATTGAATTTTAGTACATTTTTATATTTTTTCAAGTAAAAACAACATCAGAAATATTGATGCAAAGATGCACCATTTTTGGTCAACCAACGTTTTGCACGTTCAACGCCAAAACCATATAACTCACGAACGGTTGCCCAAAATTCAGACGAATGATCCATATGACGTACATGTGCCAATTCATGCATAACAACGTACCGCAAAACCTCGACCGGTGCAAATGCCAATCGCCATGAAAAAGACATTGTACCTGTACTGGAACAACTGCCCCAGCGACTGGTTGTGTCACGCAGTGCAATACGTTTTGGCCAAAATTCAGACGGTGTGCTACGTATTATCTGCTTAATTTTACATAAACATTCCGCTTTTATAAAATCACGCACCCGCCGTTCAAACATATCCGCCCCACCCCCAACAACCAATGTCGCATTACCCATTTCATGAAGCGTAAACTTATTTCCACGGATTTCTGGATTATGAATTAATTGTACATGCATATCTAAAAACTCAATAAAATCCCCGGGGGTAATTTTTATTTTTGCGGGACATTTCTGATAAACACACTCAATCCATTTTTGTTTAGATTTTAAAAATTTAATCGCTGCCCCTGTTGAGACAATCCAGGGCTTTGATATATGAATTTCCCGTTTTGGCGTATTTTTAGGTCGCAAAGTAATATTCCGCAAACCGCGTCTGGTTGTAATCACAACAGGAATTTCTTCACCCGACGATAACACAAAGACATAATCAGACATTTTATTGTTTTAACTTATCTATTTCTTGCTTTAATTGATTAATTATATTTTCAAATTGAACATTATTATAATGTTTGGCACGTTCCAAACCATAATCTAACAAGTTATTTTTTTCTTGGGCATTTTCAAAATTCCAAGTAGCAACAACAGATAACACACAAACATAAAAATCATCATTTTTATTAGAAAAAGCCGTCATATCTAATAAAAATTTCATACCATCAGAAATACTGTAATCTAAACTGCACAAAGTTGGGTATTTAATACAATGATTAATATATTCAGTTTTTGGTGCATTTTTACCTTTACCATTGCATACATCGGAATAATATTTAAAAACTAAATCATTAAGAGCATCTTTTACATTCCCAGAAAAATAACATAAATTTCTACCTAAATAAGCTAAATTATCAACTTGATTATCTTCCCGCCAAACATAATCCGTTTTTAATCTACGCAAAAATTCTTCTTCAATAATATCACATTTTCTGGTTGTATTTTCATTTTCCAGTATAATATTTTCTATCTCATACGGTTCTTTTGCGTTATACAAACTCATTCTAAAATCTGCTGCACCCGCCCCAACAGACACAAACATCAACAGTATCAAGATTAAATATTTCATTTAATTTTCTCCGCCAAATCATGTGCGATAATTTCTGCATCAAAACCCTTTGCAACATACACATCTTTACCATCGCCCGACAGTCCAAAACCATCAACACCAACAACCGCATCTGCAAATTCAAACCATGGCGCAGTTGCAGCGGCTTCTATTGCGACAACAAAACCACGCAATATATTCTTTTTATATTTTGCATCTTGGTTTCGAAAATCAGACACAGACGGCATAGATACAACCTGAACAGATTTACCCAGTTTTTCGGCGACTTCTATTGCCAAAGGAACTTCACTGCCGGTGGCGATAATAGTTGCACGCACACGACCACGGGCACGTCTGATAATATATGCACCACGTGAAACATCTGTATCAATTGGCGGTTCTATTAAACGAAATGCCTGACGTGATAAAACAATACAAGATGGCGTTGATTGTTCTGTCAATCCACGTCGCCATGCCCATGCGACCTCTGCTACGTTACATGGTCTGAAAACATTTAAATTCGGAATCAATCGCAAAGACGGCAATTGTTCCACAGGCTGATGTGTTGGGCCATCTTCACCAACCGCCACACTGTCATGAGTCAACACATAAACCACAGGCAACCCAGACATTGCAGACAAACGAATACTGGGGCGCATATAATCACTGAATACCAAGAACGTAGAACCATAAACACGCAACCCACATGTTGCCATACCATTCATTATGGCAGCCATCGCATGTTCACGAACACCATAATTTATGTAATTACCTGTAAAATCGTTACTTTCAATTTCACGCGTTTCAGAACCTTTGACATTTGTACTGGAACCTAAATCCGCACTGCCCCCGATAATTTCTGCACCCGCCTGTAACAATTCGTTTAAATACACACCTGATAATTCACGTGTTGAAACAGAATTTCCAACAACAGGCATCGTAACATTGGGCAAATCATGCTGAATGGCACCTGATATAGTACTGAAATTTTCATGTGCAAATTTATTCCACAATTCTTCGCCACGTTCAGACACATTTTTACGAATCAATTCCATTAATTCGGGTTCATGCAACGCAAATGCATGTGCCTTGGCTGAGCCCGCCAAACTGGACCCCGCACCGATTTCTGTTTTACATTGAATGAACACAGGTTCTTTGGATTTACACGCATTTGCCAATGCACGATTTAAACGTACAATATCATCACCAACCACAGACACAACGTTCCAACCCGCCGCCGCCATACGTGCAGGCACATCAATATCAGTCTGGGCAACACCATCTATACTGATGCCATTATCCAACCACATCAACACCAAATTGTTTAATTTATAACGACCTGCAAATGCGATTGCTTCTTGGGCAACACCTTCCATTAAATCGCCATCAGAACACATACAATAAACACGTGCATCTGATTTATTTATTTTTTCAGCCATTGCCATTCCAACAGCATTACCAACACCCTGGCCCAGTGGTCCCGTAGTTGCTTCAACCCCAGGGATAGAATTTTCCGGATGCCCAGGCAACCCACCGATTTGTCTGAAATATTCCATATCACCAATTTCATATCCCGATAATTTCAGAACAGAATACAGCAAAGCACTGCCATGACCGGCGGACAAAACGAATCTATCACGTCCACGTCGCAAGAAATTTGCATACACAGTTGTTATTATATCTGCAGCCCCCAGAACAATACCAATGTGTCCACTGTGGGCCAACCGCAGGGTATTTAATGCCAACGCACGAACGGCACTGGACATTTCTTTTAAATCTTTGGAATTATATGTCATGTATGATATTATATCATAAAAAGAGGAAATATAAAATGTTAAAAATTTGGACAGATGGCAGTTGTCTTGGCAACCCCGGTCCCGGTGGTTGGGGCTTTGTCGCAACAGACGGCAAAAACATTGCCGAACGCAGTGGCGGCGAAAAAAACACAACAAACAATCGCATGGAATTAATGGCGGTTATCAATGCATTGACTGCGGCCCGCCGACATGACGAATTGGAAATTCACACAGACAGTCAATATGTTAAAAACGGCATGATGACATGGATGAAAAATTGGAAACGCAACAATTGGCGTACATCGGATAAAAAGCCGGTAAAAAACCAAGACCTGTGGCAAAAACTTGATGAAATTGCACAAAGCAAAAAAATCCATTGGTTTTGGGTACGTGGGCATAATGGCGATGAAATGAACGAACGTGTTGACGTTCTGGCCCGCACCGCCGCCGAAAGCCTGAAATAAAAAAACGCCCAAACGGGCGTTTTTTTTTATTTTCTATACTTATTACCTTTTAACTTTGAAGGCTGAACAAAAACAATCAATAATGCAAAAACATAAATAATAAACAGCAACAAAATATACGACAAATCCTTTGGTAACATATCTAAATCCAACATAAATGTCCACATATCATTGCGTATCGTACTGTAAATTGTGATAAATAATAACGGCCCTAAATACCACCACCCAGATAATCCGGCATCATGAAATCTACGAAATGCCAATGCACGACTGGGTAAAAACATAATCGCACTTACAATTGCACTTAATATTCTGCCAAAGAAAAAAGTGGAAACAAATGCCACAAATAAACAGAATAACCATGCATACCAATATTCACGACGGGTTGCAGAACCTTCAAAATCTATGTACCCCAACCAATAATTTTTTATTGCATCGGCAAATGAAACCGGAACAACTTTTTTTGTACGTACCATGAAAAAACTCCTTTTATACACAATGAATCATATCATAAAATCCGCATAAAAACAAACCGCCCAAACGGGCGGTTTTTATCCACGGAATCCCAATGCAACGATGAACATTTCCACACTGTCTTTACGTGAAGATGGTGGTTTTATATGATGCACCGATTCGAACTTTTCTTTTATTTGCTTTAACAATTCGTTTGTTGTTCCACCTGTAAAAGATTTGCAAACAAATGTTCCGCCCACCTTTAACGCACGCAATGCAAAATCAAACACATATTCCAACAATACCATTTGACGCAAATGGTCTGTTTTTTTATGTCCGACCGTATTTGGTGCCATATCTGACACGATAACATCTGCGGTACCTGCCCCCATTTCATCAGGTTGCAACCCCAATTTTTCTTCCAACCACCGTAATGCCTGGTCTGTGGTAAAATCACCTTGGTATGTTTCCACACCAACAATCGGCGAAATTTCTAATAAATCCATCGCAAAAATCTTGGACTTTGGATATGTACGTGCAATATATTGCGACCAAGACCCAGGTGCCGCCCCCAAATCAACCACAACCTGACCATTTTTCAAGAATTTGAACTTTTCGTTCATTTCAATCAGTTTATATGCCGCCCGTGCCCGATAACCATCTTTGTGTGCACGTGCCACATAGGGATCTGTCGCCTGGCGTTGCAGCCACGCGACCGAAGATTTTTTTGCGGCAATTTTTTTATTTGTTATTTTCATCTGCCGTTACGACCTGTGATTTCATATTGTTTTTTATTTTTGCACAATCTTACAAACATACCAGGTTGAGGTGCTGTATTAAAACACTTCTTTGAAACATTCTGAGCAACACAACCTTTTTTAGTGTGTACCGTATACAACACATCACTAACCTCATATTTTGATACATAACATATTATGCAATAGCAGTGATAAATTGTTCTCTTTTCAACTTTAAGTATACGCTGACGCTTTTCAATGTTTTTCATACACTAAAAATCCCCGTCTTATTTTGCACCTGGCTTAACACCAGAAAACGCACCATTTTGTTGCATTTTTTGCATAACCGCTTCCATTCCGCCCATACGTTGAATCATCGCCATTTGCTGTTTCATTTTTGTATATTGTTTAATGATATGTTCAACATCACGAACTGTGCAACCTGCTGTTTCTGCGATACGATTTTTTGCATTTGCGAAAATCTTTTCTGGTTCTGCACGTTCTGTTGCGGTCATCGCCTCCAAGATTTTAATTTGTGCATCAACACTGCCGTCTTTGATTTTTTCTTTCATAGCAACCACAGCCCCACCCATACCAGGAACCATTTTTAACAATCCGCTAAAATTGCTCATTTTTTTAATATATTTTAACTGTGTCAACATATCATTCATATCAAATTGACCTGCCATCACACGCTGGGTTGTTTCTTTCATACCAGACGGTATTTTTACAGATTCTAAATCTTTATCTGTGATATTTTCTGATACTTTATTTTCTTTCTTTTTGCCAAAACCGAACATCGTTTACTCCTTTTTGCTTACTGTTTTATTTTATTTACTTTTGTCGATTTGTCCAGATACTTCTTTAAATATTTTCCTGTTTGTGATTCTGGGGCATCTGCAACCTGTTCTGGGGTACCACATGCAATAACCTGGCCGCCACCTGCACCACCTGTGGGTCCCAAATCAATAACCCAATCCGCAGTTTTTATAACTTCCAAATTGTGTTCTATGACGATAACAGTATTTCCCTGTTCAACTAATTCATGCAATACGGACAACAACATTTTTATATCTTCAAAATGCAAACCCGTTGTTGGTTCATCCAATATGTATATTGTTTCACCTGTACTGCGTGCCGCCAATTCTTTGGATAATTTAATACGTTGTGCTTCGCCCCCGGACAAATCCAACGAACTTTGTCCCAATTTTATATAATCCAATCCCACACGTTTTAACAATTCTAATTTACGAGCAATTTTTGGCACATTTACAAAGAATCTGTATGCTTCTTCAACCGTCATATTCAAAACATCTGCAATAGATTTACCTTTGTATTTAACCGCCAATGTTTCTTCGTTATAACGGGTACCATGGCAACAATCACATTCAACATAAACATCTGCCAAGAAATTCATTTCAATTTTAATCTGACCATCACCTTGACATGCCTCGCATCGTCCACCTTTGACATTAAAAGAAAAACGACCTGATGTATAACCACGTGCTTTGGCCTCTGGCAAACCGGCAAAGAAATCACGAATATCACTAAATACACCGGTATATGTAGCCGGATTACTGCGTGGGCTGCGTCCGATTGGCGATTGGTCAATATCAACAACCTTGTCCACATTTTCCATACCACGGATAATGTCGTGTTTACCTGTTTCTAATTTTGAATTATATAACGCACGCATCAACGCAGGATACAATGTATTTAGCAACAAAGTCGATTTACCAGACCCAGATACACCTGTCAGTGCAACAAATTTCCCCAACGGAAAATCTACATTAATATTTTTCAAATTATTTTCACATGCCCCAACAACAGAAATCACCTTGCCATTACCGGTTCTACGTTTTTTAGCTACTTCTATTTTTCTTTTACCTGCCAAATATTGACCTGTGATAGATTCTTTATTTTTTATAACCTGGTCTGGGGTACCATACGCAATTACATTTCCACCATTTATACCCGCCCCACGTCCGATATCGACCAAGAAATCCGCCGCACGCATTGCATCTTCGTCATGTTCAACGACAATAACTGTGTTATCTTTGTCGCGTAACATTTTCAATGTATCTAATAATTTATCATTATCACTTTGATGCAATCCGATTGACGGTTCATCCAACACGTACAGGACACCAGACAGACCACTGCCAATCTGCGATGCTAATCTGATTCTTTGCGCTTCGCCCCCGGACAAAGTTCCCGCCATACGTGACAAAGTCAAATACCCCAGACCAACATTTTGCAAGAAATATAATCTGTCTGTAATTTCACGCAAAACAATTCGTGCAATATCATTTTCTTTTTGCGACAAATGATTTGGTAAATCTTGGAACCAACGCAAACTATCATCAACAGACATATCACATACGTCCATAATATCTGCATTATTTATACGCACACATAGTGCATGCACATTTAATCTTTTGCCATGACACACAGGGCACGGCTTTTCAGATTGATATTTTGCTAATTCTGTTCGCATTGATTCGGAATCAGATTCACGCCAACGTCGTTCAATATTTGGAATAACACCTTCGTATGGTTTTTCATATACAAATCCATTCCAGTTTATTTTAATTGGCACATCACCACTGCCATACAAAACCAAATCTTTTTGTTCCTGGGTTAATGTATGCCAAGGCTTTGATAACGGTATTTTAAATTTTTTATGCAACGCATCTAATAAATGTTCAAATTGACTAAGCATACCGCCACGTGACCACGGTGCAATCGCCCCACCCAATATAGATTTAGACGGATCAGGTACAACCAAATCAGGCGACATATTTAATTGAACACCCAAACCATCACAATTTTGACACGCCCCCATTGGCGCATTAAAAGAAAACAATCTGGGTTCTATTTTTGGCACGGTAAAACCACTGACCGGACATGCATAGTTTTGAGAATATAAAGTATCTTCATTTGTATCCAATCTGCGAACCAACACAGACCCAGGAACCAACCGCAAAGCCCCTTCAAAAGACGCATACATTCTGGATTTAAATTCTTCTATATCCGATGCATCTGGGGCCGGCATTTGCAGTCTGTCAACGACAACGAAAATATTGTGCTTTTTATTTTTATCCAAAGCCGGTGGTACAGACAAATCAACCAATTCATCATCAATTATCGCACGTTGATACCCCTGTTTTACCAAGAACGCCAATTCTTTACGATATTCACCTTTGCGTTCACGAACCAACGGTGCCAAAATGAATATCTTGACCCCACCGGGGATTTTCATAGTCCAATCAACCATTTCTGCAATAGATTGCGATTTAATCGGCAACCCTGTCACAGGTGAATGTGGCACCCCAACACGTGCCCACAATAATCGTAAATAATCATAAATTTCTGTAACGGTTCCAACCGTAGAACGCGGATTTTTAGACGTAGTTTTTTGTTCAATAGAAATAGCCGGTGCCAAACCTTCTATAAAATCAACATCTGGCTTTTTTTGCATATCCAAAAATTGTCTGGCATAACTGGACAATGATTCCACATATCTGCGCTGGCCTTCTGCATATATTGTATTAAATGCCAACGAAGATTTTCCAGAACCAGACACGCCAGTAAAGACCACCAATTTATTTTTTGGTATGTCTAAATCAATATTTTTAAGATTATTTTCACGTGCACCGCGAATTTTTATAAATCCAGCCATAGTGTAATAAATATAGAAAATTTTTTACACATTTCAATACAAAGGGCGAAAAATTTCGCCCTTTGTGTAAATGTTCTTATTTTTTTGCCATCAATTTTTCTGGCTTTAAAGAAATATCAGATATTCTGGTATGATCTGGACCTGCATCAGGTGCCAATTTACCATTTACCCAAATGTCAACGCCACCGGCATTACCGAATGTTGCTTTGTAATTATTTCCTTTTGGCACATAATACACGTCACCTGGGACCAAAACACGACTGAAAACAGTATTTCCACGACCATCTTCAACCTTGACCCATGATTCTTGTATTGCCTGTAACACAACAGCCGATTCGTCTTTGTTATCGGTACCGAACACTTCACGAACCTCTGCGTTAAATTTTGGTGTTCCGTCATCTACAGCCACAGATGCAACTTCCGCACCTTCTGCGACAACTGCATTATTGGTACCATTTGCTGTTTCCGCAACAACCGGTGCAAAAGTATTATTTACAACAGCCTCTGACTGTTCCCCTTTTGACATTACAACAAAAACTATTGCAATAATTGCCCCAATCAAAACCGCACCGCCCAAGAACCACAACCAATGCTGATAAATAAATTGATAAACTTTTACAAACCAAACCTTTACCCAACTTTCTTCTTTGATACTTGGCATTGCACATGCAGTTTCGTCTTCATCAGTTTTCGCACAATCTGAACTTACCCCCATTTCTTCTTTGATTTTTTTCACGATTTCATCTGGGTCCAATCCCAATTCCAACGCATAGTTACGTGCAAAACCCAAAATATAAACCTGTTCAGGGATAATACTATAATTACCACTTTCCAAAGCCTCTAAAAATTCTTCACGAATACACAGTTGCTTTGCAATTGTTTGAATTTCACGTTTACGACGACCAGTTGTACGTGCATTTTTCAACATATCCCCAGCGGTCATTCCGACTTTTAAATCCAATAAATCTGCTGTATTTTCCATATTCTCGTTCATTGTAAATATCCCCTATTCTTTAAACTTTGACTAAATAATACTCCAAAATTCACGAATTGCAACCTTTAAGACATCAGAATCTAAAATTTGATTTATTTTCATTCTGAAATGCGTCGCATCTTTCATACCTGTGCTGTACCATGCAACATGTTTTCTGAACATTGGCACAGCCGTCTTTTCGCCATAATATTCCAATGCATATTCCAAATGTTGCAAAACCAATTGTCCGATATTTTCTGGAATTTTATTTTCCGTAATTTCTGCGAACACCCATGGTTTTCCCAACATTTCCCGTCCAATCATTGCACCACTGTAACCCAATTTTTGGGCATACCGGACATCTGCATCAGATTTTATATCACCATTTGCAATAATTGGAATTGGTGCATCAATAATTTGCGGTAATTCAGCCGGTCCTACATATAATTGTGCCCTGGTTCGTCCATGCAGTGCCGCAAATTTTGCACCAGATTCAGCCGCCACATGAATTAAATGTTGCCAATCAATATGATTACTGTCCCAACCCAGCCTTGTTTTCACAGATACAGGTATTTGAACGGCACGCACAACTGCGTCTATTATTTTACCTGCCAACACATGGTCCTGCATCAGGTGTGCACCGGCACCTGCCCGTGTTGCAACCTTTGGCACAGGACACCCCATATTTATATCAATCCATTTTGCACCTTGGTCTTGTAAAATACGTGCCGCATCTGCCATTAATCCTATATCTGCACCGAAAATTTGTGCGCCTACATTACCTTCATCGGCATAATTATCAAAGTTACGCAAACAATTTTTATGTGCCCCCACCAATGAATGGCACGAAATCATTTCTGTTACAATTGGCACATTTGGTGAAAACATACGAATCATGCGCCGGAAAGGCTTATCTGTAATTCCAGCCATTGGTGCAGCAAAAATTTGATTATCACTAAACATTTGTGATATAATGACATCTATGAAAGGAAAAATCAAAAATTTATTTCGCTTTATAGGCCGTGCATGGACCGGTGGTATTTATGGCAAATTCGGGATTATTCTGGCGATATTTGCATTTTTTCTGTTTATACGCATATTTTGGGGCGATGTTAATGTTCAACGTTTTGCCATGAACATATTTCATTTGCGTAACGCCCAAGAACAATTGATTGAAGAAACCGCGACATTGAACGAAATTAAAACTCATATAAAATTGATACAAAACTACAGCCCCGATTACATAGAAGAACTGGGGCTGCGGTATTTAAACATTGGTGACCCACGGGTCAAAATCTTAAAATATTAATTTAAAACCCAAATTGTTCCATTCAGATACAGTGCAAAGCACATCCAAATAACGTATGGCCAAACCAAATAAGATGCCATTTTACTGATTGGCTTGAACACAACCAGCATCCATATAGATACTGCAATCAATGCAACCAAACATGCAATCGCGGCACCAACCATATGGACCCCAAAGAACAAATAAGTCCACAATGCATTTAATACCATCTGGGCAATAAATAAAACATAGGCCTTGGTTTTACTAAGTCTTGTTTTTGTATTGTTCATTATCAAGAACAATGCGATACCCAGCAACGTGTACAGTATCGTCCACGCCACACCAAACACCCACCCATCTGGGGTTAAAACAGAATTATTCAACGCATTGTACCACACATCATCACTATGACTGGGGGTAAACATTACGCCGAAAATTCCTGGCAAAAACGAAATAAAGATTGCCAACACAAACAAGAAAAATTTTTTCATATTTCACTCCTTGATTCACTGTGCATTGTACCACGCATTTCATTGAAAAATAATAGGAACGATTACCCTAAAAAAATTTGAAATAAATTAGAATGATTTAGATGCACGCAGTGCCGGCAACGTAGTGTACAAGTGTTACATGAGTTGCCGGCACCGCGGGCAGATGAATTATTATAATTTATTTATTCCACCACTTTCCATCCAGTGAATGTATACCCCGGTCTCACTGGATCAGTTGGATATTCAATTACATCTGTATAAGAACAAGTTGTTGTTGAAACATTATTATCCCCATATCCCAGATTCCAGTTGATATTGATTTGATTGACAGAACAAACAGGTAATTCATATGCGGCATCAAACATTTTACCACGGAAATCCAGAGTCATATGTTCACGCATATTTGAAGCACAATTTTGAACACAATAACTGTCACATGCACCTGGATACCAACTTATACTGCCATACTTTATCCATGGCGCAGAAACAGTTTGTTTTGTACCATCCACCGGTGTATATGAATCAATCGTACAATAACAATTATATGCATCACTGTTTCCTGATTCGTCTGGCAAATTTTCAACACTATTTTCAGATTGTGAACTACAACGTGCACGACCTGTTATCATTCCTTTATCGTCATCATATATAACCGCAAAAGAATTCTTTTCTGATATTCCATAGTATTCTTGACCATATTCTTCATACTGACCATATTCTACAAAATCCCCTGCATTGTTTATATACGCACTGTTTGTCCCATCCATATAAGAACTGTTTGAACCTTCATATGTTGAACCAACCAATTCTTCCAAATTTAATCCAGATTTTACATGCCACCCAGAAACACATTCTGTTACCATACACATATCATTACCATCACCATAGTAATCATTACCGACAACAGTCATTGCATGTTCTACATCTTGGGTAGTACAATCTGTATAACATTGTGTATCTGCCTTGGCACCAATATCAGACTTTGGATACCCACTTGGACATGCAACAATACCCTGATTATTATTTGCATCAATTGTTATATTGTCTGCACCTGGGCAATACGACCCTGACACACACTGTTCAACACTTTCCTTGCCAGCCGGCAAATATGTTCCAGCGTTCAAACGATATTTAGTTTGTTCACATGTTGCCCCACCAAACATTACTGAACGGAAAGCCAGATCATTTGTACCATTCCACTTTAAATAACTACCACAACTATCTTCGCACATTGATGTACCATCACTGCTACAATTGCCATAATATACCCACGGCCCTGATATAGCCTGTATCAATTCACCTTGTTTAAAGTATCCATTAACCTGGCAATAACAATATTGTGCGCCGTCAACACCTGATTCATCATCTAATTCTTTAAATACAGTTGGATTGGTGCCACCTACACCTGGTTTTGTACTGCAACGTGCACGTCCTGTTATGATCCCTGTATCACCATAATCCACTGCAAACGAACCGATTTCTGATAATCCATAATAATCCTGATCTAATCCTGCACTATCACGAAATTCACCATATGACGAACTATTTGTACTGATATAGGCACTATTTAAACCGGATGCGGTTCCGATTATCGCGGATAAATCACGCAACTTCCAGCCAGCAACGCATTGTGTTGCCGCACAAGTGTCAAAACCATCACCATAGTAATCATTACCAATCACAGTTGTAGAATTTGCAACATCATCTGTTGTACATAATGAATAACATTGTGTATCATCCGTAGCCCCCGTATCAGAATATGGATACCCAGATGGACATTTAACAATTCCCTGATTTTTATCTGAATTTAATATCACATCTCCTGCCCCTGGACAATACGATCCAGACGGACATTTTGTTGGCGTATCTTCACCCGCCATTAAATACATACCTGGATTCAAACGATATGATTCTTCTATACAAATGGCCGTGTCTTGTGGTTTGGCACCAAATGCCACTGCACGAAACGCAATATCTTCATCATTATTATTCCTTAAATTACTTACACATTCTGCTGCACAATATGAATTACAACCTTCACCCGACCAAGATTCAGAATTAAACACCCATGGCATTCCGGATAAAACCTGGGTTAATCCACCGACCGATGTATAACTATCAACATGGCAATAACAATAACGTGCATCATCATTTCCAGATTCATCATCTAATTCATCAAATGTGGTTATTTCTGAATATTCCTGTGTACCCCAATCATAATTTTTCACACCTGATTTTGTACTGCAACGACCACGCCCTGTTATCATGCCATTTTCACCAAAACTCACTGCAAATTCGCCTGGTTCTGATATACCATAGTACATCTGCCCCATAACAGAATCATTAATCCATTCTTCTTCAACAAACTGACCATATGACATACTATTTGTGCTAACATATGCGCTATTGATTCCACTTTCTGTTCCGATTTTCTTTGCAAAGTCTTTCAACATCCACCCATCGGCGCATTCTGTCAATTCGCAAATATTATTTTCATCACCATAGTAAATATTACCATTACCAGACGTTGTAACATCACCATTATCTATTTTACATGTCTGATAGCATTCTGTATCTGCCTTGGCCCCAGTATATGAATTTGGATATTCTGTTGGACATCCAAAGATACCTTGATCTGCATCAACATTGTAAACAACATTATCTACACCTGGACAATATGAACCAGACAAGCAAATTTCTACCACACTTTTACCTGCCGGCAAATAAGTTCCAGGTTCAATATAAGACAACGTATCTGCACACACTGCATATTCACCCAATCCTAAATCCAACAACCACCCAGGTGCACATTCTATTGCCTCACACGTATCTGTACCTGTTCCATAATAGTTATCACCAACAACTGTCATAGAATTTGCGACATCATTAATTGTGCATTTTGTATAACATTGTGTATCCGCCGTTGCACCTTCATCAGAATTCGGATATTCAGACGGACATTTGCTTAACCCTTGGTCATTTTCTTCATCCAATTTAACATTTACAACCCCTGGGCAGTAATAACCAACCGGGCATTTTGCTGGTGCATCATCACCCGCCGGCAGATATGTTCCCGCATTAATACGATATGATTCCTGCACACACATAGTAGGCACGAACATCGCTTTACGAAATGCCATATTATCATTGCTGTTATACTTTAATTGCTGTACACAATCCCTTGCACAAGAATTTGCACAATATTCATAATCACCCCAATAATTTGAACGATATACCCATGGTCCAGATACCTGTTGTACGACTTTATTTGGCATTGTGAATCCATCAACCTGGCAATAGCAATGATATGCACCTTCTTGACCGGTTTCATCCGCCAATTCATCTAATATTGTTGGATCTGTCCAAGTATAATCATTATTTGTACCTTCAATTGAACTGCAACGTGCACGTCCGGTTATAATACCTTTTGATCCGAAATCCAGTGCAAAAGAATTTAACTCTGAAATTCCATAATACATCATATCCCGACCATTGGAATCAACCAATCCAACCACACCACTGTTGGTGCCGACATATGTACTGTTTAAAGCATTATCTTGACCGGCAATACCCGTCAAATCTTGCACAATCCAACCTGCGGCACATTCTGATGGCACACATGTATCCGCACCCGTTCCATAATAATCTTTACCAGTAACTGCGATAATATTTTCGGCATCCATATTTTCCAATTTGCATGATGTATAGCAATACGTATCACCCATTGCCCCTTCATCAGAATCCGGATAATCCACCGGACATTGGAATAACCCCTGGTCATTTTCTTCATCGGGCTTAACATTTACAACACCTGGACAGTAATAACCAACCGGACATTTTGTTGGTGCATCATCACCCGCCGGCAGGTATGTTCCCGCATTTAAACGATATGATGCCTGCACACACATGGACGGTCCAAACAATACCTGACGCATGGCCATACCTTCATCACCATTGCCTCTCAGCAAATCGGAACAAGTACGTGCACAATCATTGGCACAACTGCCTGAATCCCAATGATTTTGATAATATACCCATGGTTGATCAGACAACATTTGTGTTAATCCACCAACAGGTGTAAACCCATCAACCTGACAATAACAATACTGGGCTCCATCCATACCTGTTTCATCTGCCAAACTATCTACAACCGTTACATCTGTCAATGTATACGTATTCCAATCAAAGTTATACACACCCGCCTGCGTACTGCAACGGCCGTGGCCCGTTAATATACCACGTTTGCCATAGTCAACGGCAAAAGAATTCTTGTCTGAAATACCGTAATAAGCCAAACCTTTATTTTCACTGTCTGTAATATCACCATTATTATTGATATATGTACTGTTTGAAGCACTTGCACCTTTAATAACATTGGATAAATCTTTTACCATCCAACCCGCAACACATTCTGTTGCCGCACAAGTATCCGCACCATCACCATAATAATTTTTACCCGTTACAGACATAGCCCCCGCGACATCATCCGCCACGCATGGTTTATAACAATCATTTTCAGACTTTGCCCCTTTATCAGAATTTGGATAATCAGACGGACAAGTAATTAAACCTTGGTCTTTATCATCACTCAAACGAACATCCCCCATACCTGGGCAATAATAACCAGACGGACATTTTGTTGGTTCGGTTGATCCAGCAACTATATATTGACCCGCCGGAATTTTATATAAAATCTCTGTACATTGATTTTCAGAATTCGAACCGCCACCCAACACAGCATTACGGAACGATAATTGATAATCATCCGCCCATACCATCATATCCGCGCAATAAGCCCCACAATAATATCTACAATCATCTGACGAGTAATAATTTGGATGAAACACCCATTTCCCTGAAACAGATTGAGACAAACTACCACCACTCGGCACATATTCATCAACCTGGCAATAACAATATTGCGCATCATAATTTCCAGTTTCGTCGTCTAATTCATCAAATGTCGTTACGTTAAGTGTATTTGTACCCCAATCATAATTAAATTCACCCTGTTTTGTACTGCAAATACCACGTCCTTTGACCATACCATTGTTGCCATAATCAACCGCAAATGAATTCACTTCGGATATACCATAATAATCCTGGTTCATATAATCTCCAGACCAAACATCTTCACTGAAATAGTCAGGATACATAACCCCTCTTTTATCGGCCTGATTTGTTCCAATAACATCAGATATACCACCCTTGCGCCAACCATCTGCACATTCTGTCAATTCGCACGTGTCGGTACCATAATATTTGTTACCAACACCCACATACCCAGGAACTTTTTCTGCTTCACATGTTTTATAACATTCATTTTCAGACGTTGCACCCGCATCAGAATTTGGATAATCTGCCGGACATGCACTACACGCAACCTTGCCATCAAAATAAGATTCAAAACCGGTCAAATATTGATACGTAGACGCCGGACATGATGTCGCCAAACCTGTATAATTAAATACATAATACATCTGATCTGATGCAGTGGTTGTTTTATCAATACCCGCAAACAAATTTGCCGGCACATAACCAGAAAGTCCACCGCAATTATAAAATGTTTGATAAAACATATAATTTGCCGGGGCACCTTTTATCCCCGCAAACAGGTTTTCTGGGATTAAACCAGAAAGTCCACTGCAACCAGAAAATGTACTCAAAAACATACTACTTGCCGGGGCACCAGATATACCCGCAAACAGGTTTTCCGGGATTGAACCCGAAAGGTTACTGCAATTATAAAATGTTTGATAAAACATATAATCTGCCGGGGCACCCGATATCCCCGCAAACAGGTTTTCTGGGATTGAACCAGAAAGTCCACTGCAATTAAAAAATGTACTACTAAACATACTATTTGCCGGGGCACCTTCTATCCCCGCAAACAGGTTTTCTGGGATATTGCCCGAAAGGTTACTGCAATAAGAAAATGTATAAGAAAACATACTACTTGCCGGTTTACCCTTTATCCCCGCAAACAGGTTTTCTGGGATATTGCCCGAAAGGTTACTGCAATTATAAAATGTACTCCAAAACATACTACTTGCCGGGGCACCAGATATCCCAGCAAACAGGTTTTCAGGTATATTGCCCGAAAGGTTACTGCAATTATAAAATGTACTATCAAACATACTATATGCCGGGGCACCAGATATCCCCGCAAACAGGTTTTCCGGGATTGAACCAGAAAGTCCACTGCAATTATAAAATGTAGAAGAAAACATACCCTCTGCTGGGGCACCATTTATCCCCGCAAACAGGTTTCCCGGTATTGAACCAGAAAGTCCGCTGCAACCACGAAATGTACCACTAAACATATTACTTGCTGGGGCACCAGATATCCCCGCAAACAGGTTTTCTGGGATTGAACCAGAAAGTCCGCTGCAATTATAAAATGTATACATAAACATACTACTTGCCGGAGCACCAGATATCCCAGCAAACAGGTTTTCAGGTATATTGCCCGAAAGGTTACTGCAATAAGCAAATGTATAATAGAATCTTGGTTGGGCATCCGACATTAACGTGCCGTCCGAATTTACACGATCCGTCAATGTTCCAAATATTGCACCCAAACTGCCCGAAATACCGGAAATGTTTGTATTTCTCTCAAAACTTATCGCTGCAGTTGCACCGCCGGTACTGTACAATGTTGCCTGACCTGCCATACCAATTGTATATTGACCGGCATTTGTATATGTATGCGTTATTGTTTGTTCACCAACCGTACCCTTTACAATTGTTTCAATTGCACCGCCATCCCCCCAATCAATATAATATGTACCGGCGGCAGATATTTCAAAACTAAACGTTGTCCCCGCCGACAATTTAGTCGTTGTAACCGTAAATTCAGGTTCCGGTATTTCACTTTTATATTTACACGATTCAGCGTTTCCCAAACCATCAATCGTATAATACTTATGCCCCGAAACCACTGGATCATCCGCTTTCTCTGGACACGTTGTATAACATTTATCTATTGTTACATTATCACCTGAGGTTGAATCTGGGAAATTATCTGGACATACATCACACGCAACCTTGCCATTAAAATAAGATTCAAAACCGGTTACATATTCATACGTACCAGATGGACATGATGTCGCCAAATCTGTATTATAAAATACATGAGACATCTGACTTGATGCAGTGGTTGTTTTATCAATTCCCGCAAACAAATTTGCCGGCACATAGCCCGAAAGCCCACTACAACCAGCAAATGTACGATAAAACATACCAAATGCCGGGGCACCAGATATCCCCGCAAACAGGTTTTCCGGGATTGAACCAGAAAGTTTACTGCAATAAGCAAATGTATGATGAAACATATAAACTGCCGGGGCACCCGATATCCCCGCAAACAGGTTTACTGGGATATTGCCCGAAAGTCCACTGCAACCATAAAATGTTTGTTCAAACATACTACTTGCCGGGGCACCCTTTATCCCCGCAAACAGGTTTTCAGGTATTGAAGCAGAAAGTCCTCTGCAATAAGCAAATGTAGTATGAAACATATAACTTGCCGGGGCACCCGATATCCCCGCAAACAGGTTTTCCGGTATTGAACCAGAAAGTCCACTGCAACCATAAAATGTACCAATAAACATACCACCTGCCGGGGCACCCGTTATCCCCGCAAACAGGTTTTCAGGTATTGAACCAGAAAGTCCACTGCAACCATAAAATGTAGTATGAAACATACTATCTGCCGGTTTACCCTTTATCCCCGCAAACAGGTTTTCAGGGATATTGCCCGAAAGTCCACCACAATTATAAAATGTTTGATAAAACATATGATCTGCCGGGGCACCCGATATCCCCGCAAACAGGTTTTCCGGGATATTGCCCGAAAGGTTACTGCAACCAGCAAATGTAGTACTAAACATACTATCTGCCGGTTTACCCTTTATCCCCGCAAACAGGTTTTCCGGAATATTGCCCGAAAGGTTACTGCAACCAGCAAATGTATAATAGAATCTTGGTTGGGCATCCGACATTAACGTGCCGTCCGAATTTACACGATCCGTCAATGTTCCGAATATTGCACCCAAACTGCCCGAAATACCGGAAATGTTTTTATTTTCGCTAAAACTTATCGCCGCAGTTGTGTTGACGGTACTGTACAATGTCGCCTGACCCGACATACCAATTGTATATTGACCGGCATTTGTATATGTATGCGTTATTGTTTGTTTACCAACCGTACCCTTTACAATTGGTTCAATCGCACCGCCATCCCCCCAATCAATATAATATGTCCCAGCGGCAGATATTGTAAAACTAAACGTTGTCCCCGCCGACAATTCAGTCGTTGTAACCGTAAATTCAGGGGCACAGCC
Source organism: Candidatus Enterousia sp. (assembly GCA_045587125.1). Lineage (GTDB taxonomy): Bacteria > Pseudomonadota > Alphaproteobacteria > Rs-D84 > Rs-D84 > Enterousia. The sequence goes on from JAZNBN010000015.1 coordinate 27,748, forward strand.
GTCTGTCCCCAACACACAATCATCGGCATGCGATTCGAAACATGACAAACACACCGCAACAATAAATGCCACAAAAAATCGTATAATTTTTGAAAATATTCCAACTGATTGCATGTTTTCTCTTCTCCCGATAAAAAACCACCATTATTCAACAGTGGTCAGGAGGTTCAAGACAATCAGAAGAATTGTGTGCTTATTCGACGTATTAGGCAGCCCTCCTGACCATTTGGGCCAGGAGATTTTCCATCTGAAAAAAGTCGCAGATTCCCGCAATTTTTCCCTTTTCCAGACGCTTCCGAAGGGTCTTGACACCCTGCCATCAATACCACTGATGACATCCGCATTATATTAAACGAAAAAATTTTCCGCAAGGGGTTTTTGCAATATTCTGTACTTGACAAACACAACGATAACAAGCAAATTCATGGATTAAAAAATCCCCCAATTGGGGGATTTTTTTAAGCGGCTTTTTTATTTTCTTTCATAACTTCCACTGGTTTCTTTTTACCCAACACAACCTTGGCATCAATTATTACTTCTTCTAAATCTGGCTTATCAGGTGCATCAAACATAATCTGCATTAAAACATTTTCCAAAATACTACGCAGACCACGGGCCCCAGTCTTACGTGCAACCGCCATTTTCGCAATTTCACGCAAGCCATCCTCGGTAATAGTCAACTTTACATTATCCATTCCCAACATTGCTGTAAACTGTTTTACAATTGCATTTTTTGGTTCTGTCAAAATTTTGACCAATGCATCTTCGTCCAATTCCTGCAAAGTTGTAATCACAGGCAAACGACCGATTAATTCTGGGATAATACCAAATTTCACCAAATCTTCGGGTTCTACATCACCCAAGAAATTTTTAGATTCACGATCTTGTTTTGATTCAACATGTGCACCAAATCCAATACCACGTCTTTCACATGTGCGATTGCCGATAATTTTATTCAATCCATCAAACGCACCGCCACATATGAACAAAATTTTGCTGGTATCCAATTGAACGGTTGTCTCGCCCGGGTGTTTACGCCCCGCCCCACCGGCCGGAACATTTGCGACAGTGCCTTCTATCAATTTCAATAATGCCTGTTGCACACCTTCGCCAGACACATCACGTGTCAAAGACGGGTTTTCAGATTTTCTGGAAATCTTGTCAATTTCGTCAATGTAAATAATACCGCGACTGGCACGTTCAACATCAAAATTCGCGTTTTGCAACAATCTGGTTAAAACACTTTCTACGTCATCACCAACATAACCTGCCTCGGTCAAAGTTGTTGCGTCTGCAATTGCAAACGGCACATCTAAAATACGTGCCAAAGTTTGTGCAATTAATGTTTTACCGGTACCTGTTGACCCAATCAATAAAACATTTGATTTTTGTATTTCAACATCACTGGTCACAGCAATACTATGACGTTTGAAATGGTTATACACAGCCACCGCCAGGGTACGCTTTGCCGCATCCTGACCAATAATATATTCATTTAAAAATGCATAAATTTGTGACGGCGTTGGCAATTTTGCAACGTCTTTTGTCACCTCACGTCGGGTATCATCTGCCATGATATCATTACACAGATTAATACATTCATCGCAGATGCATACATTACGTCCGCTGACCAATTTTTTTACTTCATAAACCGCCTTGCCACAAAAACTGCAAAACTGATGATTATTATTTTCTGTTTTTGGTGTTTTTTCATCGCTCATGCTGAGTTTCCTCAAATTTGTAAATTATTTACGTTCCAAAACCTTGTCAATTAAACCGAATTCTTTGGCCTGGACCGGTGTCATCCAATTATCACGTTCCATCGCGTCAAATAATTCTTTTTCACTGCGTCCTGTAAATTCAGCCATTTGCTTAATCATCGTATCTTTGGTCAGTTGCATTTTTCTGTATCGAATTTCAACATCTGTAACCTGACCTTCAAAGCCACCCAAAGGTTGATGAATCATAATACTGGTATTTGGCAATGCGAAACGTTTACCCTTATCGCCCGCTGCCAATAAAACAGACCCCATAGATGCGACCAACCCCATACCAATTGTTGAAATTGGTGATTTGATATAGTGCATAGTATCCATAATTGCCCAACCTGCGGCAACATCACCGCCCGGACTGTTGATATAAACAGAAATATCTGCATTTGGATTTTCAGATTCCAAGAACAACAATTGTGCGACAATACTGTTTGCCATTGCTGTTTCAATTGGACCATTTATCATAACAATTCTGTCACGTAATAATCTTGAATAAATATCAAAAGAACGTTCACCGCGTGGTGATTCTTCTATAACCATTGGTATCAGTGCCATAATACAAAACCTCTTTTACTAAAAAAATTATACCATAAATTAACCCGATTCGCTAATTTATCATATATATAGTCCATAATATAAAAAAAGCAATAGCGACATATAAAAATATATCGCTATTTTATACGAAAAAAAATCCCCCGATTGGGGGATTTTATATTATTTGTCCAAAGCTGTTTTGATTTGGTTTGCAGGTATTGCACCTGGGAATGCTTGACCATTGATAATCAAGAAAGGTGTACCTGTGATTTCAAAGCGTTGTGCCAAATCACGAACGTTTGCCATTTCACGAGCAACAACTTCACCATTCATATCTTTTTCCAATTGTTTTGCATCCAAACCAGCTTCTGTTGCGAACTTCATAACGTTCTTCAAAACTTTTTCAGCCAATTTGTCTTGGTCTTTCATATCATCACGAGAATAATATTCACGTGTCATCAACATATCAACCAATTTTGCAGCCTTTGCAGGATCCTGTAATTTAGCAGCAATTGTTGCTTTTGCAGGTGCATCAGACAATGCGCCATGGATAGAGAAGTTTTTGATAACTACGCGTACATCATCACGTTCTGCCAATACACGGTCAATTTCGCCATGAACACGACGGCAATATGGGCAAGAATAATCAGTCCAAACAAAGATTGTTTTTTCTGCATCTTGTGAACCCATAACAGGTGCATCAGCAATCATTGTATCAGAGTTACTGCGAACATATTTGCGAATAACTTTGCTTTTTTCTTCATTTTGTTGTTCCTGCATTGCAGTAACCATTTCCTGAATAATAGCAGGATTTACACTGGTCAAGTAATAAGGAACGAACAAGCGGCAAACCGCCCCAGCCATCAACAATGCAGCAACAACGTTAACAGCTTTTTTCATATATTCAGATTTCGCAGACGCCTTCTTTGGATCCTGTTTTACCAGTTTGCCATTGAACACGTACAATGCGATACCCAATATCAGTACCAAGATTGTCCAAGTCATATTTTTCTCCTTTGTATGTTGAACGAGATAAACATAGCAAATTTTTCAAAAATGGCAAGGAATAAATATTGTCTTTTATAACATTTTTAATACAGCCCGACTGACAGGCATTTTTACTCCCTGTTGCAGGCAAACATTTTCAATAAAACGGTATGTCATTCCAAGATTCACAGGCATTTTATATAATTTATCCAGATATGGTTGTGCACATTTTTCACACACAGCCCGCCCTGTTCGTGGTGAAACATAGTGCAAATCATTGCACACCCCACACCCAGAACAATGCGACAAATCCAACGCATATCCCAATTCACGCAACAAACCAATTTCCCAATTTAAATATGCATTTGGAATATCTTTCGCCAATTCCGACAACATATTTATTGTATCTTGGTACAACACAGGATAACTTTCACGTTCCGGCAACAAAGCGCCCAATATTTCAAATGCAGAATTCATCATCATTAATTTTTGTGCATCAATCATCAATTCTGCGGCCATATTTTTTTCTGTACCCCAATGCAGCACCCCCAACTGAGAATCCAATCTGGCATTCCAAGTCATATTTCCAACCTGACCGACCAAAGGCTTGTTTTTCTTGGCGACCACCGCCCCCCGTAACATACCGACAACAATACCATAATCCATAGTAAAAATTTGTGCGATTGCATCACGTTCATTAAACGGTCGTAAAGATATTAAAATACCAACAGATTCCAAAACCATGATACATTATTATAATATAAAGAAGAAAAAGTTTACAAAAAAACGATTCTGGCCGACAAATTATTGTCCGCCCAAGAATTGCCCCGCAATACCGGTCAAAGATTGCATTGCACTGCCGAATCCACCGCCATTTCCGACATTTGGCACAACACCACCGACCATCTGCATAATTGTTCCACTGTTTGTTTTTTGTCCCATAGAACTGATTGTTCCGGTCAAAAATTCGCCCCACATTGCACGTTTTTTCGCACTTAATTTTGCATTAGAACAATTTTCAATTTTCGCCATCAATTTAGAAGCCATCGTCAATTCAGATGCAGTATAATCCGATTCGGAAAAATCAATTAAATTAAACACATCATAAATATTAGAAACATCTACCCTATTTTTATCTTTGCACCCAGAAATAGACCCATCTGTACAATAATAAGCCTTTGATGCCATTGGGAAACCATGCCACACAGTACCTTCATCTGTGGCAGATTTAAATACATCGTAACAAATAAATTCAGATTCATCTGTATCCGCGGCCAACCGCACCGAAGATTCGTATGTTTCACTGGAATTACATGGTTGCATCCCAGACATAGAACGTTCCGCATCCTGTGCGTTTGCGGCACCTGTTTTCGCCCATTCTTTTATCATATCATTCACCCAATTTAATTCCTGGGTCGTTGGGACGCATTCTGCGGACAAAGCCTTTTGCTTTTGATTTAATTGTTGAACACCACTGACCAAGTTTATAACCGTGGGCAGCAAACTGGCCCCCATATCCTTGGCCGACGTTTGTTTTGTTGCCACAGGTGCGGCTTTTTTAATAGCAACCGCTGCACCTGCATTTTGCATTGCGACAAAGATTCCAACAAAAATCAGTAAAAACTTTTTCATCTCTCTTGCATGACATTATAACACAAAAAAATCATCAGATAAATATAAAAATTGCATTTTTATTATCATTGTTCTAAAATCCGGACATGACAACAGACAGACGTAGTTTTATTATATTCAGCAAACACCGCCGTCTTAAACGCCTGTGGCAGTTTTTTTTCACAGGTTGGGGTTTAGTTATGGTTGCGGCATTGGTCGCAGGTTCTTTATTTACCAAGCAATTATTGTGGACCCCGATATCTGCGATAAATATGACTGATATTGTCAGCAATCAATTTAAAATGTCTGGTGCATCATTTGTTGGCACCGATAAAAATGGCGATCCGTTTAAACTAAGTGCGGCCAAGGGTTACCAAGAATATGAAACACCGCACATTATATTCCTGGAAACGGTATCTGGCACAATAACCCGCACAACGAATAACCAGCGTATTGTTGACAACATCCGTGCGAACCATGGTGAATACAATCGCAAAGACAAAACAATAACATTACATGGCAACGTTCGTGTTGATTCCAGCAATGGCGATCAAATACGATCCAAAGAATTGGTGATTACATTATGAAGCAATCTGTATTACGTGTTGAACATTTATCTAAATCATACGGGAAACGTATGGTTATCAAAGACGTGTCATTAATCGCCCGCCAAGGCGAATCGGTTGGTCTGTTGGGGCCGAACGGTGCGGGAAAAACGACTGCATTTTATTGCATCACGGGCCAGTTATCTGCGACCGGCGGCCAAATATTTTTAAATTCCCAGGACATAACGCACCTGCCATTTTATCAACGTGCCCGATTGCACATTGGGTACCTGCCCCAGGAAAACAGTGTATTTCGTGGGTTAACGGTTGAACAGAATATTATGGCGATATTAGAAGTGGTTGAACCAGACAAGAAAAAACGTCAAAAGAAACTGGATTCCCTGTTGGAAGAATTTTCTATATCCAGCCTGCGTCACAGTCCTGCGACTGCACTGTCTGGTGGGGAACGTCGTCGTGTTGAAATTGCACGTGCATTGGCGAACAATCCAAAGTTTATATTGCTGGACGAACCATTTGCCGGCATTGATCCGATTGCGGTAAACGAAATCCGCAGTTTGGTATCGCAATTAAAGAACCGTGGTTTGGGTGTAATTATTACGGACCACAACGTACGTGAAACATTGGGCATCACAGACCGCAGTTATGTTTTACACGACGGAAAAATATTAAAGCACGGCACAACCGATGAAATCGTGCGTGATGAAATGGTTAAAAAAGTTTACCTGGGCGAAGATTTTGTAATGTGAAAATTATTTTTTACAATACCAAGTGCAAGTGGTCTCCACTTGCACTTAACAATTACATTAAACATAAGAGTAATGTAGAAAGTTACAAAATTTTTTACATTACTTGGTCGGCAAGTAATGTTGGCTGTGTACCCGTAAGTTGTACGCATGTTTGATGTGATGCGTCTTCGCGTTGGGTGTTCAACAACTCGAATTCCGCATCTAATTGCGCGTCCAATTGCGCGAACAACTGCGCTAACAACGCCCACAACAATGTCGGTCTGCGGTCCGGGCTGTTCGGGTCCGTCGGCGTCTGGGGTGAACGGTAAATTGATACCCAACGGTATTCAGTTTGGCTAGCCTGCAAGGACAAAGTGCCACATTAACAAAAACAAATGCACTTTTCAGATATGACCATACATAATCATATCTGTTTGAATGCCTTCACATCAAGGCGGGGGACACAACCAGTCTGTGCCGTTTTTTTCGGCCAGCGAACTAATAACGCAGGGGATATCTGGGTTGGTAACTTGTTCGGTATCATGGCGAAGACCCAGGATATCCAATTTAATACAAACCATAAAAAACGGGGGGAGAAATGATTTTAACAGACATACAAAAAATCAAAGACCAACAATTTCATAGTTTTTCGGAATTTGCACGGGACAAACTGCCTATGCCTGGGGACAAAAAACATTTAAATGAAATTTTAAATCGTGAAATATTGGTATTAGATTTCAGGATAACTGATTCCAAAAAGAGACAAGATGGCAAATGCCTGCAATTACAATTTTTAATGGACGACAATGTTTACGTTGCGTTTACCGGGTCTGGGGTATTGATTAACCAGATGCAAAACGCACGTGAAAAGTTACCTTTTCGGACGATTGTAGTGAAAATTGATAAATATTATTCTTTTTCATAAATCTGCCCAGAAAAGTCATAACAATGAAAACCTATAAGCATTTATGGGACCAGTTTATATCCAAAGAAAACTTTGATGTGGCCGTCAAGAAAGCGGTTAAAAGTAAAAAGAACAAAAAATACACCCAAAAATTCTTGCAAAACCAAGATGTGTTATTGGAAAAACTGCGCCAAGATTTAATTCACGATGATTTTAAAACGTCCAAATATCATATATTTCACGTTTTTGAACCCAAAAAGCGTGATATATATGAATTACCACTGTACCCAGACCACATTGTTCATCATGCGTTAATAAACGTATTGGGGCCGATTTGGAAAAAGCGATTTATCACAGATTCCTATGCGTGCATTCCTGGGCGTGGCGTACACAGTGCGATTCAAAAAACCATGATATTGGTCAAGAAAAACAAATACGTATTGCAATGCGACATCAGAAAATTTTACCCCAGTATTAATCACGAAATTATGATGAACATAATCAGCAAAAAGATACGGGACAGAAAGATATTACGTTTACTGCGCAAGATAGTTTTTTCTTTACCTGGGGGTAAAAATTTACCTATTGGTAATTTAACCAGTCAATGGATGGGCAACGTTTACCTGACCGAGTTAGATTTTTACATCAAACACGTTCTGAAATGCAGAAATTATGTCCGATACAGTGATGATTTTTGCATATTTCACAATGACAAAGAATTTCTGGTACGGTTAATTGAACCTTTGCGACAATTTTTGCGTGAAAATTTAGATTTAGAAATGTCCAAATCCATATTAAAGCAATCACGTGGATTAAATTTTATTGGGTACAGATTATTTGGGAACTTTATATTACTTAGACGCAGGGTTATCAGAAAAATCCACAAACGCATACAAAAAATCGTATTAACACGGACAAAAAACACACATACAAAATCCAGTCTGGCATCTACACGTGGGATAATGTCATGGGCGAACACATATAATCTGCAAAAAAAAGTAATAAAAAGTATACAGGGCAAAAAGAACAGAAAGATACTGCGTTTCATAAAAAAACACTTTATGACAGAATAACCCCGATTTTCTTTTACTTTTTTCTTTGTTTTGTTTATTTCTTCTCTGTCATCTTGGGGTCAAGCCCCAGGATGACAAGGAATAATGACAAAGGGGGGGTAAAAATTTTTCCCCGCGGCATGCGTTGCATGTCGCGGGGCGCATTCCGGCCTGATTTCGGTCATAAATAAATTTATGCCCTTATCAGGCAACCCATACCAAAAACTGCGTTTTTGGCATGGGACCCGTTACATCTCCGCGCCGACCGACCCGAACAGCCCGGACCCCAGACCGACAGCGCTGCGGGCGTAGTTAGCGCAGTAGGGCGCGCAATTGGACGCGCAATTAGAGGCGGAATAAGAGTAGAAGAACACCCAACGCGAAGACATTGGATGGGTCAGTTTACAATAACATTCACCACGATTATCAGCCCCACCCGATTCTTGGGCGGCGGCATCTTTGCCACTGCGCCCCAATAATTCATCATCATCGGACGGCAATAATTCTGCAACCTCGGCCTTGGACAAACATGTTGCAGTACCGTAAATTTTTCCGTATTCAAACGTTGCCCACCACATCCATTCAACGGCATTATATCCGTTTCCGTTCCCCGCAACCGTGGCATCTAATGGCACAACAATCGTATCATTTCGGGCGCACATTTCGGTTGCATTTGCAACCCCACAAACCAAACAAAATAAAACAATAAATAAATTCTTCATTTTACCCCCCTTTTTTACCATATTGTGTAAAACAATGATTCACGAATTTTTTTATCACTGTTTTCAAATTTCGTGTTTTCTTTGAACCCATTTGCACAATACGCGGTGCAATTATCTGCACATGATTGTCTGTCGGAATAACTGCGCATGTATGTCCACCATGACGTTACCGGTCCGTCCATTTTGCACCAACAATTCACACCAACGTCACGTGGTGACGCCTTTAAAAACGTATTCACATCGCCTGATGCGGCCGCACCATCGTCTGATTTTTTCCCATCAGCAGACGATTTAACCGATATTTCATTGCATGTTGTGCGACCCTTGATTTTTCGTACGTCGTATGTATGTGCACCCGCAAATAAATCATATGGAAAATCAACAGTCCATTTTTGTTCGTCTGTGTCAATGGTAACATTTGTGCCATTTACATCTTTTTGCAAAACAACCATAACCAAACTGTTACGGCGACATACTTCGTTTATATCAGCCGCATGCGCCCCGTATATAAACATCGCAAGTAAAATCAATATAATTCGTTTCATCTGTCTTTCCCTTTTTGTTTCGTTTTTTCTTTTGTCATTGCGAGGCGGGGGAGTGGGGGCGCCCCCCCACTTGCGTTTTGGAAAATCTTTGATTTTCCGAAATGCTTACAAAACATTAATAATGTTTTGCGTCAATCCCCCGTGGCAATCCAGTTGATTTGGCTTTGTTATAATAATGTGTGCTACGCACTACTTATTCACCTGGTTCCTGGGGGGACATCACCCACAAAAATTTCATTTTTGCGGGGCCCGAACAAGCCCCAGGATGACAAGATGAATAATTTACTGGATTGCCACGCGTTCGCTCGCAATGACACAATGTTCTTAATTTCCTTTTTCTATATACCCTTTCCTTTTTTTATTTTGTTTTTTATTTCTTCTTCGTTCCTTTTATTTCACCCCACTTAATCAATCGTTATCAGTGTTGGCGATGTGTATTCTTTGCCGTCCGGTCCCATGTAATCCAATTTATATCCCAAACGTAATGGATTCGGCTTTGTTGTGGTAAAATGGTCAATCGCCGCCGGTGGTACCAAATTTACATAACATGTCTGTTTACCCCCGTTGTCATCAGGCAATTTAAAATTTAACGCAGGCCATGATGTTTTTGACGCGTATAATGGGTAACTGTAACTGGTGCCATCGGGCAAACCAACATACAAACGTCTGTCTTTGCCATCATACCGACATTTTCCATTGGCCGAACACACGCCTGAATTGGTATAAACAGAACCCTTTTCTGTACACAAAACACCGCAAAACTGATTAGCCGCCAATTGTGACGCATCAGACGTGTCAATATCTTTACAATCTGTATTTACTGCGAATTTTCCATAACCACCAACTTTATCACACATACCCAATTGCGGATGCAAATAAGGCTGATAATCGTCTGCAACACCAATTAATTCAATACTGTAATAATTTTCACTGACCCCTTCGTATCCTGGGATATCGTCCATGCATCTGTTCTTGGACATTTCATCAAATGTGTTTACCTTCATTTCCGTACCAATAAACAGCAACGTTCCATGATATATCGGATAAATACGATTTTCCGTATTGGCGATATAATCATATAAATGATAATCCCCATTACAATATGGCGCATCACGGTTCGGCCCCATAAATGACGCATCTGTGGCAACAGTCATGTGTGCACCGGCATCACAACCTTGGTTCGCAAATTCTGATTCCACATCGTGACATGCACCGTCCAAGAAATATTTCCCATATCCGCACATAGACGGCCCAAAATCATAAAAATCACCCGTGGATACCATGCCTACAAAAATTTCTGGGTCATATGTGTACAAAGAATACATACCCCAACATGTATGTTCTGCATATTCTTGATAACGAAAAGAATTTGTATCTAAATCAATACGATGTGTGGCATGCGATACATCAGATATAACAATTTCCGGACATTCTGGGGATTGAAAATCAACCGAAACACACGTACCATCAGGCGCATGGTAATAACCATATTCACATAACGCTGGTAACCACCCAGAACGCCCTTCAAACGAAGTCATCATTGTACCGTATGTTTCCACACCTGTGTCTTCTGCAAATCCAGACCCAGGTATCAATATTACGGATAATAAAAATATCGGCAATTTTCCCACCAACACCCCCAAAAATCGCAGACCATATGGGAAAATACGATCGGGGCGTTAGAAAAATCAATAACACAAATGACCCCGCTTGCCTTCGGACAAAAATGCCCTGTTGTATAACAAACGGCCCCCCGACCAATAAATAATATTGGTGAACGGGATAAACAGTGCAGTACACACTATCGGATTAACGATGCACATACTGCACCGTGTGTTATCAAGCTTTTCTAAGGCTTGCGACTCTATTCCCATAGAATCTACTGAACAGTTTATCAATAACACCATAGATAATCAAATAAAAAAATAAACAGGTATGTATTCAACGCTAAAAAAAACGCCCCATCGGGGCATTTTTAAAACTCAAACCGTATTCCGGCCATTGCATTTATGTATATTAAATTTTCTGCACTGAAAAATTCACGATGCTTGGTATCATCAATATTTGTCAGCCCCCACTTTACACGTGGTATGTACATTGCACGCACACCAAAATCAAAAAACATTTGCTGGGTCAATCCATATGACGCACCAAACGACAATATTCCTGCAACGTTGGCCGTGTTACGTGTAGACTTATAAAACTCAATAGATTTAATTCCGTTATTATCAATAATTTCACCGTATTGTGCCAAATCCAATTGATACGCAATGTCACCATACGGGTCAGATAAATTTAACACCGTTTTTGTGTCTGCATACCCAACACCAAATCCAACATATGGTATAAATTGACCAACCGGTTTATACATTCCGTCAAAGAAATCATGAAATGCCATTACACTGAACACGTCTGTTGACAATTCTGAATTAACAGATGCACTTTCCACGGAAATTACATAATTTTCCGAACCGCCCGCCAATGCTATGTCACCCTTGAACATTGGTGATGCGTTATAATCACTTTTGGTAATGGTATCCCATCCGAATTCAAATCGCCATTGTGGTAAATTAGGCAATGTCCAACCAACACTGGCACCGGCGGCAAATGAAAAAGTATTTAAATTTTTATCTGTTGGAACCTCTGCCAAATCGCCATATCCTGCGTATGTCCAATCTGTACATGCACCTGTGGCCTGACAATATCCCTCAGGTGCGACCATTGTTTGTGTTGGGTCAATATAATATCGTGTTACAATTGCACCAACATCGTTTTTAGTTTGCCCAAAACCAACAGATGCCCCACCACGTACCGATAACACAAACCGTGAACCATCATCTTGGTAATAACCATCGCCAACATACACCCCGTCATATTGCCACCCCGCAACCGCAGGCCCAGCCAATACGCATGACACAGCAAATAAAAAACATGTATTACGCAATTTCATGTCATGTATTATATCACAAAAATGCCTCAATAAAAAACAAAATATAAAGCATATTAAATAAAAATCCGCAAATGCGGATTTTTTTTCTTATTTTGCAGGCGTTTTCTTTGCCGTCTTCTTTTTAGCGGCCACTGTTTTAACAGTTGGCATTTTTTTATATTCTTTGTACAAAGCCATTACGCATGCATAAACCAACATTGCAGACACAGCAGTTATCAGTCCAGGAATCAATCCATCAGAAAAAACCGCAAACATCAGCAACGAAACAACCAACAACAGGGAATATCCCATATTTTTGGTCAAAACGTTCAATATTCTTTCAAACATATTTCTTTTCCTTTTTTCGCTTTACGCACGCATATTATAACATATATCTGCAAAAAATCATATAAAAAAACGCCGCCGGTAAATCCGGCGACTTTTTTTTCAAGGGAGAAAACTTTTTTCAATTCATTACAGTATTACACGACCACCCAAACGTGCTGTACGTGGAATCGGACCAAATGAAGAACGTGGGCTTACATAAATATTACCTGTAATTGTAAAATCACCACAGAACTGTAACAAACCTAAATCACGCAAGAACACATTGCCGTTCACACGAATATTACATGGCAATGTATATTTGTGCATATTTTGCAAATACAAATTACCATTAACAACCATACCAGATTCCAACATACGACCGGCACCACGACTGTCAATGATAACATCGCCCAACAATTGTTTGTTTTGCTTTGCAATATGACGTTTTGCGATTTGAACTTCTGATTTTTTAACCGGAACAACGTTCACAGGTTCCGCAACTTTTTTACCTGCAACCGGCAATACAACTGGACGTGGAACGACATTACGTACTTCTACATTTTGTGTAACGTTCACAGGTTGTGCAACAATAACTTCTGGCTGTTTTCTGCAACCTAAAACATTCATAATTAAAATTGAAAATAAAACGATTATTGCAACCAACAAAGTAATATTTGCCAATGCAACTATATTTAAACCCGCAACCCAATTCCAAACGCGGCGTGATAATTTTGCGATATATCTAAATGGAGTTCCCATCGCATGCCAAATTTTCTTCCAATTAACAGATTTGGCGGTCTTTGTTTTTTTATTTGCTGTTTTTCTTTTTGCTTTCACTTCTTTTGCAGCATTTTTAATTTCTTTGTTTTCATTAGACATTTCTGCGTCCTTTGGTTGATTATTTTGCCACCAGTTTACCCTAAATAAACATTTTGTCAAGTATTTTGTCAATAAAAACATATTTTTGTCATTATTTTTTTGATTTTTTGGGCTGATAATATAAAATTATAAGCATGACCAGATTTATGATATTAATATTTACAGCCCTGCTGACTGGATGCGTAGCCCGTTCATGGACACCACCAATGGACTTTGTCGAATCGGTCATAAAAACAGATAAATTTGATATATTCACATATACACGAATTAATAACAACACCGCCCCCATACATATATATATCGAAGGCGATGGTAATTCTTTTGATGCATACGGCATGCCAACATCCAACCCAACACCACGTGGCACATTTATGCGAAACCTGGCCGCCCAAGACCCATCCCCAAATGTGGTTTATATGGCACGCCCATGCCAATATATAATGTCCGCGCAATGTAATAAATCAGATTGGACAGATGGACGATTCTCGCCAGATGTAATCGAATCGACCGCCATTGCCATTCGCAAAATTGCAAAAAAACGCCCTGTTGTACTGATTGGATATTCAGGGGGTGCAATGGTTTCAGGATTGGTCATACAAAAGTACCCAGATATAAACGTGCAAAAATGGATAACTGTGGCGGGGGTACTAAATCACGCAGATTGGACAGAATACTTTGGTGATTCACCACTGACAGATTCTGAAAATCTGACCACATTACCACGCGTCCCACAAATTCACTATATCGCAGACCGCGACCACGTAGTCCCGAACGAATTATCCCGCAAATGGGTGCCCGAGCATAACTTAGTCACCGTTCCAAATTCAACACACCACCGATTCGAAAATTTGGAATTAAAATTCTAACACTATTGACAAATGATTTTTTTGCACTATATTCATAGTATGAAGAAAGAAATCAAAATTTTACCAATATTTAATCCCGAAAAATGCGATTTTTGGGCTAATTTTCAATTGCTGTACAAAATCACAGCCGAATATGATTACGACATGACCATTACCCCGGAAAATCTTCAAACTTTGATGCAAAACGTCCGTGATTCTGGCGCAAATATTTTATTTGGCGCATACGATGGCAACAAAATGGTTGGCTGTATGGTGGCCAGTGCATCACGCAGCAGTGTCAAAATTCAATATTTACACGTCTTGCCAGAATATCAAAAACACAGAATCGGCACACAATTATTATCCACGACCGAATGTGCCGCATCTTTGGTTGCAAAAAAGGCCGAATTGATATCATGGGGCAAAGCCGAAAATTTTTATAAACGTCATAAATACACATCGCCTACACATGATAACAAATACGAAAAAGATATCAGAAATGCGGGCAATTATACAGTTCAACCCGTGTTTTCACGCACTAAAAAGATATTAAATAGATTTGCTGAAATATCTAGTGTTTCATACGATACGATAAAACAAGAAATCAAACCACGTACACCTGTATTTGTGTACCGCAGTCCAGATATTTTTATTTCAGGATATGGTTATATCAACGACAAAAACGAATCAGTTATATATACGCACGCCGGCAATAAATTTGTCCGCGAACAAATTGCGAAACGCATCGCCATGCACCAGCAAAGAATGTCCGAAATCAGATAAAATAAGTTCGTTTTTTATTCCGACACAACCTTCCATCCGGTGAATGTATACCCCGGCCGCACCGGATCTGATGGGAACAATATATCTTCATCATATGTGCATACATTTTGTATCAAATCCCCGCCATTATCCGGATTCCAATTGATATTTATCTTTTTCTTGGTGCAAATTTCACTGGATGCGTAACTGGTACCGATATATACCAGCCCAGTATCACATAACACACCGCACATCCAATTATCAGGATGCAATGGCGAATGAACATTGTTTGGGTCGGTTGATGTCATATCAATATATTGACAATCATTTGCGATAACGTAATTTACACCACTGGAACACGTGGCATTTACCACCGGCGAATACCAATCAACACCGGTTACATAATACCCATCCATTGTCCCCAGGCAATCATTTGCCTTCATATTTTCAAATGCGGTACTGGGTGCGCCAACATCGGTAAAACCACCCGAAAACGGCGACAGGTTTGCAAATTCACCCGAAGATTCCACAAACGCGGCCAAACACGCCGCACCCGTTACACCACCGCCACCACAAACCGTATCAGCGGTTGTTTCAACATCGGTTGGTGCGCCAATATCAGTAAATCCACCCGAAAA
This sequence comes from Candidatus Enterousia sp., assembly GCA_045587125.1. GTDB lineage: Bacteria > Pseudomonadota > Alphaproteobacteria > Rs-D84 > Rs-D84 > Enterousia. The sequence continues at coordinate 43,546 of JAZNBN010000015.1, forward strand.
TGGCGACAGGTTTTCAAATTCACCCGACGATTCCACAAACGCGGCCAAACATGCCGCCCCGGATACAGAATCACCATCACATAACGTGTTATTTTGCACGCCATATTCGTAACATTCGCCATTAAGACGATATTGCCCATAACCACAAATTGGCGCACCAATTGCACTGAAATCATCCGCCAATATGGTGCTGGGCAAGAATATTAAAAACACAACCAACAAATATTGCATTTACAATTTTATTTTCCAATGGAATTGAATAATCTAGTATTTATACTGATTCTATAACCTGCTGCTGTTTGAGCACAAAAGCCCGTACAATTGATACATTCTTCTGCAGAAGAATAAGAAGTTACATGCACCCAAGCAGACAAAGCAGGATGCGTCATACGACAATAACAGTATAAACGATTTTCAGACCTCTCATCTTTACCATGCAAACCTTTTGGATAATCCGATAAAGATACATTTTCCTTCTCAGTTTCGGACAAACAAGTTGCTTCACCTATGATTGTACCATACGTAAAATTTACACGCCATATATATTCATTACGATTTATAGCAGAAGTAGCACCACCAACAACACTAGGATTCAATGCCACGACCAAACTATTATCACGGGCACACATGGTCAATGCGTATGTTACACAAGGAATAAATAATATTAACACCGCAATTATATATTTTTTCATCTTTCTTTCCTTTTTTGTTGTTGTTAGTTGTTAGTGGTTAGTGTTAGTGTAAGTGGTGGAATAATGATTTTTTTAATGTTGCGCGCAGCGCTCATTCACTTCCCACTTGCACTAACCACTTGCACTTGTTATCACCATACCCCGTCAATGATTGCACTGCGGACACTGCGTCCGTTTGTCATTGCGGGGGAATTTGTATTCGTCGCAAATCCATTACCGCAATATGCGGGGCAATTGTTCGCACATTCGGCATCACTGGCATATTCGTATACATATGTCCAATACGATGTTATTGTTGGTCCCGCGATTCGGCACCAACATTTTTTGCCCGCACTGGCGTCTGTCATAACCGCAAATGTGTTCACAGCCCCAGGTTCAATTGCCCCACCGTCAAAACCACTGCCATCGGGGGCGGATTTCACAGATATATTGCTGCATGCGGCAATACCGTTTAATGTACTGGTTTTACCACTGTATGGTTCGCCACCCGTCAATACGTCGTACGGCAATTCAACAGACCATTTATTGCCGTCAATCGTTGGGGCAGAACTGTCTATGTCTTTGTGCAAAACCAATACAATTGCACCTTCGTTTTTACATATATCAAAGTATGCATTGGCCAATTCGTCCGCCGCAAATGCATCGGCACATATCGCCGACAAACATAATCCAATTGCTATTTTTCCTTTCATTTCCTTTCCTTTGTTTATTTTTTAATATGAACTGTAATACGTTGTGTCGTTATATTGGACCGCGACCTTGTTCGGGCCACCCGTCGGACGCAGATTCATATAACACATCGTATCGTTGTAAAATCTGAAATTCATAGATGGCTGGGTCAACCTTTCCATATACAGTGGCGCCGAATACCCCTTTTCCCCCACATGCAATCGCTGAATTCCACCATTAAATGTGCATGGTGTCGCGCATTTTTCTACACTGGTGTACACTTTGCCGGTGTCACACAGTACCGCACATAACCAATTTTCTGGATTTAACGACGAATGCACATTGTTGGGGTCGCGATTCGCCATATCAATATACTGACAATCATTTGCAATGACGTATGGTTCACTGGTATCAGAACACTGATAATTTTCACGCACACTGAACCAATCAATACCGGTCGTGTAATACCCATCCATCGTACCGATACAGTCGTTTTCTTTCATACGAACAAAGACATCACTGGGGGCCCCAATGTCCGACAGTCCCGCAGAAAATGGGAACCATTCTTCTATTGCACCGGAACTTTCCACAAACGCGTACAGGCATGCCGCCCCAGACACACCTTCGCCACCACATACCATATCTGCATATGTTTCAATTTGAAATGGTGCCCCAACGTCGGCAAATCCACCTGCGAATGGTGACAATTCTATATATTCCCCCGAACTTTCTACAAATGCGGCCAAACATGCCGCCCCAGATACCCCCGCCCCGCCACAGACACGATCTGCGTACGTTTCAACATCTGTTGGGGCACCAATGTCTGTATACCCGCCCGCAAACGGTGATAAATTTTCAAATCCCCCCGAAGATTCCACAAACGCAGCCAAACACGCCGCCCCAGACACAGAATCACCATCGCATAGCGTATTATTCTGGCGACCATATCTATAACACGTATTACCAATACGATATTGTCCATACCCACACATCGGTGCACCAATGCTTGCAAAATATGACGCATCATTCGCATCGTCCGAATACGCTGGAACAACTATCAATAACAATAAAAATTGTGCGATATGCTTCATACTCTCCCTGTTTTTTTTTACCTTCCTTGACACAGCAAAAAAAATAAAACCACCGATTTCATAACAGTGGCCAGGAGGTTAACGACAATCTCAAAGAATTGTGTGCTTATTCGATATATTCACAGCCCTCCTGACCATTTTGGGTCAGGAGAATTTATCATCTGTTACACAAAACACACACAAACTGTGTCCTTTGTATTTCCAGACGCTTTGAGTCGGGTCGTTACACCCCATCATCAATAAACCACTAATGACGTAGTCATTTTAGCAAACAAGACAATTTCCCGCAAGGGTATTTTTTAATCTATAAAACAGTATATTTACGCACCATTCACGTTCGCACTTGATATTTTTGAAAAAAGGTATAAAATATACCCCAGTACGCGCCCTTAGCTCAGCTGGATAGAGCATCAGATTTCTAATCTGCAGGTCGCAGGTTCGAATCCTGCAGGGCGTGCCAGATTTAATAAGAAACGCCACCTTGTGTGGTGTTTTTTATTAAACCGTGTGTCAACACGGGGATTCGAACCAAGGTTCGAGCCAAAGGCGAAAGGGGCCCATAGAGCGAAAGCGAATATGGGAATTACAATCCTGCAGGGCGTGCCAGATTTAATAAGAAACGCCACCTTGTGTGGTGTTTTTTTGCCGTATATCAAATTGAAAATTTATAATTATTTTAAAATCTCTTCGCAACGCCCAGATTGCGCCATCAATCTTTTCGTTAATGAAATCAATGAAATACTTAAACCTGTTTCAACAACACCGGTCGCAACATTTGCACCCGCCATAACATTAGCAGTCGTATTCAACGCCCGTTCTTTATTTCTTTCTTGGTCTGTCAAACTAAGTTTACTTGATGCGTCTGTATATTTTTCAGAATTTGCAGCCGCACTGGTTCCGACACCAACAACACCGATGGCAGTTCCCGCAATAGACGTCCCCATGACACCTTTCATACGTTTTTCAATTTTTTCAATATCGTTTAAATCTATCTGGCCACACCATGTTTTTATATTATCTAATTTTCTGACCACCGGATTGTCTATTGGACTGACACCCGATAATTTCAAATTATATTGCATATCAGACACAGTTTTTATCATTTCGTTGCATGCACTGATTTGTTGCACCAAATCAGATTGATTAATATTTAACCCCGACATTATAGCCGTTGCTAAATTTGTTCCGATTGTTCCGGCCATCAAGCCTGTTCGCCAATTACCCAACTTTTTTGAACGGTCCAATTTTTCCTGCAATTCTGCGATTTGTGCCATAGGTTTAATAACATTTTCAAAAAATTGTTCATTACTCATTGCGGCAACACCTTCGGGGGTACAACCGCCACTTTCACAAATTTGATTTATCAATTCTTCAATTTCTGCATCTTCTTGGGATTTTTTTATACCGGCCGCCAATGCGCCACCGGCCGCCCCTGTTCCAATTGCAGCCACCGCAGTATTTGCCTTGGATATATTTGCAACCCGCCCTATTTCATCAGAAATACCGCCGCAAACGATTCTGGTTGCTTCTACCACCTGATTTGCAGCCTGCACCAAATCAGCAACATCATCTGCAAAGACCGGACACACAAACATACATAAAATTAGAGTAAAAAACCTTCTCATAGCACTTGCTATTTTATCACAAAATCGCATTTCATCACAGACATTTTTATATTTCAACCGTAATACATTTATGATACAATCAACACAGAATTATATAACATGATATTTTTAATATACATTTTGTTAATTATCTTTATCATAGCAGATGCTTTTTTAGCATTTAAATTTTTTGAATATGTTTATTGTGCGCATATCCGCAAACAACCGCCATTGGTGCCCAGCAACCAAATACTGCGTCAATATGTTATTGACCAAATTTTAACCAAATATCCGAAATCAAAAAGCATTTGTGAAATAGGGTCTGGATTTGGCGGACTGGCACGTGATATTGCACGTAAATGCAACAAAAACGTATATGCGCTGGAAAACATGCCCTTTTCTGCATTTATATCCAAAACCGCCGACATTTTTACACAATGTAAAAACAATCATACAATATGGTGCGATGCATTTAAATATCTTGATAACCCAAACACCAAATTTGACATAGCAATTGCATATCTGGGTCCTAAATTGACACCAAAATTATATAAATACAAAGATAAAATCAAAGTTCTGATATCTCTGGATTTCGAAATACCTGATATAAAACCAACACGAATTATAGACCTGGATTGCGGTTCTATTACATACGGCGGTAAAAAATACCCACACAAGGTATTAATTTATGAATTTTAAGAACAATTCGTATCTGTAATATTTTGTACATCTATACCTGATTCAAAATCTTCAACAAAATCCCATTTATCATTATCCAAAACAAAATGAAAACATTGACAGTTTTTTTATACTGCCTATTTTTCGTCCGCACGCCCAACACAAAGCCCGTGTTACCCCACCATGTGATGCAATTGCGATATTAGTATGTTTGTCATTCTGAATAATATCGTCCAAACATGATTTTATCCGATTAAAGTTTTCATTAATTCTTGTTTGATTTTCATCATCTGGGCCATACCAAAAACCAAACGCTGTTTCTATCAATCTGGCATCAGTAATAATTTCAACACCTGGATTATTTAACGCAATTTCTGCTGTATGAATTGCACGTTGCAAAGGACTGGAATAAACGACCTGAATTTCTTTATCTGATAAAAATTCCTTTAATTTTTCGGCCTGGGCAATCCCTGTTTCAGTCAAATAAGATTCTGTATTTGTCCCATATTGTTTACCGGACTGATTTTCATTAGTCTGACCGTGTCTGAAAAAATAAAAATGCCGTTTCATTTTTTACGTCCTGAATTTGTAACAATCAAGTATAAAATAATACTGTTCAACAACAACGTAATCCCATTAAATAACACCATCTGAAAAGAATCCAAATACACGCCATACAACATCCATAACGCACACCCAACGCAATATATCGTATAGGTCAACCAAGATAACCCAGCCACATTTTTCGTTGTAATTGATTTTATCGTCTGGGGCAAAAACGCAACTGTTGTACAAAATCCACATGCATAACCCAAAAACTCACCAATAATATAATCCATATCAAACTCCCTGATTCTGGGAATTATATCACATTCCCAATATACATAAAACAAAAAACATATTGACAAATATATAGTTTTGTAATAATACATTAGATATAAATAACAAAAAAGGATACATTATGGCAGAAATGGTAAAAAATTTTGGTCATGGCCCAATCAAAACAGAAATTTTTGACAAGGCAACAAAACAATTAATTTTACAAACAATCAAAGACGGTATCACCAAACAAACACAAGACAGTGCCGAAGTTGATGAATTTACAGTATATGACGTAAAAACAAACCAACAAGTATTAAAAGTACGTGAAAATTATAGTGCAAATCGTTCTACTGTAATGTATGGGGACAAGATTTATACAAAAAAAGATAGACACTTTATCACCGGCGACATAAACCACCGTTTAACAGATGCGGAAAGTCCAGAAAGTACAAATTCTATAAACGAAACAGATTTTGTTGATATATTCACTGCTGTTGCATACGCAGCCATGAAATCAAGATAAATTTGGTTATTCTACGTATACATGATAACATCAGGAAACAATTAATGGAATTCGTACCAGATTATAAAAAAGCAAGAGAACAAAACAAAGACCCCAGCGACATTGCCGTATTTGAAACTTATTCTCCTGCATATGTTGTAACAAATGAAAATTTACGTCAATTGCCACAATTGATGCCGAAAAAGCATGAAAATGTTTTAACTGTTGTTGGTTCTGGTGATCACCCATTATGGTTTTCATTATATGGTGCAAAATACGTTGATACTTTTGACATCAGTTATAATGCAAAAATCTTGATGGACATTAAAGTCGTAGCATTAAATTGTTTAAGCCGGAACGATTACAACCAGCTTTTAGATGATTTTTACGAGATAAACAGGTCCCCATTTAAAGATATTTCATCAATTAAAAATATGAGCAAAATATTGCCTAAATTACCAGAAGTGGAATCTGAATACATAAAGAAAATAGAATCAGCAAAAATATTTCGGATAAACTGGAGACCAAAAAAATCACAATCATTACCCACTTTTTTTGAATACTTAAAATTACGTCTACAGATTAAAAAGCCTTATAATTTTTACATGACTGACATCGGGAATCTAAGCAATTTTTTAACAACATCTTATGACGTTATACATTTATCAAACATTTTGGATTATGTGCCACGTTCAAAACACAAAGCTATAATTTTACCGTTACTAAATCATATAAATCCAGGAGGACGAATCATTGCACACACTATGATTATAAATCCACCAACCTCCTGTTTTAAAACAATATCTAATTCTTTGGACAAATGGCGATATATTCAAAAACCAGTTTACATACCATTGTTTGATACAACAGTCTCAAAAGGCACACATATTCTTGAACGCATCAGGTAACAAGCGGTCTGACTGGTAAATTTTAATTTACCGTTCAAATCCGAACGTTCCAAACAGAAAATTAAAACCGCCGCATTTGCGACGGTTTTAATTTTAAGTTTATTTTTCTTTTACACCATTAAGCATACAATTCATTATTTGTTTTGTTTGATTTGCTTTTTTTATTGATTCTGCTGCCTTATATCTTTCATAGAGAGACTTAGACAACTGTCCAATTTTCTGATACTCTTCAGATTTTGTGTCTTTTTTTGAAAAAACAAACTTTTCACCAGAAATAAATTCTAGACAATAGTCATTACCCAAATCTTCTATATACTCTGTTAACTTAAAATAATATCTATTAATCCTGTTAAGAGACCTTTGGTTGTATTTACTATTTTCTTTATTATAGACTACTGCAACCGTTACATCATCGTTTCCGCAAATCATAGATGTATCCGCAATAAAACTTAATTTATCTGCATGTTTATCAAGAAAAGCCATACAGGCTTCAATAACCTGTACAGGTGTTGCTTGCGATACTATGTTTAATGGCATAGGCATCTCACAGATGTTTGTTTGTCTAACAAATTTAGTACGCACAATATCAATCAAATTGTTAAAACTTTGTTTTATATCGACCATCATTTTTATCCTCTTAATTTGTTTACAGACTTATTATAGGACAATAGTTTTATTTGTCAATACCTATTATAAAAAATATATTTTGCTAGCATCACTGATTAATGAGAACTAAATATAAACATCACAAACAGAACAAAAAAATACTTTTGATAAACGATTTGAAATCCATTCCTCACCAAAATAAATAAAAAAGTCGCATGAACTGCGACCTTTTTATTTATCTCATGCCTCGGGGCGACAATGAGTAGATTTCGCAAGCAACGCACAGCGAAATCGTTAGGAATGCCACGCAGATTTATCACTTTCACGTGATAAATTGAGTGAAACGTTCGAACCTTGGTAAATTTTAATTTACCGTTCGAATCCAAAACCCACCAAAACAAATAAAAAATACCGCATCAACTGCGGTATTTTTTATTTGTCTCTGGTCGGGGCGAAAGGATTCGAACCTTCGACACCTTGGTCCCAAACCAAGTACTCTACCAGACTGAGCTACACCCCGAAACGAAAGTCATTATAACAGCATTTTTTTAAAATGCAAATATTTATATTAATTTTATGCTTGTCTGTTTCAATGAAAGTTTCTATGATATAAATATGAAAAGATTTCTTAGATTTTGTATTCTGTTTTTAATATTTATTCAGGCACCATATCAATTGGTGGCGGCACCTGTACAATCTAAGTATATCAAGCCTGACACATATAACTATATGTACCCATACATGAATAATCAAATGCGTACAGACCTGAACCCGGGGGTGACACCGAATCAGTCTACAAATCCAATGGACGTGGTTGTTCGCACTGAAAAATTGTCTGCACCGCGACGTGTTGTCCCACGTAAATCAAAAACTACTGCACGCAGTGCGAAACCTGTAACTTCAACAAAGAATAACACCGTTCGCAACGCAACGGTGGCACCACAAATGCGTTCCAACAATGCACGGGCTGCAACCAGCACACAAAATCGCCGTGTTGTCGCACGCAGTGGTGTGCGACGCAGTGCCCCACAAATACGCAGTGGCGTACGCACCGACAACGGCAGAACATCACCACAAACCGCAACACAAAACACATTGGCAACCCAGCGCATGTCATCTGGCCAATGTATGACCGGATACACAGAATGTATGGATATGTATTGTGAACGCGAACAAACAGATTATAACCGCTGTTATTGCAGTGCGAAATTATCACAAATTGATTCTACATACAAAAGTGCAATAGATTCATTGATTACCCAAATTTTAACAATCAAAAATACAAACAATTGGTCTGAATCAGAAATGGACGAATATTGGATGGCCACCGTTGGGAAATACAGTAACGGCAATTCATGGACCAATATTGACAACGCATTAAATATAAATTGGGCGGATACAGAAAGTCGTGTTCGTGGACAAAACGCCTTTGTAACAGGACATGATTATTGTGTTCAATATTTACGTGGTTGTTCATATATGGCAACAAATTTGCGTGACGCATACAGATCACAAATAAATCGTGATTGTGCCACATACGAACAATCCTTGGGACGTTTGAAAAACGCCGCCGAAAGTATAGTGGAAATGTACAAATGATAAAAATGCAATGCTTGGTATAAAATATGGCCGTGGTTGTTTGGCGGTCGCATCTGATGCTGCACCGGCACGTGCACCTGAATCTGTAAAACAAATGTTTCCTGATTTAGAATGGACAATGGTTTTACCATCACCATTTGATGCAGATGAATGCAAACGTGACAGATATGGTGAGAACTTTAAAATCCAACAAAAGATATTCAATGCAACAACAACCGAAAAACATATCATGATTGGTGGCGACCATTCTGTTAATTATGGTCATTTCGCTAAATTGGCCGACTGTATGCCTGACCAAGACCTGTGTTTGGTATATATTGACGCACACATGGACCTGCATACACCTGAAACATCTGTGACCCAGGCATCTGGGGCACCACACGGTGCAAATGTACGTGCTTTATTGGGCCAAGGCGATGAACGTTGGTTGTCATTGACACAAAAACGCCCCGCCCTGCGACCTGAAAACTTATTTTATTTGGCCACGCGTTCCACAGAACAGGCCGAAGATGAATATGCCAACAAACACAATATATATGTGCGTCATGCATCTGAATTACAAACAAAATCAGATATAGAAAACGCGATTTCCGAAGTCCGCAAAAAAATTGGCAATCGCCCTTATGTTGTATCTTTTGATTTTGATGCGATTGACCCAAAAATTTTCAGCGAAGTATTGGTACCTGCACCAAACGGGATTACATTTGAAAATGCTGAAATGCTGGTTCGCGGTTTTCATGATGCGTCATATTTTGAATTTGTTGAATACGCACCATCTGGCGATGAAAACTGTGCACAGATTGTAAAACAATTGATTTCGTTGGCAATGGGAGAATAACACACTTAACGGTTATATTCTTCACATAATTTATTATGGCGATATATATTGCGGGCTAATTCATCACTGATGATGTTCCAATCACTTGCAAGACCGTAAATTGGTTCACACAGTGTTTTTGTGCAAGAATCAATCTGCGATTGTGTATTTCTGGTGCAAGACGTTACGAATATCATTAACCCCACGATTAAAAACTTCTTCATTTACTTTCCTTTGAATTTCTATGACATGTGATTGTTGATTATTGGTCTGGGTGGCAACCTTGGCATTGCATTTTTGATACCCTGAATAGATTCCAAAAATATAAATACAGACTAACATAACCACACCTATCAACATTAAATAAATTTTATTACTCATAAATTCCCCCATTAAAAATCCCCCAAACGGGGGGATTTTTTATTGATTCATTGATGAAAAGAAATCATCATTTGTCTTGGTCAATCGTAATTTATCCAACAAGAATTCCATCGCCTCTAACGTGCCCATTGGATTAATAATTCTGCGTAACACATACATTTTAGACAAAATATCTTTGCCAACCAACAAATCTTCTTTACGTGTACCCGACTTTGTAATATCAATTGCAGGATACACACGTTTATCAGACAATTTTCTATCCAATATAATTTCACTGTTTCCAGTTCCCTTAAATTCTTCGAAAATAATTTCGTCCATTTTTGAACCTGTATCAACCAATGCAGTCGCAATAATAGTCAACGAACCGCCACCTTCGATATTACGTGCTGCACCAAAGAAACGTTTTGGACGTTGCAGTGCGTACGCATCAACACCACCGGTTAAAACCTTACCACTGGATGGGACAACCGTATTATATGCACGGCCCAATCTGGTGATTGAATCCAACAATATAACAACATCTTGCCCTGCTTCGACCAATCTTTTGGCCTTTTCAATAACCATTTCTGCGACCTGAATATGACGTGCCGCCGGTTCATCAAACGTAGAAGAAATAACTTCGCCTTTTACACTGCGTTGCATATCTGTAACTTCTTCGGGACGTTCATCAATCAACAACACAATCAGTTTAACATCTGGATAATTTGTTGCAATTGAATGTGCAATATTCTGTAACATAACAGTTTTACCTGTACGTGGTGGTGCAACAATCAAAGAACGTTGACCTTTACCAGTTGGCGATATCAAATCAATAACACGTGCAGACAAATTACGACCTTTGTCTTTATCATCTGGCACTTCCATTTTTAACTGTTCATCTGGATATAATGGTGTCATATCATCAAAAGAAACACGATGACGTAATTTTTCAGGTTTATCACCATTTACACGTTCAATTGTTTCCAATGCAAAATAACGTTCTGTTTCCGCAGCAGGTGCCTGAATTTGTCCCTCTATATAATCACCTGTTTTTAATCCGTATTTTTTTATCAATGTTGGTGACACGTATAAATCATCAGGTCCCGCCAAATAATTACTTTCTGGTGCACGCAAGAAACCAAAACCATCCTGCATACGTTCCAGAACACCATCACCAATTAATGTGATTTTATTATCAGCCGCAAACACACGCATAACTGCGAAACGCAATTGTTGTACGTTCAACTGTGATGGGTTTTCAATACCCATGTCTTCTGCCATTTTCAGCAACTGCTGAGGCGTTTTTGCCTTTAATTCATTTATATGCATTAAAAATCCTTTTTTGGGAATATGGATCGTGGAATCACGTCCTTGTACACATTGCATTATAGTATAAAACTTATAAAAAGTCAAGGTTTTCACAAAAAACCGCTATCTTTTCATAAAAAAATATGTTTATATGTACCGCCGAAGAGTAACAAGCATAAGGAGAAAGGAAAAATGTTTAATATAACATCTATTCATGCACGTCAAATCATGGACAGTCGTGGCAACCCAACAATTGAATGTGATATCAAATTATCTGGTGGGGCATTTGGCCGTGCATCTGTACCATCTGGGGCATCTACTGGTAAATTTGAGGCACTGGAATTACGTGATGGTGGTGACACATATATGGGCAAAGGCGTATCAAAGGCTGTATCAAACGTAAATGATATTATTGCCCCTGCTTTGATTGGCATGGATGCGTCAAATCAAACATCTGTTGATGAAAAAATGTTAGAACTGGACGGGACGCCAAACAAAGACAAATTGGGTGCGAACGCAATATTGGCTGTATCATTGGCAATCGCACACGCAGTCGCACATGCAAAAAACATTCCACTGTATAAATACATTGCAGAAATTTATGGCAATCCAAATCCATGCGTTTTACCACGTCCAATGATGAACATTATCAACGGTGGTGCACACGCAGACAATGGACTGGATGCCCAAGAATTCATGATTATTCCAAACGGTGCAAAATCCGAACACGAAGCAATTCGCATGGGGTCTGAGATTTTCCATCATTTGAAAAGCATTTTGAAAAAAGGTGGCAATTCAACAAACGTTGGTGACGAAGGCGGTTTTGCACCAAACTTTAATTGCTGTGACGAAGCGTTGGATACAATTATTGCCGCAATTAAATCCGCAGGCTATATCCCAGGCGACCAGGTATCAATTGGTCTGGACGTTGCGTCATCTGAATTCTATAACGATGGCGTATATAACTTCCAAGGCAATAAATTATCATCTGATGAAATGATTGCTTTTTATGAAGATTTAATTTCTAAATACCCAATTATTTCCATAGAAGACGCATTGGCCGAAGAAGATTGGGATGGTTGGAAAAAATTAACCGACGCAATCGGCGACAAATGCCAATTGGTTGGGGACGATTTATTCGTAACAAACCCTGCACGTCTGAACATGGGCATTGAAAAAGGTGTCGCAAACGCAATCTTAATCAAAGTAAATCAAATCGGTTCTTTGACAGAAACATTACGTGCAATCAAAATGGCCCAAGATGCAAAATACGGTGTTATCATTTCACACCGCAGTGGTGAAACCGAAGACACCACAATTGCAGATTTATCTGTTGGAACAAATGCCGGTCAAATTAAAACAGGATCTATGTCCCGCACAGACCGTATGGCAAAATATAACCAGTTATTACGCATAGAAGAAGAACTGGACAAAGATGCCAAATATGGTATATAATCCACACGAAAGGAGATAAAGGGGGGCTTCGACGCCTCCCTTTTATTATGTAAAATGATACCAGTACAAGATATATTAGTTATTGTAAAATTTATTATATGCATTGCCATTACAATCGGGATATTTATGGCACCTGCATGGGTTGCACGTCAAAACGGCAAAGGCAAACCACAAATGCAACACGTCCGCTTGGCCAGTTGGGTATTCGGCTGGTCTGTTATCGGATGGATATGGGCAATGTATTGGGCAACTAAAAAATAAAAATATTTGTTTTATTCAATCCAAATCACAGCACGATCTGTTGAATCACCTGTCGTACTTGTAATCGTAGGTGCCTGACCAATCTGTACAGTATCAAAACGAACATCATCACCCGCTGCAACCGTATCTGTGGGCTTTGTGTCTGCTTCTGTCTTGTTATAAATAGGCAAACGAGCAGGATCAAACTGATTTGCTGTCACATGTCTTGCATCTTGAACATAATTCGTACTTGGGATTGCGGCATAGGAAACAGCGGGCAAAAACGCCATAAACACAGCAATATTTAAAACCCACCTTTGTAACATTATTTCCCTCAAATTAAAACCTATGGTTATCATACAAAAAAACGATCCATTGGGTCAACAGAAAAAACTATAATTGGATAAATAAATTCGGATATTTTTCCAATTGATGTATCGCCTCGTCTAAAATTTCACGATAATCCAAGAACTTATGCTTATCCTGTTTACCCAAATTACTAATAGCAGGCAACTTTACCGTCATAGGATTTACATGAACACCGTTCTTGATTATTTCATAATGCAAATGTGGTCCTGTTGAAATCCCTGTTGAACCTGCGTATCCAATTATCTGTCCCTGTTTAACATTTGTGCCAACTTTAACATTTTTTGCGAATCGGGACATATGTGCATACAGTGTTTCAAAAGAACCATTATGACGGATTTTAACATAATTACCGTGTCCACGATTAAAACTGCGTGCGACCACACGTCCTGCACCGGCGGCTGGGATTGGTGTACCTGTTGGTGCACGGAAATCCACACCTTTGTGTGCACGTGTATATCCTAAAACTGGGTGTTTACGTTTTTTAGAAAAATTACTGGTAACCTTGGCATTATTTATTGGTGTACGTTTCAAAGACTTAATTGCACCATTACCTTGGGCATCATAATATCCCGTTGTACCATCTGACTTTTTAAATCTGTACATCTGCACAGTACCACGCAAAGCCTCATAAGATACGGCCAAAATATTACCATTATCAATTTTTTCACCACTTTCAGAAAAGTTTTCTTCGTACATTACCCAAAACTTTTGTCCGGCACGAACATCACGTTCAAAGTCCATTTCAAATGCCAACAAATCATAAACCCCGACTAAAATTCCGGCTGGGATTCCGGCACGTTCACCTGCTAAATAAAAACTGTCACCATCTTGAATTTCACCACTGCGCCATACGGCACGTACATCACGTTCTACATCAACCGTTTCACAATTCCATGTTCCGCCCTCATCACAAGTCAATTCAACCTGACGCCACGGGGATGGCACAACAACAATTTTTGATACAGGTGAATTATCATCTGGACGTACAAATTCCAATTTATCCCTGTCCGCACGCAGTGTTGAAATATCTGCTTCTTTTTTCAGCACCTTTGCAATTTCATTTACATCGTTATGCGTAAATCCCTGCTCTAATAATAACTTAGACAGCGTATCCCCAGCAGAAACAAACACAACAGACCGATATTCATTCGTAACATTCATCTGTACAGGTGCCGGTTTCCACCACAACACCATACCAATCGCAGTTAAACTAAGCACAATGGCAATCACCAAAACTATGCTTATAAGATTCAAAGATTTAATAATATTTTTTGCTTTTTCCATGATACATATTATACTATTCTTATGACTAAAAATCAAGCATTCACAATTTTACAGCGTTATGGTGGCATTCGTGCCGCCCGTATCATCACAGAAAATACAAAAAAATTATCTAAGATAAAAGTCTTATACATGGCGCATTTATTGCGTTGTGGCACACCTGTGGCGAAAATAATACATAAAAAATGGTTTTATGGTCTGCCTTTTTATACAAACAGACATACACTGGACCCACGACCAGACACAGAAACATTGGTTTCGGCCGTTATTTCAGATTGCACAGATAATCACCCAAAACGCATTCTGGATCTGGGCACAGGTACAGGCTGTATAATATGTTCATTGGTAAAAAATATTCCATCTGCATCAGGCATGGCGATTGATATATCCCGTTCTGCATTACGTGTTGCGAAACGGAACGTGAAAGATTTAGGATTGAATCATTTAATAAAACTAAAACGAACCAGTTTTAACACCCCACATAAAATAAAAGAAAAATTTGATATAATCGTATCAAATCCACCATACATAGCCAAAAATGACCCACGCGTAAACGATGGTGCAATGCACGACCCTAAAATCGCACTTTACGCGGATAACAATGGATTGGCTGCATACGAAACAATTGCCAAAAACGCAAGAAATTGGATAAATTCACACGGCAAAATATACCTAGAAATCGGCATTGACCAAGGTACCCCAATAAAGCAAATATTTTCAGAACACAATTGGACATTCATAGAATCTAAAACTGATTTAGGTGGAATTGAACGCGTTTTAATATTCAGGTATAAAAAATGAAAAAATTAACCGACCAAGACATTGCAGAAATGATAGGTGCCGAATTCACACCATGCGATTCAGCGACAAAACGCATTGTACGCCGTGAATTACACATGTCTACACGCATGCCCCCTGTCCAATCTGCCCCACCACACCATGCGACATTGGATCTGCACCAATTAACCGAAGAACAGGCATGGGAACAAATCATGACCTTGGCCAAATCGGGCACTCGAACCGCAAACATTATCACAGGTGCCAGTGGAATATTAAAAATAAAATTTCAACAATGGGCAAAAGACAGTATTTTAACTCCGTATATAATATCTTTTTCACCAATAAACAACGGCAGTTTTCATGTAAAGTTTAAACGTCAAAAATAATTACCCACCTATAAATTCCCCAGGATTCACATATTCGCCATTGTATTTTATTGCGTAATGCAAATGCGGACCTGTTGATCGACCTGTATTTCCAGATTTTGCAATCAGATATCCTTTATTTACAACATCATTTTTTTTGACCATTGGTGCAGACAGGTGACAATAAACAGTTTCATATCCCATATCATGTTTAATTTTTATACCATTACCACATGTCTTGTCTGTCCAAACACTCACAACTGTTCCACCTGCGGGTGCAAAAACATCTGTTCCACTTGGTACAGCCAAATCAACACCTTTGTGCACCTGCTTATTACCGGTTACAGGATGAATCCGCATTCCAAACGGTGAAGAAATCCGTGGATTACCATTCACAGGCAACCCTATTGGCACCGATGGCCCCTGATAAAACCCAGTATTATCATACACAACAAAATTGTTTTGTTGGGCCATCTGTTGTTGAATTGCGTTCTGTTGTCTTACTTGATTCAATTGCTGATTTGCATATTGGGTTTGTCTGTTTAAATTATCCATTTCATCTTCTATTGTGATACCAGAATATGCGCAACCACTGATACATTTACCGGACGAATCGTATTCTGATTCCCACGGTTCATAACCTTCTTGGATAACCTGCATCCGTTGAACAAAAGACAAATCTTGAAAAGTCTTTGGAAAAGATTGTGCGGTTAAAAAACTGTTGGTTGCACGTGCCACATCAGCGGCCCCCACTGCATTTACATTTCCAGCAAAAATCATCATCAAGATTGAAATAATTCTTAACATTGTGACTATTTTATCACAAAAGCATATAAAAAAACATGAAAAACAACATTTTTTCTTGCAATTTGAATAAATTGATATAGAATACAAGACCGTTGCATCCATAGCTTAACTGGATAAAGCATCTGACTACGGATCAGAAGACTGAGGGTTCGAATCCTTCTGGATGCGCCACAAATTCAAACACCGCCGTATGGCGGTGTTTTAATTTGTGATGTAAATCCAAGGATTTGAACCCTGGTTCGACAAGGAGTAGATTTGCCAAGCATTGCGCAGGGAAATCGTTACGACTGCCCCACAGGTATAGTATATACCGAGGGAATCCTTCTGGATGCGCCACGAATTTAAAAACCGACCTGTGGGTCGGTTTTCTTTTGTTGTGAATTTTCATATTGAAAAAAGATGCTGGTTTTTATATTATGATGTGTGAACTGACAGGGATGTTGG
>JAZNBN010000016.1:0-162875 GCA_045587125.1 Candidatus Enterousia sp.
AGATAATAATGGCGAACATATCAAAAATATGGGTACATATGATGCTGAAATCACATTACCAACCCCAGACCCAGTTAAACCAGGGTATACATTTACCGGTTGGAAATTGGTGGATTAAAATAAATTATAATAATTCATCTAAAATCAAAAACGATGGCTCATGTAACTTCTGTACACTACGCCATCGTTTTTACTTTTATCTAAATCATTCTAATTCATTTTGTGAATTTGTATATATCAGTTCCCTGAACCTTGAAATCCCCCAATCGGGGGATTTTTTATTTTTTTATTATAATCGAAAAAGTGTGGCACTCCCAACGGGAAACCGATTGAATAAAAACCCTGTGAGTTGCGTTATTAGCAACGAACAGTTGGTTTGCGTCAAGAGGTTCGCCGTTGTCTAGTAATGTAAAGGAAAGAACTGGCACTCCCAACGGGAATCGAACCCGTGTTGTCAGAATGAGAATCTGGTGTCCTGGACCGCTAGACGATGGGAGCGTATTTAAAAATCCACCATATTTTATACTGATTTATTATATATTTCAAATGAAAGTTTTCCTTGTACCTGTGATTTTATTCTTTTAACATATACGTATAAACAAAAAGGTGTTTATATGAGTCTAAGACGTTCTTTTGCAAATATTGTGTCTTGCTTTATCCCGAATAAAAAATTGCGTAGTAAAACACGCGTTGTGTTGCGATATCCGTCCACCAAAGAATATATTCGTTGGGTACGTAAATGGGCAAATGAAAATGATGGCGGTGTGCAAAAAATGTCTATCGCCTTTGGGGTCGGTTGCAAAAATTTAATCGTAATATTAAACGATAAAAATGTATTTAAATTTTCATTGGTAAATGATGGTTCTGCCCAGGCAATGCGTGAAATGCGTATCACAGATGCGTTTCAAAAAATAACACCAATCCCAATGCCAAAAATGGAAATCATTCAATGGCGCGGTATTACTATTCGCCGCCAAGAATTTTTCAGTGGTAAATTAATTGGTGATTTTGAACCGTCTTATGTTTTGTCCAAACGTACACATATTGCGAAACAATTGGCAAAATTCTTGCATGTTGTGGGTTCGTCTGACCCGGCATCTATTCGCGATTTAAAGCCTAAAAAAACAGAAAAGCCGGGTTATTTATATGGTTGGTTTCATAATGATATCGGACAAAATTTCATGATGGACGATGATTTAAATATCACAGGATTCATAGATTGGGAAAATACAGAATTTTGCGATTTTAAACCAACATTATATGCGGCTGAACGCCATTGGGATAAACATGGATATCGTGGGTTGATGGTTGATGTTATGGCCGAATATTCCAAGTTGTATAATGAAAACAAAAAATAAAAAAACACCGCCAATTGGCGGTATTTTTATTTCAGGTTTTTAATTTTGTAATAATTGTTGTTGTACAATGTTTGGTCTGTTGGTGTAAAGGTACCATTATAAGATTGTACAACACCATTTGGAAATTCTGCGTTTATTATTGTGTATGCACCCTGGGACGCATGTGGAATTTGTGACATGTAACTGGAAACTGTACCTGGGTTCAGTTTACTGGATACTGCCTGGTTGATGTTGTCCAGTAACGCAATATTGCCACTGGGGTAAACATTAAACCAACCGCCACGTTCGCCAATACCCATAATCGGTATCCAACGACCAGATGCAGAATTTGTGTAATATGGCAAGTAATGCCCACGCCAATTTGCAACAATAATCGCATTATTTTGTATGTTCACAATTTTTGATTGCGAATTGTTTGTTGTTGGCATTGATACCAATGTAACTTCACTGTTATCAACATATCCAATAACGCCTGCTGCTGCGGCGGTTATGGTGCTATATCCAGTGGCGTTAGTATTTTGTTGAACAGGCATATTGTACATTGTGTTGTTATTCGTATTGTTTGCCTGATTGTCATCATCTTTGTCCATACCGACCAGACCACCAATCAAACCACCAACACCAACTGCACCCAATACACTGGCGGTTGCAATCAACGCAGTGTTTGGCTGTTTTTCAACATGGTATGGTGTAATTGTCCTGTCTTGTGGTGTGTTTATAACAGGCGGTGCCACATAATCAGGCATAGGTGCCGGTGCGGGTGCTGGTGCAGGTACCGGTGCAGGTGCGGGTACTGGTGCAGGTGCCGGTGCTGGTTCTGGTGCAGGCGCAGGTGCTGGATTTGGTGTTGGTACCACTGGGTCAACGGTGTTGATAACAACGGGCACAGATTCTGGGGCTGGGCCTGGGGTCACACTGTTGTCGGCGTTACTTATGTATTCATTATCTGTCTGTTTTCTGGTTTGGTTTTTTGCCTCTAATATACCAATGTGTGCTAATTTTGCACTGTTTGATATACCGTCATCTAACAAAGGACGCCCAGGAATAACAGTTGTTACAACTTCGGTTGTTGTTTTTCTGTTTTTATTTAAGTATGCCATGATTTGTTTATCTAAATCATCCAGTTCTTTCCCCAGATTATCAATTTGTTTTGCAATTTCATCATGTTGCGATGCCAATAATTTTATATCCTGTTTGGTTTTGCCTTGGCGTAAAACTCTTTGTCCATTTTTATTTGTCATATACAAAGCGTCTTCTTGTTGAATTATTTTTGCAAGTGCAGCCTGGGCGTCTTCAAGGTTTTTACCTGCATATGCTTCATTTTTCAACAAAACCAATAATTCTTCTGGTGGATTACCAATACTATTCAATATTGTTTGGCGGTTTTGTTGTACGGTTTTAAGTTTACTCCACAAAGCATCCGCCTGTGATTTAGTCAGTGTTTTGGCTTGTCTTTGTTGATTGATAAGTGCAATCATTTCATCTGCTTCATTAAGATGTTTTGCTTTGTTAAATGCCAACTTAGTTCTCAGAATATCTTCTGTTTTGGTAAGTGTTTTTGTTACGGTTTTTCCTTTGGTCAGTATCCATTTGCCTGCGGTGGTGATAATTGATGCTAATTGTAAAGTAATACCGATTGCACGCCAAACCTGTTCTGGTTCCCAAGATTCTGCATCAAAGAACCCTTTTTCACGTTCTGCCAAAGTTATCCCTTCTTCATAAACTTTTTTAAAGAATTCAGAATCTTCTGGAATCATTGATACTAAACGTGCCATTTCATCGTCTATGGCGCGTTCTTCGGCCTGAGTTAAATCGTTTGTATAATTTGCCAGACGTTGTAAGCTTTCCCCAATTATGCGTTCTGCACATTTTGCATCATGACATTTTGCAGATCCCGTAAAGAATTTTTCCGCGATTTGGTTGATGACCAGTTGCGATGTTAATTCTATCCCAGTACCGACGGTTTCTATAGTTAATAACACGATTGCAGTAGTACCAGTTCCACCTGTTGCTACTGTTATAACTGTGCCTGCGACAAATCCCACAACAATACCAGTAATAACAACACCACGTTGAAAATCGTTTGCAGATTCTGATGAAGGCAATTCACAAATGTTTTCTTGTTCGTTCCATTTTACTTTTTTACAACTTGGACAATCTAATTGGTTCGCTTTTGCCAGTTGTTCACACTGCATTTTGCTTAAATGCATACATTGTGAACCATTATATGTGCCCCCAGATACGATACAACTCATTGCCTGTTTGCCGCCTTTGTCGCGAACTTTTAATGCTTCGTTAACATCATCAAATACGTAATCAATTGGTGTGCCGTTATAATAACAAGTTATAATGTCATCTTTTGGTGCGAATGTTGAAACCTTGCACCCAGGACCACGATATGTCTTAAAACTGCTGTCGCATGTAACTAATGCTTTATTAGTGCCGCATTTTTCAGCAGTGTATTGTTTCAAGTAGTCTTGTAATGTTAAATCCGATTTTATTTCGATTCCACGACAGAATTCAAAACTGTTAATATTACATGCAGTTCTCAAAGCATCTGCTGATTGTATGGATTCAAACTTGAATTCACAGCCACCCGCAGTTGGATGAGGGGCAACAGTGGCACCAAATGATTTTGCAACTGTATTCATTTTTGAGCATGCATCAGCATTGCCTGGACACCATAAACCGCCGGCATGATTTTTATCAAATATTCTGCAAATCGCACTTGTTATGGCTTCTTGAATGTCATAGTCCACAGATTCTGTCAGATCATCAAATTCAAATTCGTAAAATGTGTCACTGTTCACAGAACGACATTGCAGATAATCTTGTAATTCTTTTTTTCTGCGTTCGCCAGAACATATAATCGTATCATTTAATTTCAATTTCGCATATTCTTTTACTAACTGTATACCAGATGTTATTTGCACTTCTGTATCACTAAAGAATTTCTTCTCGCAGACACCTTTGGAACCAGATGGTACAGATGTGCCATCGCAAACGGCATAAAATTTGCTAAATCTATACATGTCATTAATAAAAGATTGGCATTTTGCTTTGTCTGCACCACCAATTGCACATACGGCCGTTATATCTTCTGCTGAAACACCATTACCACCATTTGCCTGTAATCTTTCCTTATATGTTATCAAGGCAGATTTTTGTGATTCTTCGGTTGTAAAATATTGCGGTATCAATATTTCCAGTACGGATGCATCTGTGTTTAACAATTGTGCAGACCACGCAGGTATTGCAAATAATAATCCAGATAAAAATATCAATATTTTCTTCATTGTAATACCCCCGTACAATTTGCAGCAATTTCTGCAACTTTTTTAATAGCACTAATTTGTGTTGCATTAAATACTGTTGCTGTGGCTGATGCAGCAGTTGTTGCCCCCGCCAGGATATTAGAAGTCAGGTTCAGATTCTTTTCTTTTTGTTTACCTGCGTCCGAATTATCATTGCGTGTTTTGTCTGTGTTCGCGCTTGCAGAAAATATAGTACCTGCGATACCGGTTGTTGCCCCAATCGCAGATGAAATCATTGCACCTTTGGCCTTGGTATCTATTTTCGATAAATCTGCATATTCGTATTGCCCACATGCGTTTACGATTTGCACGGCTTCACTTACATTTTCGCCATTGATTTGTGCCTGTAATATAGAATTTTGCAGGTTTTTAACGGCAATTTTACACATTTCAATTTGTGTATTTAAATCTTCATCAACTCTGTTTTTGTTTGCGATAACCGCACCTGCGACGTTTGTAACTGCACTGCCCGCCATCAGGCCTGTACGCCAATTACCTAAATTTTTGGATTGTTTGTTCAACTTGTCCAGTTCAGATTGAACAGATTCTTTATTAGAAATATCTGATTTATAAACTGTATTAAATTCCGACATAAAAGTGGCAAATTCTGCATCGGTCAGTGGCTGGGTTGTGTTTTGAATTTCTTCAATTTCTTTTAAAATTTGTTCCAATGCCTCGGCTTTGGCGTCTTTTGATGCTTTTACAATACCTACAACCGTTGCACCGGCCCCAGCAGCCGTTCCAATACCAGTAATTGCTGTATTAATGCCCGCCATTTTTTTCAAATCCATTAAAGCATCATCAATACCGATACATGCAGTATATGTATTACGCAACGCGTCATTCAGCGACAACGTGTTACCAAATGCCGGTAAAACCAACATAGCACATGCCATTGTTATACATTTTTTAAATGGGCTATTCATTGTACAATCTCTCTTTCATATCTTAAGTATTTTATCATATTATGGGTGTGTATCCAAAAACAAAATTTGATTTCTGGGATTTTTTGTGATAGTTTAGATTGTGCACAGTAAAAAAGGGTATCAAATGAACTTGCATATAACAATATCAACACCATTATATTTAGACAGAATGGTTGCAAAACAAAATGTTAAAAAATCAGACTTACCAAAAACATCTTTGAAGGCAAAAAATACAAAAAAAACACGTAATAATGCCAAAGGTGAAAAAATACACAAGGTGGTTTATACGATTCCTGCTGAACATGTATCTGGTCCAAGACAAAGCAAGGTAAAATACGTTTCTGGTGATAAAACAAAACGTGAAATGCGTATAGAAAACAGACGTAAACGCAAATCTGTATTGCAAACATATCAACAACCATACGATGCCAAGGCAGAAAATTTGGCAAATATGGTCGCAGAATTAAACGCACAAGAATTTTTTGCAACTGCATCATATATATTATCTTGGGTTATAGATGCCAAGGTATTAAATGCTCAATATAATCATATCGCACAACTGGAAAACGAAACAACTGAGTTGGAAAACAAAGTAAAGGCATATAATTATTTTGCCCAGGGCAGGGCCATCGATGCAGATAATGCACAGTTCTTGCACGATATGAAATATGGATTAAAATATGCAAAATATGCCATGGCCAAGGCAAAAAATCTGAAACAATTGGTCGCAGAATTAGAATCTTCTGATAACGATGCGCATAACGCATACAAAACAATGTTTGATACTATGTGTTGGATTTCTGAAATGAAAGAATACGAAGAACATCAACAACAAATTGATCAGGTAAAAGAAAATATTCGTCTTTCTTTAAAAGCGTATGAATATGTGAATAAGGGCAAAGAAAAAGATAAACAAGATGCCAAGTTATTACGTGATAAATCATGTAATGCGATAAATAGCAGTTCTTATTATATATTTGGTATGCCAGATGATATCAAAGAAATTGCAACGCAATGTTTGGACAAGACTTTGTCGCAACAACGTATTGCAACAATGGTAAAGCAATTTGTGCAAAGTCGTACAGGTGTTCCTGAATTTATTGCGTCACAAAATACAGAACATGATGATATGTATGATGATGTAGATAATCCAACAACACAAAGTTTGGGTAAAAAATTATCTCGTCAAAATGTAAAAGAAAAAATGCATCAATTATCACACGTTCGCACGAAATAAAAAAACGCCCAATTGGGCGTGTTTTTATTTGCGCTTTTTCATATTTCTGGCACGTTCTATTAAAAAGAACAATGCAGGTGTTAATGCGTATGTGCAAATCAAACTGGCCAACATACCACCAATCATAACCGCACCCATTGCGACCTTCATGCCGTCCGCAGACCATAATTGCGGAACCATACCTGCGACAACTGCGATTGATGTCATCAGTACCATGTTCTTTTTATTCATCAATTCGGACCACAATGCGTTGAATGCTTTTTCACCATGGTTTACACGAACGATTGTTGGTTCCAGTACCAAAATATTATTGTTTACCACCAAACCAACCAACATAACGAACGCCAACATTGCACCAACGTTCATTGTTGCACCGGATAAAAACATCAATACGAATACGCCAATAAAACTGGTCAATATAGATGTTGCAATTGTGAACGGATGTGCCAAAGAATTTAATATTGCAGCCAACAACATATATGTCAAAATGGTTGCCAATAAAAATGCTTTACCAATTTCAGCGGCCGCTTCGGCTTGGTATTCAGACATACCACCAAATTCATAATAGTAACCAGGCTTCCAATCTAATTTCGCTAATTCTGATTCTATTTTTGCCTGAACAGGTCCCATAGTAGATTTACCAATGTTTATGTCAACCTCGGTTAATCTGTTTTTATTTTGGCGGCGAATATCCGGTGTTGCAGGTACAGTTTTAACTTCGCCCAGACTGGATAATGGCACCATACCTTTGCTGGAATTTACATACACGTTATCAAACAAAGATGCGTTTTTAAATGGTTTTGCAAATTCCAATATAATTGGATATTCTTCACCATTTTCTTTGTACTTGTATGTATCATTTCCAAATAATGCCGTACGCAAAGTTGTTCCTGCATATGCGTTTTGCACGCCCCAGAAATTCATTTTTTCTTGGTCTGGAACGAATTGAGTTTCCATTGCAGGTAATTGTTGGGCACGCACTGCAGATTGTACTTCGGGAATATTGTTTACCAAATTGATAATTTGATTTGCATAATTTTCACGAATTTCATCATCTGGCCCGAATACATTTAATACCAAATCAGATGTTACACCTGCCGAGTGTGCTTCGCCTGCACGAATTTGAATTTCTGCATCTGGAATTTCAGCCAGTGTTGGCAACATTTTTTGTGCCAAACGTTTATCTGAAATATTACGTTCAGATACGTCGACCAATTCAACTGTAACAGATATATTTTGTAAACCACGTTCGCCAATTTTCACAGTTGTTGCAGACACTTCTGGAAATTGCTTTAACGCATTTTCAATTTGTATTGCGACATCTTGTGACTTTTTAAACGTAGACCCCATAGGTGTACGTGCAGTTACAGTGATTTCATTTGCATCTGTTGATGGTGAAAATTCATTTCCTACGAATTTCATCAACATTACAGATACGATAAATGCTATAAATGCAAATCCAATAACACGCCATGGGTGATTGTGCTGAAAATTATACCATTTACGTAAAATAGATGTTTCAGCATGTGCTTCTGATTTTTGAATTTGTTTTGCTTTTTTTCTTTCTTTACCCAATCTCAGGAATTTCGCAATCATCATAGGTGTTAACGTGAACGAGAACATCAAAGATAATACAGTTAAATAAACAACCGTCATACCAAATTGGTTCATAAATTGACCAATAATCCCGCCCATAAATGCCAAAGGCAAGAACACTACGACGTTTGTACCAACGCCGGCCAATACAGACACAGCAACTTTTTTTGTTCCATCAATCGCTGCGTCTTCTGGGGTTTTACCTGCGTGCATTTCCTGTAGGGACGCTTCTATCAAAATAATCGCATTTGATACCAATGTCCCCAGTGCAGATGAATACGCCAACAATGTTAATGCATTAATTGTAAAACCACTGTTATCTACAAAGAAAAATCCTGCAATCAAAGATGTTGGAATAACAACACCTGCAATAATGGTTGAACGCCAATTGCCTGTAAACGCCAACAATACCAATATGGTTAAAATAACACCTAAAATAATAGAATTTATTGTGCTGTCTGTTTCATCTGATACCGCGGTTGAAGAATCTGATGCAATAAACATTTCTGCATTTGGGAACTTGTGTTGCAAATCAGATTGTAATTCAGGCATTTTTTTACGTAGATTTTCAGAAATTTTAATTGCGTTACCATCTGATGCCTTGACTACAGATGCGACAACAACGGATTCACCATTGTATCTTGCACCGTTTTCGATATCACGTGCTTCGTCTGAAATTGTTGCAATGTCTGACAGTTTAAAATTATTTCCTTCAACAGTTGTCAGACGCAAATTCGCAATTTCATCAATAGATGCAAATTCACCAATAAAACGAACGTTGGATGAATTTTGTGATGTTTCTATTTTTCCGCCTGGTACATTCAAGTTGTGTGATGCCAACGCAGATACAATGTCTGTAATCGTTACACCATTTGCAGCCATTGAATCAGGATTCATTGCAATACGAATTGCACGTTGCAAACCGCCGAAAACAGATACGTTTGCAACCCCTGGTATACCGGTGATTTTAGTTGATAAAACATCATCAACATATTCTTCAACATCACGTGCATCTGCACCACGAATAACAATATCAACCACAGATTGTTGTAATGGATTTAACTTTTCCACAATTGGTTGTTCCATATCTTCTGGGAATTCTGATATCAGTGCATCTAATTTAGTTTTTACTTCATTTGCTTTGTCATAAACATTTACGCCCAAATTAAATTCAGCCATCACCAATGCACTGTTTTCATAAACATATGAAACAACTTTTTTCAATTCAGATACTTCGGATATAGCGTCTTCGGCACGTTTAACAACCTGGGATTCTAATTCTTGGGGTGCGGCACCTGGGTATATAAATGTAGCCGTTACCATCGGAAAATCCAATGCAGGTGTACGTTCAATATTTATGTTTGGAAATGCAACAAAACCCAAAACAACCCATACCAAAACGAACATTAATGTTGTGATTGGTCTGCGTACAAAAAACTTTAACATTTTACCACCTTCCTTTATTTTACTTTAACTTTTGTGCCGGCATTTACATTTGATAATATAATAATGTCGCCATTATTTAATCCTGATACAATATATGCGTTTTCAGAATCTTGATTTGCGATTTCTATATTACGTGCAACTGCGACATTGTTTTCTATAACAAAAACAGAGTTGTTTTTTATCGCATATAATGGAATGAAAAAACCATTTGTTGTAAATTCAGCAAATTGCAACCCATTTTCAACACCACTGGTTCTGACCAGAAACATTCCTGTGTCCAAATCGATGTTGTTGGATACATATGTAATTTTACCTTGGCCAACTTTTTGTCCTAGCTTTAATTTTTTTGCACGTTCTGCGGTTACATATGCACGATTGTTTTTTATTGCCAACGGTTCATATATAACCCCGGCTTTGTTTTCTGCGACTAATGTTTCAACCGGTACACCATTTGCCATCGCGTTACGAGATGCGTTAAAAACACTTCTGTTGTTTTCAGATGCAATAACGGCGAATCTGAATATAACCCAACCGACCATAATCACAACCAGTGCGATATAAAATATATGTTTTGATTTTCTGTCTTTGATTAAATCTTGTATTTTTTTCATTTTTATTCACCCAACTTTTTTACTGTTTCCGCTGACATTAAAATTTTAAATTTCGTATTCAACAATGCTAAATCCAATTGATATAAACCTGCTGAAACGTCTGCCAATTCAACCGCAGATGTTTGCCCAGACGCAAAACGGTTTTGTGACAATTTATACGTTTTTGCGGCTAAATCACGTGCATTGTTTAACGTTGACAGGTTATTGCACAAACGGTTGTATTGTTTGATTGCATTGTTGTATTCTTCGGTTGTTATTTTTTTTGCTTGTTCTAAATCTTGTCTTGCGGCCTCGGCGTTCATTGCCTCGATTGTAGCATTTGCACGATTTATTCCGCCGCTGAAAATAGGTACCTGCAAAGCCATTCCCCAATATGCAGATTGACCACCTTTTTTATCAAACATATGTCCCATATCATCTGCAACAGATGTGTATGAATATGATGCGGTCGCAGCCAATGTTGGATATGCGCCCGCACGTTTTGAACGTGCGGCCATTTCATACATTTTTACCTGTTCCCCTAAAATTTCCCATTGTGGTGTATTGGTTAATTCGCCTGCACTTAATTCAGAAAAAGATTCTGGAAAATTATCCGTCAAAACCAGTTCTTCTTCTATGTTGATACCAGCCATAATTTTCAGCATTCTGTGTGCGACATCGCGATTAAATTCAGCATCAGACACATTAATTTCTTTGGATGCGATATCTGATTCTATTTTCAACAGATTGCTGCGATTGGCACGTCCGGCACTGGTCAGGTTTTGTTTTGCAGTGCGTGCATTTTTTAAATCTTGTTTGGCCAGTGTGACAATTTCATCCGTCATTTTGGCGGTCCAATATAATTCTGTTGCGGCATAACGCACAGAACGATTGGTCATTTCGCGTGCACTTTCAGACATTTTGATTGCAGATTTTACACTTTTAACTGCGTTACCAATTTTGCCAAACGTATAAATTGGTTGTGTTATAGATACACCCGCCTGGAAAATATTATCAGGTATGGTTAATGTTACAGATTGATTTGTCAGTGATTCTGAAATCAATCCACCCATAGAAGGAGGTAACACAATTTCTTTTGATTTTGAAGGGTCTTCTATATTAACTAAATTCATATATGATGCGGTTCCTTCAATATTAAACCATCTGTTGGCATTTGCGGCATCTAATGAAGCCTCGGCCTTTTTCAGATTTGCATCTGCTTTTTTCAAATCATGTGATTCCGCCAGTATTTTTGTAACCGCGTTTTCCAAAGATAAATCCAGTGCATTGGCTGGATTTGTTGTAATCGTTATACCTAAAACGGTACAAATAATATATTTAAATTTATTCATAATCTAACTCCAAATTATCTAAAACATCACGCATAGTGCGCAGGGCATCTGTCAAACGTTTTTCGTCTTCTTTTGACAGGTTTGCGAACAATTTTTCAACACTGGCCCTGAAAAAGTCCATTGCTTTTAAAGCCAATTCCACACCACTTGGTGAAACGCAGTACCATGTATTACGTCTGTCATCATCGTCTGTGGTACGAATAACCAACCCATCGTGTTCCAGTTTGCGAAACGCAGCACACAGATTCGGTGTAGACACATGTTCACGGCGTGCGATATCCTTTAATTTTGCACGTCCACCTTGGTGCAGACGAACCAAAATAGACAACAATTGACGTGGATATCCCAATGCCTCGGTACGTCCAAAACGTAATTTTTCCGCCAATTTGTCCAGTGTCCAAATATTATTTTCCAAAAGTGTAACAAATACCTTGCGTGCCAATTTTTTCTCCTATATAATAAGGTTGATATGTATAATTATTAAAATTTTTAATTATTATAAAGTTTAATAATTCTAAATTCAAGTAGATTTTTTTAAAAGGACAAAAAAATGTCAGACAACACAAAATTCTTTGATGAAACATCACCAAAAATCGACATAAAATACACAAAAATCTTCTTTGATGAAGTGTTGCCAAAAATCGAACAAGTAACAACGCAATCACGTTACGGATACCACGGATTGTCTCACACAATTCAGGTGGTAATGTTCGCACTTGATATCGCAAACAGTATAAATCAAGCACCATTACCTGTGTTGTTGGCTGCTGCCTTGCACGATTGTGCACGAACAAATGATGAATGGTGTGTAAATCATGGACCAAATGCCGTGCCGGTTGGTAAAAAATTCTTGGCACAACATTATCCGAACATGTCACAAACAGATGTTGAAAAAATTTTGTATGCCGTTAAAAACCATACAGTTGGTCGCAACGCAACAGATGCAGTATCTGCATGTTTATGGGACGGCGACAGAATTCGCCTGTCATGGGAACGTGGATATAACCCTGATTTCTTTTCAACCGAACGTGGTCGCCAGATTGCATCACTGACCACCAACGGGCAACGGAAATATATATCAGACCAAGAAGAAATCTTGATAGCGAACAATATTCGTACCAGTGCCCAAATTTTTTTTGACAAATATCAAGACTGTATACAAATTAAAACACTGTATAAAAATACAGGACGATAAAATTGTTATTGCAATTTATTAAAAGATGTTTATAATCATTGACGCAATTGGGGTGTCGTCTAATGGTAGGACAAGAGATTTTGGTTCTCTTTATCATGGTTCGAATCCGTGCGCCCCAACCAATATTCAAACGCCCCTTTTGGGGCGTTTTAATATTGGAAGGGGCCACGGTTCGTAATCTGCAACGCCAGTTGCCGGTTCGACAATGAGTAGATTTGATAAGCGTAGCGCCATCAAATCGTCAGGAATGCCCCGCAGGCATTTATGCCGAGGGAATTGAGTGCGCCCCAACCAGAATAAACAAAAACACCCTTTTGGGTGTTTTTATTTATTTCCGGGCGTACGGATACGCCAAAGCGAAGCGCATGGCGAATACGAGAATAGACAATTAAGAAAATCTTAAAAAATCAACGGATGTAGATTTTTTTGATTTTATTTATTGTGTATTGAGGTGCGTGCGCATTCCAGAGAATAAAAAAGTAATAAAAAAGCATCAACCGGCATTTTTGCCGGTTTAATTTTTGGTTTTAAGGGGGTGCACGGTTTGTAATCTGCAACTTTATGTTGCTGGTTTTACTTATTGTTTGATTTAATGTCATATTATATGTACAATCCAGATGAATAAAAAAAAGAAAAAAATCATGAATCCGATAATGGGTGAGGTATTTGGATATATTTGTGGAATTTGTACGATGATTTCTTTTATTCCCCAAGCAATCAAATCTATTGTTACCAAAAATGTATCAGGTTTATCTTTATCTATGTATTTGATATATTGTACAGGTTTGGTATTTTGGATATTATATGGAATATATTTGAAATCAATTCAGATGATAGTATGCGATGTTATCACATTATTATTCAGCAGTATTATATTATACATGATTATAACGAAAAAATCACAAAATTAAATACAGAACCGCCCTACGGGCGGTTTTTAATTACGAATTTTTTGTAAAACAGTATTCAATTGACATATGTTTTGACGTATCCGTTCTGTTCTTGCACGTTTATAAGCACTGCTAAGTAAACGTTGATATAGCCCAGGCGTTGAATTGCATTCTATAGAAAGCATTTCAATACCAAAATTATCTATTACTGTAATTGTTTGTTTTTCGTTCGTGTTATCAAAAACAATCTTTATGTCATCTGCTTTGAAATGAGACCAATTGTTAGATGCTGTAAAGTTTGTACAGTTATTTATCTTTATTTCTAATGCTTTTATAACATTATCCTGCATTCTTTTTTCTTTGAATAGCAGCCATTTTAATCTGAGCATAAAAACCTCTTTTTATTGCTATAAATATATAGCACATATTGTATGATTGTCAATAAAAATTGTAATTTTAATTGACGTGTTGGTACAGAACCGCCAACCCCAACAGTATCAAATTTTCAGATACATGATACGGACAAAGAAGAAATTAAAAACCGCCCACACGGGCGGTTTTTAATCATTTTAATTTTTCTCCCATTCAGATTTTAATTTTCCAAAATATAATTTATCTCGTAAAGATCCATTTGGCCATTTTCCATCTTGGCGAATAATACCTTCTAGTACATATCCATTTTTTTCTGCGACAGATTTTGAAGCAATATTTTTTGCATCACAATGAATTTGTATTTTATGACACCAATCTTGTTCAAATGCCATTTTTTCAATTCTGGGCAATAATTTATTAATGATTCCCTGACCACGTGCAGATTTACGTAACCAATAACCGATTTCAACTTTGCCGGATTTCATAGCGATACCAGTAAAACCGATTTCCCCAAGAAGTTTGCCATCTTTGAAAATTCCAAATAACATAGTTTTTGTATCACGATTGCGTCTATAATAACTGACCAAAGTTTGTTCTGGTGATTCAAATAGACCATCTGGCATCCAAAAAATCATGCTTTTAGAGTCAGTTTGCATAATTTCAAAAATGTCTTTTGCATATTCAATAGTTGCAGGAACCGTCATTAACACAAAATTACCGACTTTTATTTTTTTGTTCTTTAATTCATCAAAAATCATATTTGACCTCCTTGTACATATTTTATCATAAAAAAGATAGTTAGGATAGATTATATGTTTATTTTTGATGTTTCAAAAGACAAAAATAAACCGCCCACATGGGCGGTTTTTATGTTGTTAAAATTCATATCTGAATTTTGCACGGCCTGTTTGTGATGTGTAATCTGCACGGGCTTCTATATCATAATTCAATGATATTTCCAGACCACGGTAATTTGTGCTGATTGCAACACCTATTTCGTTTGCAATGCGTGACAATCGCCCACCGTCCAATACGTATGCGTTAACACCTGGCATTGTAACAGTTATGTTTTGTTTGTCAGATATTAAATCATATTTAACTGCGTACCGTAATTGGGGACGGAAAACCCAACCGTTCATCATATAAATATCAAATTCATATTTGGTGCCAAGTGTTGCGGTCAGATAGTCTGCATTATCAAAGTGGTTTTTAATCCCCAATGAATTAGTATAATCTGATCCGTTTATATGAATATATTGCATTGATAATTCAGGTGTTATACCACCGATAAATTCATAACCTGTGGCGATTGTCGTACCAAATAAATCGACATCGTAATCTGATGATACACCAACGCCTAATGCTGTGCCGTCTTCTTTGTAATCAGACATGGTATAATTTAGCATTGCATTTGCATACCATGCGCTTGGTTGGTATTGTCCATATACAAAGATACTTGAAGAATCAACGTCTGTATCGCGTGTATTGCTGCTGATATCAGAGTGTGCAAATAAATATCCTACACCAATTGTCGCCGTATCATTTATTACGCCATCTAATCCAGCTGCGATACCACGTGAATATCCATTAAATGCATCATTTAATTTAGATTTATTGTATATGCCTTGGGCCCATACACCACTGACATTCATATTCATGTCACCACCGTTTCGCCCAAATCCCAACGAACCCATGCGACCTGCGACCACAGAAGATAATGTATTGTGGATTGATGTGCTTGCAGATTGAACAACAGATTTTTTTTCAGGGTTGATTGCTGCGCCTGCATGTTCAACTGCTTTGATATCAGCCTCTGTACCTGATGCCAGTTTTTCTTGGAATAACACAGACAGGTTATTTAATTGCACAGACGTTGAATCTGATGTGTTTGAAATAACACGTGCTGTTTCATCAGACAGATTATTTTGTGTCGCAATGTCTTCAACAGATTTTATAGTTGTTGTTACATCGCCACCATTCCATACCATGTCATAAATAGGATTCGTAATGTCTATGTTATTAAACATTTGGTTTCCAAATACATGATATGTGCCGGCTTGGTCAAATGCCAATTTTAATGTTCCGTTTCCGGTAAATCCATCTGTGTTGTTGACAGTAATTTGTGCATTGTCTGCCATACGCAATGTTGCCATCAATGTCCCATTCAGTATAATTTCACCTTGGGTTATATCAGATGTTCCTATGTTTAGTGTTGCGCCTTCTGCGATATTTAATGTACCGTCACCTGTTATGCCGCCATTAAGTGTCGTATTTGCGTTGAAATTCACAGTTCCGTCATTGTAAATATCATTTGCAACGCCATTTGCAGTATTTCCTGAAAATGTTGTTTCACCATTAAAAGTGATTGTGTCATTGTTGAATATCGCACCACCTTTGCCACCTGATATATTGTTGTTAAAAGCAGTGGTTCCATTAAACACAATTGTAGAAGTGCCTGTTGTACCATCTTCTTCGGATACCATATTCCAAATCGCGCCACCATCCAACGCAGATTGGTTGGATGCAAAATAAGTTGTGCCGTTGATGGTTATTTCAGAATTTTGATTTTCTCCATCAAATGCACGTGCAACAATTGCACCACCGTATGCTTTTGAAGTGTTTGAAATAAATCTGTTTACACTGGAATTTGTTCCGATAACTAATGTGGTTGTATTTGTATTCCCACGATTATGAATTGCGCCACCACCGCTTTTAGTTGTGCCTGTGTCATTTGCAGTATTTCTGCTGAATATATTTTCTTTACCAGCGATGGTTAAATCGCCCGCATTAAATATTGCACCTGCATATCCTGCATCAGATGAATTGTCTAAAAAAGATACTTTTGTAGCAGTCATTGTAATCCCGCCACCATTATCCAATGCGCCTGCGGAACTGCTTGTTGTGTTCGTGCTGAATAAAATATTCCCAGTTGTATTTGCGGTAACTGTACCAGAATTTTTTAGTCCGCCACCATTACTGCCGGTATTGTTAGTAAAGGTTAAATTTCCACCTGTTATATTCAGGTTCCCTACACTTACCAATGCGCCATTTAATGAATTGGTGTTGTTATTAAATATCGCACCATTTTCAAAATTAACTGTTGCTGATTGAGAGTTGTTTAATAATGTCCCGACGCCCGTATTTTCAGAAAAGTTAGCACTGTCTTTAAATGTTAAATTGTTTGCAGAACCAGTAACGTATATTGCAGATGCAACTGATGCTGAATTGTTTGTAAAAGATGCACCCTGGTCAAAAGTTATATTGCCACCCATCATGGCTAATGCACCGCCACTAGTTGAGGCTGTGTTTGAATCAAACAAAGTTTCACCATTAAATACTATGTCGCCTGCGGATATAATTGCGCCACCTTGGGATGCGGATTCATTTCCATTAAATGTTGCAGAATCATTAAATACAATCATACCATTTCTATGATTAATTGCCCCACCGCCTGCATGTACACTGTTCATAGGTGCAGTTGCTTTGTTATTGTTGAATATTGCCGTGCCATAGAAAATAATATCTGGTGATGTAGCATTCCCCAGACCGTAATTAAATATTGCACCTGCACCATTTGGGTTGTTCGTGCTATTAGAATCAAAAGTTGTTGGGCCATCAAAAACTATTTTGCCACCTTGGGTATATCCAGACCCAGAAACGGACGATAACCACCCATTTCCGATAACACCACCCATACCACCGTTATTTAATGAATTGCCAGAAAAAGAAGACGGACCTTCAAATGTCAGTACAACGTTTGGTACATCTTGCATATAAAACACACCCCCGTTATTAGCAACGGTTGATGCAATGTTGTTTGCCACCACGTTATTATATGTTGTGTTTGTTGTGATGACTTGTCGTTCTGTGATTGTGTCTGCAATTGCAGGTGTAATGCATAATAATGCAGGTAACACAGATACACCAATTAATGTGTCATGAATATAGTTTTTCATGTATTATCCTTTTTTGTTTGTATGCAATTACAGATATACAATGTATTTTTATAAAAATAACTAGGTTCGTATTCTTGTTTGTATTTTAAGAAAATCTTGCACCACTAAAATTTATTGATATAATTCACAGCGACACAAAAAAGGTGTTTTTATGTTACAGAAAAAAGAAGTTGTTTTATTTGATTTTGATGGCACTTTATCGGGTGGTGATGCTAATATTGAATTTGCAAAATATTGTTTTAAACACAGTTTTTATCCATGGTTGTTTTTACCTGTGATTTTATTTTGTGCTTTGTTTTGTAAGAGTCAGCCGAATGCCACGTGGTGGCGTGAATGTATGCGTCGTTTTATGACAAAAAAAATGGTTAAAAAATTTGCGCCCGCATTTATCAAGCAACATAAACGCAATCGTTTTGGTTGGGCCAAAGAACGTGTACAATCTGAACGTGATGCAGGAAGAATTGTTATAATGGTTTCCGCATCTCCTGATTTTTTATTACGTCCATTGGTACGTGATATGAATTTTGATATGGTGTTTTGTTCTGAAACTCAGAAAGATAAACCATGGAAATATGATTTTTTGTGTTATAACGCCAACAAAGTTCGTAAAATGGACGAATGGGCGGTGGCAAATAAAATAATTCCACACGTGGTTCGCGCTTATTCTGACAGTAAATCAGACATGCCAATGATGGAAATCGCAGAAGAGCAGGTATGGATTGATGCCAAAACAGGCCTAAGAAAAGAAGCTTAGTGAATATTTATACAGGTTTGTTAAAGTGTATCTATGGCTTTGATAGATACACTTTTTGATGTTTTAAGTGCATCGTTTGGTGCGATTTGTGGTGCAATTTTTGCGTTCTTTTTGAATCGTCGTAGAAATCGCCAAATGGCAAATGAACAAATAGTTAGTCGTCGTGAGTTGGATGTTATGCGTCAAGAAAATCAACGATTATTAGAAGAAATTAAAGATAAAGAAAATATAATATTAAAAATGCAAATGCAGTTACTGGAATTTAACACTCTAAAAAAGAAAGTTGTAAAAAAATAAAAATCCCCAAAATGGGGATTTTTATTGTTCGCCAAAATCCATCGCACGCAGTTTTTCTGCACGTGGCGTGATTTTTGATACAGATGTTTGCAATAATTCAATATCATTTTGCGTTTGTATAAAATGTTTTGAAACATTTTCGGCACGGTCTGATAATCTTGCAAGGTCTGTTAATAACAAATCCAGTTCTTTTTTTATTTTTGATGCCACACGTTTGATTTTTATATCAGATAATACTGCACGAATCGTGTTTAATGTTGCCCACAAAGTTGATGGTGATACAATAAATACTTTGCGTTTTGCGCCATATTCTATTGTGTGTGGAAATTCACGATGAAGTGTTTCGAATATAGATTCAGACGCAATAAACATCATAGCAGATTCTGCCGTTTGTCCTGGGATGATATATTTTTCACTAATTGCATCGATGTGTTTTCTGACATCTAAATCAAATTGTTTTTTTGCAGCACCGTCCAATGGATTACTTGTCATGCGATTGTAACTTTCTAGTGGAAATTTACTGTCTATTATCATGTCACCCGGTGGGTATGGCAATTTTATAATACAGTCTGGTCTGACACCGGATTCTAGCGCATGTTGAAAAGCGTACGTTTCAGGTGGCATAATGTCTGCAACTAAATCTTCCAATTGTTTTTCGCCGAACGTACCACGTGCTTGTTTGTTGCCCATTAAAATATTTTTGAAGTTCGCAATATCACCACTGATGTTTTTTAATTCAATTGCATTTTGTGATAAGGCACCCAATCTTTCGGCCAATCTTTCACGTAATCTGGCATTGTCTTCACGCAACGCAGATATGTCAATGGTGGGTTTGCGTAATAATATTGCAACCAATAATATTATAATTATTCCCAGTAACACAAAAATATAAGTTGTCATTTCCTAAACCTTTGCTATTATAATATGCATTATAAGGGGTTTTATAAATGTTGCAAATGAAACTTTGTGGTGATTTGGTTTTGCGTACAAAATGTACGTCTGTGGGTGATATTACCCCAGATTTGTTATCGACAATGGAAGAAATGGTTGAAATGATGCGTGCACAAAATGGTGTTGGATTGGCCGCCCCCCAGGTTGGAATTTTGTCTCGTTTTTTGGTGATGATGGACCCAGATACAGAAACAGTCTACAGAATGATAAATCCACGTATCTTGGAACATGGCCCAGAACTTTGTACAATGGAAGAAGGTTGTTTGTCTGTATTGGGAAATGACGGGTTACCTGTTTATGCAAATGTATCACGTCCGTCCAGTGTGATTGTTGAATGGACTGATGAAAATGGTAAACAAAATACTGCACAAATGTCTGGATTGCCTGCACGTATTGTGCAACATGAAACAGACCATTTGGAGGGCAAATTATTTGTTGATTATTTGTCACCGGTTCGTCGTGAAATGTTAATGCGCAAGGTAAGGAAACGCAAATG
The DNA here is from genome assembly GCA_045587125.1 of Candidatus Enterousia sp. Lineage (GTDB taxonomy): Bacteria > Pseudomonadota > Alphaproteobacteria > Rs-D84 > Rs-D84 > Enterousia. Next base: position 20,731 of record JAZNBN010000016.1, read on the forward strand.
AAACTGGTTTTAATGGGGACAAATTCATTTGTTGTTCCAATGTTTGAAGCGATTAAAAAAGCAGGTCATGAAATCATTGCTGTGTTCACTCGTGCGCCAAAACCTGTGGGACGTAAACAGGTTTTAACCCCTTCGCCTGTGCATGTTTGGGCAAATGAAAATAATTTACCGGTTTATACGAATATAAATCAGTATAATTTTAAACCAGATATGGTTGTTGTTGTGTCATACGGTGTGATTTTACGTGATAATGTTTTATCCAGTGCACCTGTTATAAATATTCACCCCAGTGATTTACCAAAATATCGTGGTCCGTCTCCTATTCGTACCGCTGTTTACAATGGTGATACCCAGTCCGCAGTTTGCCTAATGCAGGTTACACATGAAATGGACGCGGGTGATGTTTACATGCGTCGCAGTTTTGATATTGATATAAACGATACAAATGATATTATCGAATCCAAGGTTTCGCAAATAGGTTCAGAAATGTTGCTGGAATATTTATCTGCGCCTGGGAATTATGCCGGCAATCCACAAACAGGCGAACCAACATTTACCAGAAAATGGTCGGGGACCGATGAAATAATAGATTGGTCACGTGGTGATGTGGCTGTACATAATCAAATTCGTGCATTGGGTTGTGGCCGTACCAAGATAAATGGCATGGAAGTTAAGATTTTATCGACACGTTTAAATGGCGACAAATTGGAAATATTGCAATTACAACCTGCCGGGAAAAAAACAATGGATTGGAAAAGTTTTGTAAATGGACTGCATGGTGCAGAAATAAAAATAGGTGAATAGTTTATGACAAACAAGTGTAATGGTATTTCAGAATCTTGTAAATATTGTGTCAGTTATAAACGTGGTGCATGTTATTATGGACCAAAGTTATTAGTTTTACTGTTTGGCCCAATGTATAATGTGCCTAAGACAGGTTGGTGTAATCGTTTCAAAGGAAGAACCAGATAAATGACACGGTATAAAGTAAATCTTGAATATGACGGAACAGATTTAATCGGTTGGCAGGAAAACCACCAGGGACCATCTGTGCAATCTGTTGTCAAAGAGGCAATAGAAAAATTTTGTGGCGTACGCCCAGATGTTGTCGGGGCGGGGCGTACAGATGCCGGCGTTCACGCAGTAAACATGACGGCACATTTTGATTTGCCGGATTCCGCACATGATGCGAATACTGTTATGCGTGCATTGAATTTTTATATGGCTGAAAAACCTGTGTCGGTATTAAATTGCGAAATTGTATCAGACGAATTTAATGCCCGTTTTTCATGCAGTGCACGTCATTATAAATATCGTGTTTTAAATCGCGATGCATCACCAGTGTTGGAAAAAAATCGTGTTTATTGGGTGCCACGTCCATTGGATTTAGACGCAATGCGTTCGGCTGCGGCCAAGTTATTGGGAAATCATGATTTTACCAGTTTTCGTGCAACCCAATGTCAGGCAAAATCCCCAATCAAAACATTGGATAAAATCGAAATAACAAAAACAGGGGATGAAATTATTTTTGAATTTTCTGCCCGTTCTTTTTTACATCATATGGTACGAAATATAGTTGGAACATTAATAGAAATTGGTTTGGGTAAACCGTACGATATTGATGATGTGTTAAATGCAAAAAATCGCAGCGCCGCGGGTCCAACCGCACCTGCATGTGGATTGTATTTTATTGGGGCGGATTATAATTCCATGGACGTTTAGTTGATGTGTTTTTGATTTTGCCACTGGGGTATATCATAACACCGTATCCCAATATTTTGTTTGCACACATTTCAGAATCTATATCAAAATAAGAAACAATATAATCAACGTTTTTGTCGTTGCATAATTTAGTTATGTTATTCATCAACGGGACAAATTTTTGTATATAAACCAAATTAAAATTTTTTGTTTTGTATTCATATACACCTTTGACGTGTTTGCGGCGTTTGTTTTTAGTTTGTGTTTCTTCGTTGTTAATTTGTTTCCATGTATCAAACGCAAAGTAATGATTAGATGCACGTGATTTATTAAATTCTAATTTTCCATTATCGCCCACAAATGCGACCAATTCATTGTCATATGATGAATAAAATAATGGTTTGGGCTCAATGTGTACAATAACAACGCCTGAAAATAACAGTCCTGCAAACAATATATAATTTACATGTAATTTTTCAGGCCGAATTGTAATCAAACATACGAATGCACTTATAAAGAATATCATAGCAGTATTTGATATATATGGCATACTGATTTCTGCAAATGGCAAATCAGAAATTTTTGTAGCAATTTGTAATGTAAATTCATACACATTGTGTGCATATGCGTTTGGTAAATGGAATCCAAATGGTGCCGTGATTGTTCCAATTAAAACCAAAGGCATAATTATAATGGAAAATATCGGTAATAATACCAAATTACCAATTAAACTGTATGTTGGAATTTTGCCAAAGTGTGCCGCAATAAATGGTGCAGTAAACACAGATGCAACCAATGAAGTTAAAACAGTCGCATAAATAATTTTAAGTAATTTGTTTGTGGGCATTTTTGGTTTTATGTCACTGTATAACCATACCAATCCGAACACTGCGGCAAAAGATAATTGAAATCCGGCCTGCATTACACAATGTGGATTCATCAGGAATATTACACAAAATGCCAACGCGACATTCCGCATAGAAATTGCGTTACGTCCCAATATGAATGCAACAAATATAAAACTGGTCATCAAAAACGCACGCATTGTTGCAATATCCATACCAGATAATAATAAATAAAAAGCCAATCCCACCCATGCACAAATCATCGCGGGAATTTTGGCAGGTGTTCTGCGTGTAATATATGGAATAGACCTGAATATTAAATAAAATATTGCGAACAGCCAACCGCCAACCAATGTCATGTGGAATCCACTGATTGACCAAATGTGCCCAACACCAGATGCAGTCCATATTTCATCATCTGCACTTGGAACTTTGCCTTTGTAACCCAATACCAAAGTATCAACTAAAAATGATTCAGATGCATTATGCAGAAAATCACGAAATGTATTTATATTTTTATCTTCGTGGTTGTTTATTATTTCAATGGTTTCTGCATATCCTGTTGCGGTTTGGTTATTAAAGTATGTCCATCTGGCGTAATCAAATGTCCCAGGCGCATAAGATGGACTGGGTTGAAATATCCCGCCATTTATTTTTACTGTATTTCCGATTTTTGGAATTATCGTATTGTCTTTGACTGATATTCGTATGTTCGCAGTGCCATCACCTGCATCTATGGATTCAGCAGGCACGGCAAGATATAATTTAATTTTATCATCTGTATAATCTATTGACGTGACCGTTCCAGAAATTGTCAGATTACTTATGTTATGTTTAATTTGTGGTGTGTTAATTATATGGGTAAATGCACATGCATAACAGAACCCAAATAAAAACAAAGCCAATGCACGGATAAATTTAGGGACTTTATTTATACACGCAATTATAATCAGCGTTCCAGATATAACAAACGGCATGATTAAATTTGGTTCCACGGATAATGAAAAATATAAAGCCGCACCCGCCGCCATTAAAAATGGTACGTATAAAAATAAATTATCCGATTGAAATTCCAGCCATTTCTTCATATGTACAGTATAGGAATTTATTCGATTGCACTGCAACGAAAAATTTCCTAATATAACAATACATAAGGGGGTAATCTTATGGCAAAATATATATTTATTACAGGTGGTGTTGTTTCCAGTTTAGGCAAGGGCGTCGCAGCGGCAAGTTGCGGCGCTCTTCTTCAATCCAGGGGGTACAGTGTTCATGCACGAAAATTTGACCCGTATTTGAATATAGACCCTGGGACAATGTCTCCGTTCCAACATGGCGAAGTTTATGTAACCAATGACGGTTATGAAACAGATTTGGATTTGGGGTATTATGAACGGTTTTTGGGGGCGAAATTATCCAGAAATGATTCGGTATCTGGTGGTAGAATTTATTGGGACGTATTAAATGCCGAACGTCATGGTGATTATCTGGGGGCAACTGTTCAGATGATTCCGCATGTAACAAATAAAATAAAAGAATATATTTCGGCACCAACTGGTACAGATTTTGTTGTTTGTGAAATTGGTGGTACCGTTGGTGATATAGAAGGTAAAGTATTCTTGGAATCCATTCGTCAGTTTGCAAATGACATAGGCCGCAGAAATGTTATGTTTATTCATTTGACGTTGGCACCTTATTTGGAAAAATCGGGTGAATTAAAAACCAAACCCACCCAGATGTCTGTGCGTAACCTGCTGGAAAATGGTATTCAGGCAGATATGTTAATAGTGCGTACACCACGTATGTTGTCCGCGTCCGAGCGTGATAAAATAGGGATGTTCTGTAATTTGCCTGCGAAAAGTGTTATCAGTGGTATTGATGTTGATAATATTTATAAAATTCCAATGGCATATGAATCACAACATGTATTTGATATAATTGCTGATTATTTTGATTTGCCTCATGCACGTGGTGATATGACGAAATTCGAAAGAATAGAAAAATATTTATCGTCTGATATCCCATCGGTTACAATTGGTGTTGTTGGTAAATATTTTGATGTTCCAGATGCATATAAATCTTTGAACGAGGCCCTGTTTCACGCAGGGTTGCAAAATAATGTTCGTGTAAAAATCAAAAAAATAAATGCCGAAGAATTTACGCCTGATAAATGTGTTGATATTGATGGTATTTTGGTTCCTGGTGGATTTGGCGAACGTGGTGTCGAAGGTAAAATTGCGGCTGCGACATTTGCACGTGAAAATAAAGTTCCATATATGGGAATTTGTTTAGGTATGCAGGCGGCGGTTATTGATTTTGCACGTAATGTTTTAGGTATAACGGATGCACACTCTGCTGAATTTAAAAAAGATTGTACCCCTGTTATCGGCATAATCTCAGATTGTGATTCTGAAAATTATGGTGGTACATTACGTTTAGGTGCATATCCATGTGAAATCACACCTGATACGTTGGCACATCGTGTGTTTGGTGATATTAAAATCAGTGAACGTCATCGTCATAGATATGAAATGGATATATCATTGGAACAGAAATTTGCATCTGCGGGTATGATAATTTCGGGTCGCAGTCCAGATGGGAAATTGCCAGAAGTAATTGAATTAAAGGATCATCCTTTCTTTATTGCCGGACAATTTCATCCTGAATTTCAATCCAGCCCATATTCTGGCCATCCAATGTTTAATGCATTTATAGGTGCCGCCAAAAACAAGAAATAAAAACAGCCCCACTTGGGGCTGTTTTTTAATTGCCAAAAATAAAAGATTTGTTGTTTGATAAATCTATTATTGCATCAATATTATCATTATCAGATGTTCGTTGACGTTTTGTTTTTCCACAAACTTCGCATTTATGGGTGATAACAAAGCGTTCACCATCTGGCTCAACCGTAACGGGTTTCATCATACCGCCACATGTTGCACTGCGGTCACCTGGGTTGTTATCAACGTGTTTAGACCACAGACAATTTGGACAATGGTTGGTGTATCCATTTCCATGAACAACTGTGCCACAATGGGCACAGTTAAAATTTTCTATGGTTTTGGTAAATCCCTTCATTACAAACCCAGTGCACTGCGATACATTTTTGTCAGTTCGTCTGCTTCGTCCAATTCATCTGGGTCCAGTTTACGCAAACGTATCATTTGACGAATGTATTTTGGATCAAACCCCGCAGATTTTGCTTCGCTGTAAATTTCTTTGATGTCTGCTGCGATTGCGGCTGTGTCTTCATTTAATTTTTCAATACGTTCAATAATGCTGATTAATTGTTGGTTGTCAATTGCACCATGGTTTTCTTGTTTCATATCTGTTTTCCCCTTGTTTATTTGCTAACTTTATGATATACCATAAAAGACAAAAATCAAGAAAAACAAAAAATGAATCAGGAAAGAAAAATGAATAAATATACAAAGATAACAGCCTCAATAGGCCCAAAATGTGAAGATCGTGAAACATTAACCCGTATGATTAAGGCGGGTGTAAATATGTGTCGTATGAATTTTAGTCACGATACAGGTGAAACCCAGGGGCGCAAGATAGATTTAATTCGTGAAATTTCTGCAGAATTGGATACACCTGTTGCAATATTGATAGATTTGCAGGGACCAAAACACCGTATTGGAAATTTTGAAACCGAAGGTGTGTATCCTTTGGAAATTGGGCAAAAGTTCAGATTTGATTCAGACAGTACACCTGGCAATTCGTCGCGTGTTCAATTGCCTGATGCAGATGTTTTATCGTCTTTAAATGTTGGGGACAGAATACTGTTAAATGATGGTAAGATTGAAATGCAGGTTGATTCTGTTGGTGATGGTTTTGTTGATACAACTGTGTTGCGTGGCACAGAAATATGGTCACGTCGTGGCTTTAATTTGCCGGACACAGAAATTTCAACATCTGTTTTGACCGCAAAAGACAGGGCTGATTTAGAATATGCAATTACAAAAAAACCAGATTATGTTGCAATATCTTTTGTACAACGTCCCGAAGACATTGCCGAAGTGCGTGATTTTATTACACAACGTACTGCACACCCAATAAAAATAATTGCGAAAATTGAACGTCCCAACGCGGTTGAACGTATCGCGGAAATTGCCAGTTTGGCGGACGGTATTATGATTGCACGTGGTGACTTGGCGGTAGAGGTTCCATATGCCGAAGTTCCTGCGATTTCACGTCATATTATTCGTGAATGTCGTAAAATGAATAAACCTGTTATTGTTGCGACACAAATGTTGTCTTCTATGGTCAACAGTGAATTTCCAACACGTGCTGAAATCACAGACGTTGCCAATGCTGCATACCTGCGTGCAGATTCCACAATGACCAGTGAAGAAACAACAATCGGTATGAATCCTGTCAATGTTATTGAAACAATGTACAATATTTTGGCATACGCAGATGGTGATGCAATTGCGAATCCGTACGATTGGTCTCGTGTTGAAAATATTCCAGAAAACGATTGGTCTCGTTCTGTTGCGTCTATGGCATATTTGAACAAGGCTTCTGCAATTGTTGTTTTTGCACGTGATACGATTGCGGCTACACAAATTTCTTGCCGTAAACCAGATATCCCTGTTGTTGCGGTATGTAATGAATCTGTGATTGCGAACCAGTTGTGTTTGTGTCGTGGTGTGTTCCCAATATATGACAATGAATTGTTTGGCATGCGTGATGGATTTAATGCCGCACGTCGTTTTAATATAAATTCAGGCAAATTGGTAATCGTAGATGAAGAAAAAATAAGTCTTCGTACCTTGGATTAAAAAATCCCCATTTTGGGGATTTTTTATTCATTGACCTGATATGTGTTTTTTTACTAACCTGTGTACTATGAAAAGAATTTTCTTGATTCTTGGTTGTTTATTTTTATCTGTGTCGGCACATGCCGCACAATATCGTGCTGCACTGGTTGCGGATATGAATACAGGTCGTGTTTTATATCAAGAAAATGCAAATGAATTAAACTATCCGGCCAGTTTAACAAAAATAATGACATTGTATTTAACGTTTGATGCATTGGAACACAAACGATTAAGTCTGGACGATTATTTAATTGTATCAAAATCCGCGGCCAGTGCAGAACCCGTAAAATTAGGATTGACTGCTGGGTCTAAAATACGTGTAGAAGACGCGATTAAGGCCGTCGCAGTGTACAGTGCAAATGATGTTGCACGTGTGTTGGCTGAAAATTTAAAGGGCGGTAAAGAGGGATCATTTGCGGAATTGATGACCCGTGTCGCGCGTGAGATTGGATTGCAACACACTAATTTTGAAAATTCATCTGGTTTGCCTGATGATGACCATTTGTCTACTGCACGTGATATTGCTTTGTTGGCGATGGCTGTGTATAAACATTTTCCACAATATTGGCATTTCTTTGGTATCAAGGCATGGACATACGATGGAAAAACATACACAAATGGTAATCGTTTGTTGACTTCATTTGCGGGTTGTGATGGTATGAAAACAGGATATACTAAAAAATCAAAATATTCATTGGTTGCAACGGCACATCGTAATAATGTGCATTTAATGTCTGTTGTACTGGGGGCTGCAAATAAAGACGTTCGTGCAAATATCGCTGCACAAATGTTAACCAAGGGATTTGCTATGATGCGTGATGGTGGCACATCGGTCAGTGTTACAACACCAGTTACATCGTCTGTTAAAACTTATTCTGATGGCGACACATTTGCATCTGCGTATAATACGGCGACATCTGCCGCCGCCCCAAAATATACCAAACAAACGGCACAATCTGTACCGACGACCAAGGGTGGAACCGGTGTTCAGTTTGGTGCGTTTTCAACACGCGGTTCCGCAGAAAATCATGTTAAAAATATAAAAAATAAAATTGGTGTAAATGCTGTTGTTGAACAAACAGATGGCGGTCTATATCGTGTACGTGTATATGGATTGACGGATGCCACCGCACGTCAAATTAGTGCAGATGCCGCGGCAAATGGCATTGACAGTTATGTTTTTCATTAGTATTGTGTGGTAGATATGAATCCTAAAATTGAAAAGTTAATAAAATTGTTCGCTAAATTACCACGTGTTGGAACGCGTGGCGGTCAACGTATTGCATTGGCTTTGTTGCAAGACAAAACAGGTCGTAGCACCGCATTGGCAAATGCGATAATTGATGCAACTGAAAATATATCCCCGTGTCCAAAATGTGGCGTTTTAACAGAGCGTGGAAATGTATGTGAATTTTGTCGCGATACGTCACGACAAAATGGTCAATTATGTATTGTGCGTGATTTATCAGACGTTTGGACGTTGGAAAAATCATCTGTGTTTCATGGTCGGTATCATATAATTGGTGGGTTGTTGTCTGGTGCGTCTGGTGTTCTGCCCCAAGATTTAAATTTGGTGGGTCTGTCTGACAGAATAAAAAATGAAAACGTATCAGAGGTTATTTTTGCCCTGCCAAATACAGTAGAAGGTAAAACGACACAGCATTATATTATTTCTGTTTTAGGTGATATAGGCGGCGTTGTATTTTCTGAATTGGCATCTGGTGTTCCATTGGGTGGTGATTTAGATTATCTGGACGATGGAACGTTGACATTGGCATTTGGGGGACGCAAGGCGTTATAGTATAATGACAGATAAAATTTCATCTTTGCCGCCTGTGTCTGAAATGATGCGTGATTGTGGATTAGAACCCAAAAAACAATTCGGTCAGAATTTTTTATTTGATTTAAATTTAACTGGTCGTATTGCACGCAGTGTTCCGGATATTGAAAATATTCCCGTGGTCGAAGTTGGTCCGGGACCGGGTGGATTAACTCGTGCTATTTTAATGGCTGGGGCAAAACATGTGATTGCTATTGAAAAAGACAAAACGACAATGCCAATTTTGTCCCAGATTATAGATGCATCTGATGGGAAATTACAGGTTATATATGACGATGCATTGCGTGTTGATTTTTCTGCACTGGGATTTTCGGAATATGCAATATGTGCAAATTTGCCGTACAATGTCGGTACAGAGTTATTAATTGGTTGGTTACAGAAAATTGCATCTGGGGAAAAGATAAAATCTTTGACTTTGATGTTTCAACGCGAGGTGGCTCAACGTATCACATCAAATGTTGGTGATGAACATTATGGCCGGTTGGCGGTTTTAACTTCTTTAATTGCGGACAGCAAAATTTTATTTGAAGTTCCGAATACTGCATTTGTACCACGGCCTAAGGTTCAAAGTGCAGTCGTGCAAATAATTCCAAATGCGAATAAAATTTCCAAAATAAAAGATTTATCAAAAATAGAACAAATATCTGCAAAATTATTCGGTCAAAGACGTAAAATGATACGGGGAATAATACCGAACGTTAACTGGGAACAATTTGGTTTAACTGGTACAGAACGTGCAGAAAATTTGCCACCAGAAACATTTGCATTGTTGGCAAATAATTTGTTATAATTCATCAAAACAGAGGGGGAGAGAATGTCTGTATCAATTTTAATATTTTTTGCAGTACTGTTTGTATTGGTGTATTTGTTACGCGTTGCAAAAATTGGTGCATTGGTTGCTTTTTTATTGGCGGGTGTTTTATCGGGTCCATATATTTTAAATTTATTTGAATTAACAGACACCTGGGTGTTTTTGGGTGATATTGGGATATTGTTTTTATGGTTTAACATTGGTTTGGGCATAAATATGACCAGATTGTGGCGGTTACGTAGAACTATATTTGGATTTGGTGCCGCCCAGGTTTTAATGGTTGTTATAATGTTTTTACCACTGTTATTTTATTTTACATCATGGCCGTTATTGGGTTGTATCATGGTTTCAATGTTGTTGGCCATGTCCAGTACGTCTGCAGATTTACAGTTATTAACAGACAGAAACCAGTTAAATACGGATGTTGGATCACAAACTTTTTCGATATTATTATTCCAGGATTTATTGGCTATTCCGTTACTGGCAATGTTACCGGTCTTGACAGGTCACAGTTTCAGTTTAGGTGCTGTTGCGATTGATGTGACGGTTATTTCTGTTGCATTGGTGTTATCTGTTATTGTGTTGGGTCGTTTTGTGATGACACCTTTGCTTCGCTTGGTCAGTAAATTAAAATCCAAAGAAGCATTTTTATTAGCGGTGGTATTGAATATTGTTCTGTGGGCGGTATTATTGGATTTGATGGGTTTGCCTGCGGGGTTGGGGGCATTTTTGGCTGGTATGTTAATGTCTGAAACGATATACAGTCATCAAATTACTGCGGGAATATCACCGTATTCAACATTGTTTTTGGCGTTGTTCTTTATATCGATTGGCATGGGGTTAAACGTACCTGTGTTACTGGAATATTGGCCAATGGTTGTGGTGGGGTGTGTGTTATTGGTTGTGTTAAAATTTATTGCTATATATATGGTTGCTCGCATACGTGGTGTTGAATCGCCCAAGGCAACGATGATATCTTTATTATTGGCCCAGGGTGGTGAATTTGCATTATTGATGTTACAAACAATGAAGAATAATGGCATAGAAGCAATCCCTGTTTGGCACAAAGAAATTTTAACAGCAGTTATTGTTATTTCTATTATGCTGACACCATTATTACTGTTTGTTCACGACCGTATCAAGGGCAGATTAAAGTTAAAACGCATTGTCGATATGTCAGAAGATGTGTCAGAACCAGAAGTTATTGTTTGTGGATTTGGTCGCGTGGGTCAAATTATATGTCAAATGTTGGACGCAGAAAAAATATCATACGTTGCCATTGATTTAGATGTCAGTTCTGTTATGATGGGGCGTGAACAGGGATTTAATGTTGTATATGGTGATGCAACCAATCGTGATGTATTGGCTGAATTTGGATTAAAGCCACGCAAAACACGTGCATTGGTTGTTGCAATGGATAATGCGACAACTGCCCGCAAAGCAATTATTATGGCAAAGTCAATTGCCCCACGTGTTGCGATATTTGCACGTGCACGCACATTGGCAGATTCCCAGATTTTATTGCAAGAAAAAATCAATGCTGCGACCCCAGAAACCATAGAATCATCGTTCTTTTTAGGGTACAGTGTTTTAGATTATCTTGGGGTATCTGAAATGAATATTGCAGAATTATTAGAAGATATGCGTGCAAATAATTATATGGCATTATCTACTGTTATTTCAGATAGACAATAATTAAGAAAATTGTATCATAAAAATGTCCCTGATATGGGACATTTTATTTGCTTTTATTGTAACATGTTGATATATTTCAACCAGAACATGGGAAAGAAGATAATGAAAAAGAAATTTTTAATTTTATTGATAATTTTTGGTGTGGTTTTATTTGACCAAATATCCAAGGGTATATTGTTGTCTTTAATAACAGATGGCGTGCCGTTATTCGGACCTGCATGGTCTGTTGTTCCTGTGCCGTATTTAATGGCCCAGGTTTGTGATATGTTTAACATAGTCTTTACATGGAATCCGGGGACTTCGTTTTCATTATTTCGTGCATTGGGCGAAAGTGCGCCAATTATCATTATTATTGCGACATTGGCGATAACGGTTTGGATTTTATATTATTTATTCAAACGTGCGGCTCGTTATGAAATCTGGCCTTTATCTTTGGTTGCTGGTGGTGCGATTGGTAATTTAATAGATCGCATTCGTTTTGGTGCGGTTATTGATTTCTTGGACTTTCACATTGGTGGATATCATTGGCCTGCATTTAATGTTGCAGATATCTGCATTGTTGTCGGTGTTGGGTTATATTTATTAAATTGGTATATCGCACGTCGTAAATGTCTTGAATTAACAAAAGGTGGTAAATAATCATGGTTCAGTATATGAATAATAATTCTGGTTTTAATCAGTGGAACGCTAATAAAAATGCAGCCGCTAAAAAGGGTGGTTTTTCTGGTTTTTTGTGGTGGATGTTAATGTTTTTCATCGCATGGTGGGCAATTGGTGCGATAATGTCCCCCAAACAAAATGTTGATAACGTTGCGACCCAAGTTTCAACGGTTGATTTATCTGGGGTTCCTGTAACGCATATATCATCTGATGTTTTGAATACATCTGTCCAGGGTTTACGCGTATCAAATGCGAAATTGGCAAATTATAAAGTAACCCCAGAATCCGAAGAATTGGTTACATTGTTTGGCGGTGATGATAATTATATCGAGGTTGGATTATTGTCCAGTGGCACCAACGCCCCAATTGCAACAACTGTATGGCGTAACCAAGATGGTGCATACACATGGCGTAATTCAGACGGTATTGATTTTAAACGCACAATAAATATTGATGGCTACGTTATAAAAATCCAAGACACAATTACAAATAAATCTGGTCAAGACGTTGCATTTGCGCCATACGCACATATTGTTCGTGAAAATGATATGAAATCTGCATCTGGTACAACTAATGGTGCGATATCATATGTCAATTCTGATGTTGAAGATATTCCATGGCATAAATTAGATAAAAAAGCATACGCATATTCAACAACACATGGTTTTTCTGGGTTTGCAGACCAATATTGGGAAACAGTCGCATCTATTGACAGTCCTGATCAAACAATCCGCATAAAAAAGTCTGGCGATAAATATATTTCTGATATATCTGCTGCGGCTGTATCTGTACCGGCGGGCCAGACAGGCACAGTTACAACAAATATCTTTGTTGGCCCCCGTGATCAGAAAATATTAGACACCGCAGAAAGCCATATTGTTGGACTTGGTGAAACAATAGATTATGGTTGGTTTTGGTTTTTGGCGCGTCCAATGTTGTGGGTTTTAAATGGGATACATTCTGTTGTTATGAATTATGGTGTTGCGATTATCATAATGACAATATTGTTGCGTTTATTGATGTGGCCATTGACCCGTAAATCATACACATCAATGGCTGCTATGCAAAAGATGCAACCTGAAATGCAACGCATTCAGAAATTGTACGGCAATGATAAAATGCGCATGCAAATGGAAATGATGAAATTGTACCAAGAACATAAAACATCCCCGATGTCTGGCTGTCTGCCAATGTTGATTCAAATACCAATATTCTTTGCATTGTACAAGGCATTATTGGTATCTGTTCAAATGCGCAGTGCACATTTCTTGTGGATATCTGATTTATCTGCGATGGATCCATATTTTATATTACCAATATTAATGGGTGCAACAATGTGGTTACAACAACGTCTGCAATCCGGTGCGAAAAAGATAGCAAATGGTAATGACGCGGTTGCCCAAACGCAAAAGATGATGCAGTGGATGCCGATATTATTCACGATAATGTTTGCATGGATGCCAGCCGGCTTGGTTTTATATTGGACGGTATCAAATATCTTTGGCATTATTCAGATGGAAATAATAAAAAAGCAAAGCAAATAAACACCATAAAACTTGAAATCCCCTTTGTTCATAAAAGGGGATTTTAAATTGGCAAAAAAGATAAATATTTTGTTGACAAATTGTGTATTTAGTATATACTATATGTAGTATAACAGATAAAAAAGGAATTAATATGAAAAAAGATTTAAAGCATAGAATGGTAAATATGGCGCCAAAGGCATTGTTTGGTCTTGCTGTTGCATTGACGTTGATTAGTTGTGATGCAGAACCAAGCCCAAGTGATTTAGCGTATATGTCGCCAAGTGAACGATATGGATATGAAAATTACGGTTCTGTTCCTGATGATATTACAGAAAAAGCACAAGCAAAGCAAAGGGCAACTGCATTATTTATTTTGGGTCTTGGAAGTGCGGTTGGTGCAGGTTGGGTTATTGGCAGCAAGAATAAAAAATCACGCTAAATTTAATTTGTACTAAATGAAAATCCCCCGTGTGGGGGATTTTTTATTCAACCAATTTCCAACCAGTGAATGTATAACCAGGTCTAACAGGGTCTTCTGGCATTGTGATTTCTTGGTTATAATCACATACACTTTGAAAAGTGTCATATCCGTTATCTGGATTCCAATTAATATTGATTGTGTTTTCCACACATATTCCATTATCAACACGATATCCAGACGCGCACTTGGTCGCAACACATGTGTCAATTCCTGTGCCGTAATAATCTTTGCCCGCAAATTCAATCGCATTATCAATATTTAAATTTGCGGGGATACAGGACATATAACATTGTGAATCAGATGATGCAGCCGTTTCAGAACCGATATAACCATCTGGGCATGGATTTAAACCTTGGTCATTATATTCATTAAATGTGTACGTACCCCCAGGACAATAATAACCAGCCAAACATTGGGTGCAAGAATCAACATTAGCCGGCAAATAATATCCCGGTTCACAATCATGAATATTTGGTGTGTAAATTGCGTGTATTTCAGGCAGAAAATTCACTGCACAAACATTATTCATTGTTGTTGCGGTATTGTCTATCATATATAGTCCCTGGTATTCGTCTGGATTAAATTCAAAGGTTCCACCAGGGCAATTAAAACCAGACGGACAGGCGACACACCCCAATGTATTTGCCGGTAAAAAGTATCCAGCCGCACAATCATATTTGTTTATTTGATACAATGCAATATACTCATTATAATTTATATCGCATATACTAATATCAGCCAACGCAAACTGCGTAATAAAAATAAATAATAAAGATGCGAATAATTTATTCATAAATTATTCACCAATTATCGGTCCAGCAATAAAATCACCGGTGCCCGCATTATAATAGTACTTATTTTCCACCAAATCATACATACATGGCACACCATTTTTATCCAGCACAGGTATAAAGTTACGGACCAATGTGCCATTATCATAAATTTTAAAATAATATATCTTAACTTTACCCGCTTCTATACCTGTTGGTCTTTGGTCTGCGAACATTAGCATATTATACGGCGACACAAAATTACCATATTGATGAGCAATTTGAACATACGGGCCATCATTTTTTGAATAATTTATAATGTTTTTATTCCAATCAATAACAATCGTATCACCAACCGCAATTGAACCTGTCATATAATTGTTATTAAAATAATTAAAACTCAACTTTTGGTCCCAAGTATAAAGTTCAAATACACGACTATTAAAACTTTGACCACTACCAAACATCATTGTTTCATAATTTGTCACGGAATTAAACATCCCCTTGGTTTTTACACCGGTATCTTGATTTGGAATATACCCCGTATCAATGTATTGTGTGCCAGTACTTTCCAGATATTCTATCTGTATATTGGTTCTCCACCCCTTGAACGTATACCCATATTTTTCTGGGGCGGTGGGTGGTGTAATATCGTCACCACTTTCACATATGGTTGTATGATATATTGAACCATCAACATACCAATTTATCGTGTGTGCAATTGCAGCGCTACAAACAAAGCATAACGATAAAAATAACAATAAACGTTTCATATTCCCCCCATAAAGTTTTAAAAACCGTCAAGATTGTGACGGTCGGGGAGTTAGAAAATCATATAAGTTAAATGACTCTGTGGTTTTTCGGTTGCCCGTATTTTATAACCATCAGCCCCCCGACACAGCGTCAGGGTATGATAACGGCGCAAAAAACACCGAAACATCTATTTAACGATGCTTTCGCACCGAACTTATATGGGCTTTCTACAACCCCGAACCCAATCTTGTGGATTCAACGTATATTATATATGAAAAAAGACATATTTGCAAACTTATGAAAAAAAAATTACATGAAAAAACATAGTGCACATAAAAATAATCCCCCGTGTGGGGGATTTTTATTTTATCTCGTTAAACAATGCGTTTGGGGTTTGAATAAATATGTTACGCATACCAATTGCATGTTTGCAAAATTGTACGCACGTCCATGCACGGCACATATCTAAATCGCGGGGCGTATCGCATGGCAAATACACAAACCTCCAACCATGTGCCATCAATATTTTTATATCACGCATATTTATTTTGATTTTTGATATATTGTTATGTGACATAAATTGATGTAAAACCATACCATTCTGATTAACTTCGATTGGTGCACAGTGTTTTAAATTACCACAGAATATCCGTGGCAATATTTTTGATGTTTTGTCTGAAAAAGCAATAATAATCATTTTTATTCCTTGGTGTATTTTTTTTGCCACCGGCATGACCGGTGGCACATTTTTTTAATCAATCCAACCGCGTTTTTGTGCCGCATCATGCAGAACATTCATTGCACGATTCCATTGGTCTGCGGCGCGATTTTCATTCCAAATATGTTGATGTGGTGCACGTCTTTTATCGCCAAATTTTTTCATGACCATCAATTGTTCGTCGGTCAATTTTCCACACAGATACAGTTTTGTAATCATTGTTTCCACGTCCAGAATTTCGCATGGTCTGCGTGTCTGCATACTGTGCATACGTGAAAAATTATTACGCACAGATTTTGAATACAGAAACCAAAACCACATTTGTTCGGCTGATTGAAATTTTTCGACAGATACCATTGTCATAACAGAGTTCATTTTTCTTTCTCCTTTGGTTGTGTTTATTGTTATTGATATATATAGCCTAAGAAAAGATTCCTGTGAAATACTACAACCAATGGTTGAAGTGTGAATCGGAAAACAGATTCGGTTTTGTGTTTTGTGTTTTTGATTACGAATCGTTTAATCTTGTCGGTTATATACATAAATGTGATAAAAAAAAGTGCGTAAAATTACGCACTAAAAAGTCATGTTTTGTATATGTTTTTTACTTGTGTTTAATCCTTTTGGTTATTATATTAAAAAAACCGCCTTGTGGCGGTTTTGTTATAGTATTGGCGGGAAACAATCCCCCCCGGATTCAGGGCAACAATTAAATCCCATTTCACCCATATCTGTATATATTTCACCTGTACAGCAACCATTGACGTCTGGCAAACTGCCGTCTTCGCATGTTATAACTGCTTCGGCTGGTTCTTCATATTCAGGTTCTGGCGCATTAAATGGATTTTGAATACTGCCGTCATCGTTATATGTCAAACCTAAAACCTGTTCATTATATGCCTGGTCACCAAGGATACCGCCTCCAGCCCCACTAACTGTATTATCGTATGATTCTACCTGATATTTATTTGAGAACTGTTGTTGTTGGTTTTGGAATATCGCATCTTGTTTTGCGTTATTCTTGGCCTGATAATTCAAGGATTCACAATAGAACAGAATTGTTCTGTAATCGTAACCTTCATCTGTACCCCTTGTTGCTAAGTCAGGATCTGCGGTCCATAATCCCTTGGAATCTTTTGAACAATATTGTTGCATATTAAAGGATCTGACCTGACCAACCCATGAACCATCATCTGCAAGGTCTTCGGCAGCTGCCTGTTGTGCCTGGTGCCAACCATCAAATCTTTTCTCTTCACTGTACCCCAAAGAACATTTTTTGCCGTCACCGAAATCGCCACATGACGCAACCAAATCAACAGGTGAATAAACTGTTATACGTGTACCGGCGGCAATTGTAAATGGGGGGACGGTGTTGTCCATCATATCAACCAATAATTTTTGGGCGACCTGATTCCATGCGGTTATAATTTCATTCTTTGCCAATTCAGATGAACGCACAGTCCCACTTTGTACAACTGTATTATTATCTAAATCAATCTGATTAACGAACGCATCTGATACAGGTGCAATTAAATTCACCGCCGCAGGCACAATCGCCGTCAACATTGGCATAAAGAATTGTTCCAGATAATCCGAACTGCCGTATCCTGGGATACCGGAACGTCCCTGGGCATCGCCTGAAAATGGTGTGTCACCATCGTTACCACTGAAATTATATTCCATACCATTCGGCAATATAAATTGATACCACTTAATATTCATACGGCCAACCGTTGTGTATGGTCCCGGCAATGGTCCGGTTACATAACCCATCAACAATGTACCTGTTGGGATTATGATATTGCGTCCATTGTCTGAATAAATATTTCTGTCTACTGTTGCACGAACAGGCAAATAGTTATTTTTCAAAGATTCAGGATCTGCACGAACATCAGATACGATTGTTGCAGGAATTGGTTTATATTGACGCAAAATAAATTGTCTGTCGTATGGGCGAGATGGCCGAATTGTATTCGCCCCAGAACCCATGAAAGTTTCTGCATCTTCTTGTGGCTTTGGACGTAAACCACCAAATGGGCCATCATCACCCAGACGTGCGGCACCGCCGCCTTCGTAAACAGGTTCTTCTATTTGTTCTGCACGATATTCTGTTTTTATTGCAGGTACGTTTGATAATTCAGGCATAATCCCAGACAATATTGCACTGAACCCAAGGTGTTCCGCATCTGTGCCGATTTTTTTACCTGGGTTATCTATATCTGTAATAATTCCGTTATCTGGGTTATAAATGCCTGTTGGGTTATTACATTCTGTATCTGAAAAAGGATGGAATTTATATGTGCCAGATTCTGGTTTAATCCAACCGATTTGACGGCCATAATTATCATACCCAGGAAATGCAAAGTCAGAACATGTTTCCGGTGGACGAACAGGTTCCACAGGTTGTGAAAAAGACGGCATTGGTGGTGCAATTGATTCTATTTCCTCAACAAAATAATCTTCATAGTAATATGGTTCTGGCTCTGGTTCTGGTTCTGGTTCTGGTTCTGGTTCCGGTTCTGGTTCCGGCTCAGGTTCTGGTTTTTCAACAACAGGTGCTGTTGCGCCCAAACTAACAACTATCTTAGATGTTTTTTGCATTGCGTCTGTTGCATCTGCGTCGTGCCAAACAACAGATACTACATTTTGTTCAACCTTGTTTGCCACAGATGGTTCGTATTTTAATGTAATTGAACATGTGATTTTTTCATCAATCATGCCCATTTGTGTACATGCAGTTGGGGCAGAAAAACCATTTACATCTTTTTCAGGCGTAACAGATAAAATTTTAACAGGTGCAGTTGCACTAAGTTCAATTTTTTGTTGCTTTTTCTGACCAACCAATACATCTGCCCAGTTTATAACATCTGGTGTGATATTTAATTCTGCAGAAACCCCATGATTTTTTTGAATCTGGTTTTCTGCATTTTTCTTGCCCGAAACAAGCAATGTAAACAATATCAATACGATAATAAAAGCCGCCCCCAGCAACAACCATTGAACATTCTTTGGTATGTTTTCACGAAATTCTGAAAGACGTACGCTTACTTTTCCCATTTTACAAACCCACCCAGATTATTGTGCTTATAAACTTTATTGCATTCTGACAACGCTGCATTGACTTTGACCACCGGTATATTTTATCAGTTTGTCGCATAATGTTTGTGCAGTACTGATGTCTGACATTGGGCCAATACGCAGACGATATACTTTGGCAGTAGAAGAACCTGCGCCTAAATCACCCACACCTTCGGCATCAACCGCAAAGAACACCATGTCTTCGTATGGTTTTAATATACCATTACCTTCACTGCCACTGAATTTGACCAACAAATTCGCCCAATAATCTTCTAATTCTTTTACCGATGTATCAGATTTTAATTCAACTGCGACACCATTTTGATTGCTGGTAATCAATGGAATGTTATTTTGTGGTAAATACGAACCTGCGGTATTTCTGACCGTTGGTAACATACTTACAACACTGCCAGATGAAACAGGTGGTTGTGGTGCATTGTATGTGCCATAACCCGCAGGCATATAATAACCTGCACCTGTTGTTGGGTTAACAGTTGCTGTATTGCCCATATACATAGGCGTTCCTGTGTAATTCATTCCCATATTCATGGCCGCCATATCCTGGGTATATGCAATATTATTCAAAGATTGACCAGACATCATGCTTTGTGCAACATTTGCCTCAGCCAATGCCATAACAGATGCAGTGTCTGCAATCAAGAATGGTTTTTCGCGTCTTTTTATACAAACAATTCTTTGACCACTACGTAATACCATATCACCAACCGCCTCAACAATTAACAAACGCCCATCTTCACCGTCTGTACGGAATCCAACAGGTGATTCACCACCTTCGACCATTAATGACACGACCGGTCTTTGTGTCATAGATATAACCTTGTCACCAAAATCAATGTATGTGAATATTCTATCACGCCATACACGTTCAGGTGCAATAACATAATCATCTGGGTTTGGAACAAATATATCCAGGTCAAAACGGAATTCAGATGGGTCAATTTTCATTGATTTTATCCAACCGTAATCTTCGCCATCAACCCCAACTGTATTGGTTGTTTTTGCCTGCTTTGTAAAGATAGATTTCGCACCACCTGATGTTGTTGACGCTGCACCCGTTGTTGGCAATGCACCATTGCCGTCCAATAAAATATCAACATGAGAATATGTAACCTCGCTAGCATTTGATGGTTCTGCACGTAAATAGAAAACATATTTGTTACCAGATTGACCTGTTACAATTAAATTTGTATCAGAACCTTGGTTGCCAGCCACCGGTGATATAAACATTGTTCTGTCACCTTGGGTTGCATTGATTTCAAATTGACTTTGATCGCCAACAATCGCATCTGCGATTTGTTCCCCATTTGGCAGGTTTATCATCGTCACCATACCGCTACGCAACTTAATTGGTAAAACAGAACCGGCAGACCATGTTAACTGGGCATACCCGGGTTTAATGCTGCCTGCGGTCATGTTTGCAGATGGGTTATCCCACGCCGCCTGAATGCCTGCAATCGCATTGCCCGTTGATATGGTTAAAATCCCCATCACACAGCCAACAAATAAATTAAACTTACATATTCTTAAAAGTGTCATACCAATCCTTCCCATGTTTTTTTTGTTTTTTTAGTTTGCCATATATCCTGTATCCAACGGATCCCCGTTATCCGATATAATTTCGTATTCTGAAACACGTAACCCCAGTGGATTATCAATCTTACTTGCCCACTTTACATAATTATTGTCTTGTGTTTCTATTTTTATTCTTATTGTATAATCTTTTTGTGCCACAGGTCCAGCAGAATCTTCACAAAAATATCTAAATTTTACCTGATATGTATCTTGGTTGTATACAGATGATATTAATAAAGGTTCTGTATCAAAAAATACACTACATTTTATATTGTAATTTGGTGTGTCTGTCATTATTTCGTTGAACGCAAAAGTGTTTGCAAAATCAGAATATACACCGTCAACAGACATTGTTTTTATAACGCCATCAACACTGTTCCACTTTTTATTCATAACCTTGGCATTGTTTAATATTTCATTTCTGTGTCTGATATATTCACGTACCCAAGATTTCTTGTATATGTCTAAATATTCGCTTTTTGGGGGCATTTGTTCCAGTTTTATGTTCTGGTCTGCACGCAGCGTTGTTGTTAAAAAGAATATTTGCGGACTGTTTAATGGGAACATTTTGTACAAAGTAAATGCCAACGCCCCCAGTACAACAATAGATGTTGCAAGTACAAACGTCATCAGTCTGGATACTAAAACTGGCGGTTTTACGCGTTTTTGCACGATTTTCTCCCCTTTAATAATGGGATTGTAGAAAAAAATACGCTATCTATGCAAGGAAAAATTTTGCATAAAACAAATAAATAAAATAAACATGTGTGAAAAAATGTTCTTGCCCCAGACATGGAAAAATATTATAATATTTCCACTTGATTTTTTGTATTGGTGTGCTATTCTATCGCAGACTATGGTATGGCATGCGGTACATCAGACAGGTGTTGTATTCAGTTTACAGGGGCATAGTTCAACGGTAGAATATCGGTCTCCAAAACCGCGGATGAGGGTTCGATTCCTTCTGCCCCTGCCAGAAAATAGTCAGTAAAAACAATATTGTAACTAGGCAGATTTTTATGAAAAAGATATTGGGATTTTTCAAATCGGTACGCAGTGAATGGTTTAAAATTGTATGGCCATCACGCGACAGTGTAATTCATGCAACAATTATGATTTTGGTGTTTTCTGGTTTGGCAACATTATTCTTTTTCTTGGTTGACAGTTTGCTGAACGCACTGGTTGGTTGGATTTTCTAAAAACAGGCAAAGGAAGTGTATTATGGAAGAAAAAATGCAGTGGTTTGTTGTGAATGTTCATACGGCATGTGAAGACAAGGTTGCACGTGGTTTGCGTGAACAGATTGATAAACGTCGTTTGAATGCGTTGTTTGGTGAAATCTTGGTCCCAACACGTGAAGTTACAGAAATCAAGGGTGGTAAACGCGTAAAAAGCGAAAAAAAGTTTTTCCCAGGTTACATTGTTGTTCAAATGGTAATGAATAATGAAACGTTTACATTGGTGCGCCAGATACCCCAGGTTGTTATGTTCTTGGGTGCACGTAACAAGCCAATCGCGGTAAGTGAAGAAGAAGCTCGTCGTCTGTTAAAGCAGGTTGAAGAAGGTTCTATGTTGCCTGATGATGTAGAATACGAAGTTGGTCAAGAAGTACATGTATCCGATGGTCCGTTTGCCGGCTTTAACGGTGTTGTATCAGAAGTTGACAATGTAAAACAAAAAATGACTGTTAAAATCTTGGTCTTTGGTCGTGAAACGTCAATAGATTTGGAATTTGAGCAGGTTGAACGGGTATAAGATGCAAAAATTTCTGTCGTTTGATGATAGTTCTGTAAAAGAAAAAGTGGAAATACCGACAGGATATAGCGCGTATTTGGAAAAGTGCTGGGATGAGGCAGAAAGAAACCAAAAGCGCGCATGGCAAGAATTAGGAAATAAATTAATTGTGTTTTATACGAGGTAAAAAAATAAAATGCAATTAACAAGAACAGAAGATGGTAAATTAAAGGTTGTGTGTTCTAAGGTGTTTGTGTCCAAATTGGTCAGACGATATGAAATTGTTCAAAAATATAAACCGATTGTGCACAAGGCTTTGTTGCAACAGGTAAGAGAAAGATAAAGTTTTTTGTGGTTTTCTGAAAAAAATGCAGTAAAATCACAGCAACCCGTGGTAGATACGCCATATCGTACCACGAACACAAACGAAAAAAAACGGAGTGAAAAAATGGCAAAAAAAGAAGTTAAGGGATTGGTCAAATTGGTCGTCCCTGCAAAACAGGCAAATCCTGCGCCACCAATTGGTCCTGCGTTGGGTGCTGCTGGTGTAAATATCGCAGAATTCTGCAAACAGTTTAATGACAAAACAGCAGATAAAGAACCTGGAATGCCAATTCCATGTATTATCACTGTTTATACAGATCGCAGTTTTGAATTTATTATGAAATTGCCACCTGTGTCATATTATATTAAAAAAGCATTAAAAGCAAAAATTGGTTCTCATAAACCAGGTCGTGATTTCATTGGTACTTTGTCCAAGGCACAAATCAAAGAAATTGCAGAAGCAAAAATGCCAGACTTGAATTGCTCTACTGTTGAATCTGCAATGAATATTGTTGCGGGTCAATGCCGTTCAATGGGCGTAAAGGTGGGGGAATAATATCATGAAACTGACAAAAAAACAGCAAACTTGGAAAAATTTAGACATGGACAAGGTTTATACTTTGTCTGATGCGATTGACGCATTGCGTGAATACACATCCAAGAAATTTGATGAAACATTAGAAATCGCTATCCGTTTGGGTATTGATGTAACCAAAGCAGATCAAAACATTCGTGGTATGTTGTCTTTGCCAAACGGTACAGGCAAATCAGTTCGCGTTGCCGTATTCACAGCAAATGCACAAGAAGAAGCAAAAAAAGCAGGTGCAGATGTTGTAGGTGGCGAAGAATTGATTGATGCAGTTGCTGCTGGTAATATCAACTTTGACCGTGTAATTGCAACACCGGACATGATGCCAAAAATGTCCAAAGTTGCACGTGTTTTGGGTCCAAAAGGCTTGATGCCAAATCCAAAACTGGGCACAGTTACAAACAATGTTGCTGAAGCGGTTGCAACAGCCAAAGCAGGTCAAATTGAATACCGTGCGGAAAAGAAGGGTATTATCCACGCAGGTATTGGTAAAATGTCATTTGAAACTGCTAAATTGGTTGAAAATGCGAATGCATTGATTGAACAGTTGAAAAAGGTAAAACCTGCATCAGCCAAGGGTCAATATATCTTGGGTATATCCGTTGCGACAACCCAGGGTCCAGGCTTGAAAGTAGATGCAAAATAAATAAACGCACAATCGTGGATAACCGCGGTTGTGCACAAAGATTTCTGTCCAAGACTGATGGTGTCTTAAAAAAATAAAGACTTAATTGCCATCATAGACAAAGAAAAATTCTTTGGGGCAGGAACCAAAGCCCCACCCAAGGGCAACCTTGGATGGAAAGTTAAACAAAACAGAAGCTTGAAGGAAAAAATAGATGAGACGCGAAGAAAAATCAGATTTGATTTCAGCGTTGCAGTCGTCCCTGAAAGATGCAAACGGTGTTTTCGTTATTGAAAACCATGGTTTGACTGTAAAAGAATTTGAAACATTGCGTAACGAATTACGTCCATTGGTTTCTTTGTTCAAAGTGGTCAAAAACCGTTTGATGAAGTTGGCGTTAAAAGACACTGACTTTGAACCTGTATCTGAAATGATGAAACGTCCAACCGCAGTTGCAATTGCAACAGATGGTTTGGCTGTTACCAAAGTTTTGGCCAAATTTGCAGAAGAACATCCAAATTTGACAATCTTGGGCGGTAAAATGGATGCAGACGTTCTGGATGCGAACGGCGTATTGCAATTATCCAAGCTTCCTTCCCTGTTGGAAATCCGTGGCACAATCGCACGTATCTTGGTCGAACCAGCGTCACGCTTGGCACGTGTTTCAGCAGAGTATGGAAAAAAAGAACAATAAAATCAGAATAGCAATATTCTGACCTACCTAACAAATAGGAGTAAAAAAATGGCAGACATTCAAAAATTAGTTGAAGAATTGTCAAAATTGAGCGTTTTGGAAGCAGTTGAACTGTCCAAAGCATTAGAAGAAACATGGGGCGTTAGTGCTGCTGCTGCTGTTGCAGTTGCTGCTGGTCCTGTTGCTGCTGCTGCAGAAGAAAAAACAGAATTTGATGTTGTATTGGCAGAAGCTGGTGCAAACAAATTGGCTGTTATCAAAGCAGTTAAAGATATCACTGGTTTAGGTTTGGGCGAAGCAAAAGCTTTGGTTGAATCTGCACCAAAAGCAGTAAAAGAAGCTGTTGCAAAAGATGAAGCTGAAAAAATGAAAGCAACATTAGAAGCAGCAGGTGCTAAGGTTGAATTGAAATAATTTAACCTGTGGAACCTGAATGGTTCTATGAAAAATACGTCATATACAAATATGACAAATACGCCGCCCGTGTGAGATAAAAATCTCATACGGGCACAAAGGCGTAAAAGAAAGAACAAGAGAAAGTCGTGACGTTATGCGTCACAACCGTTTGCACGAAACGCATAAAAAAAAGGATTAAAACCGATGGCAGTTATCCAGAAACTTAGAAAATCTTTTGGTAAAAGTTTTTTGCAAACTCCGCTTCCTGATTTAGTTGAAATTCAATATAATTCCTACAAAGATTTCTTGCAGGCAGATGTTGAACCACAATCCCGTAAAAATATGGGGTTGCAAAATGTATTCTCTTCTATGTTCCCAATCAAAGACTATGCCGGCATTGCCGACTTGGAATTTGTGGAATATACGTTGGACAAACCTGTTTACAACGTAAAAGAATGCATGTTGCGTAATTTGACATATTCCAGCAAGTTAAGACTGAAGCTGAGATTGATTTTATGGGACATCGCCGAAGATGGCAAAAAAACTTTGCGCGATATCAAGGAACAAGAAATATTTATGGGCGAAGTGCCGTTGATGACAGAACGCGGCAGCTTTATCGCATCAGGTGTTGAACGTGTTATCGTTTCCCAGATGCATCGTGCCCAGGGCGTTGTGTTTGCAACAACCAAAGAAGCAAAAATCGCTGGAAATCCAATAACATACACTGCACGTATTATCCCAGAACATGGTTCATGGATTGATTTTGAAGAATCCAAAGGGGTAATTTATGTACGTATTGACCGTCGTCGCAAAGTACCTGCAGCTGTATTGTTGCGTTGTCTGCCTGCGGCTGAAGACGAAGCAAAATGGTTGGCAGAACCACGTAAACCAACAATTCGTGGTATGTCTGATGCAGAAATTTTGGGTACGTTCTATAAACGTATTCCATTGTCTTTTGATGGCAAATTCTGGACAGGTGATGTCGCCAGTTTTGAAGGTTTGGATAAATATCGTCTGAATTATGATTTGATAAATCCAAAAGATAAAAAAGTTATTGCTTCCAAGGGTGACAGATTGAATGCCAAACGTTTCAAAAAATTGAACGAAACGTCCAAGAAATTTGGCATTATGCCAGAATCTTTGATTGGTGAATATCTGTTTGATCCAATTATGTCTGGTGACGAAGTTGTCATGCCGGCAGGTACAGAAATTACCGAAGAAGTATTGAACGACTTGGACAAAATGAATGTCAAAGAAATCAGTTTGATTTCTATTGATAACGCGACAATCACTTCTCATATGCGTAATACATTGTTGGCAGATAAAACAACAAATCGCGAAGAAGCATTGATTGAAATTTATAACATTATCCGTCCAGGTGAACGCCCAACATTAGAAGCGGCCATTAATCTGTTTATGCGTCAAGGTTTCGAACCTGCATATTATGATTTGTCTGCGGTTGGTCGTTTCAAGATGAATAAACGTTTGAAAATTGATTCTGGTAAAAAACCAGAAGATGAACGTTTGTTGACTAAATCTGACTTCTTGGCGGTATTAAAAACATTAACAAATATCATTGACCGCAAAGATTCTGTTGATGATATAGACAACTTGTCAAATCGTCGTGTTCGCACAGTTGGCGAATTGTTGGAACAGAATTTCCGTACAGGTATGGTTCGCATTGAACGCTTGGTACGTGAAAGTTTGTCCAGTCCAAATATTGCAAACATGCAACCCCAAGATGTTATTAATGTAAAACCATTGATGTCATTGGTATCTGAATTTTTGGGTACATCTCAGTTGTCTCAGTTTATGGACGCATATAATCCATTGTCTGAACTGGAACACAAACGTCGTATTTCTGCATTGGGACCTGGTGGTTTGAACCGTGAACGTGCAGGTATTGACGTACGTGACGTTCACCCAACACATTATGGTCGTCTGTGCCCAATTCACACACCCGAAGGTGCAAATATTGGGTTGATTAACCACCTGTCTGCATACGCACGTGTAAATCCATATGGGTTTATTGAAACACCATATTACGTTGTTGAAAACAGCCGTGTTACAGACAAAATGGTATATTTGACCGCTGATGAAGAACTGGGGCACAAAATTGCCCAGGGTAATACACCGACAACTGCAACCGGTGCATTGGCTGAAGATATGGTAACGGCACGCGTAGATGGTGAATTTACCATGGTTCCAAAAGAAGATGTTGACTTAATCGACGTAGAACCACGTCAGGTTGTATCTATCGCAACAGGTTTGATACCATTCGTTGAAAATGATGACGCGAACCGTGCATTGATGGGTTCAAACATGCAACGTCAGGGTGTTCCATTATTACGTGTTCAGGCCCCATTGGTCGGAACTGGTATTGAACGTGAGGTTGCACGTGATTCCCGCACAGGTAAGGTTGCAAAACACAGTGGTATTGTTGAATCTGTTGATGCAAACCGTATCGTGGTAAAATGTATGAACAGTCGCAACGTTGTAACAGGTGTTGATATCTATAACTTGGAAAAATTTGAACGTTCTAACAGTGAAACAATCATTCACCAAAAACCATTGGTAAAAGTAGGTGATCGTATTTCTGCGGGCGATATCATCGCAGACGGTTCTTCTATGAATTATGGTGAATTGGCGTTGGGTCGCAATGTATTGGTTGCATTTATGCCATGGCGTGGATACAACTATGAAGACTCTATCGTTATATCTGAAAAGATTTCACGTGATGACGTATTCACATCTGTAAAAATCGTTGAAAAGGAATTCAAGGTTCGTGATACTCAATTGGGCCCAGAATCTTTGACACGCGACATACCAAACGTTGGTGAAGAAGCGTTAAAGAATTTGGACGAATCTGGAATTATCTATGTTGGTGCACGTGTAAAACAGGGTGATATCTTGGTTGGTCGTGTAACACCAAAATCTGAAACATTGCTGACCCCAGAAGAAGCATTGTTACGTAATATCTTTGGTGAAAAGGCCTTGAACGTAAAAGATACATCTTTGCGCGTCGGACCAAACGAAGAAGGTACAGTTATCGGTGTAAACGTTCTGACACGTCATGGTGTTAAGAAAGACGAACGTACCCAGATGATTGAATTGCAGAAAATCGAAAAAATCAACAAAGACCGCGAAGAAGAAATCGCAATTATTGAAAAGGGCTTTGCAGATCAGGTATTCCAAATCGCAGAAAACTTGGTCATTGAATCTGGCACCGGCAGTTTGAAACCATTTGTTGGTAAAAAATTGACAGGTGAAGTATTCGAAGGTATCAAGTCCAGCGATGTTAAAAAATTGGTCGTTAAAAATAAAGAAGCCCAGGCCAAAATTGACGAACTGCGTGAACAGCATGTTGTGAAATTAAAGATGCTGAACGAAAAAGCAGATGCCGAAATAGCCAAGGCAACAGAAAGCAATTCTTTGAATGCAGGTGTATTAAAAGAAGTAAAAGTATACATTGCACACAAAATGAAATTGCAGCCTGGTGATAAAATGGCAGGTCGTCACGGAAACAAAGGTATCGTATCCAAGGTTGTACCCGTAGAAGATATGCCACATTTGGCAGACGGTACACCGGTTGATATCGTATTGAATCCGTTGGGTGTGCCATCACGTATGAACATTGGTCAGATTTTGGAAACTCACCTTGGTATGGCTGCACGCACATTGGGTCAACAGATTGGTGCTGTCTTAGACGAAGTCAAGGCAAAACGTGCTGTTACAGATGATTTGCGTAATATCATGGGCAAAATCTATGGCAAAGACGTTTCTGAAAAACTGGAAAAGATGACAGATACAGACGTTCGTGCCCAGGCTGCATTGTTACGTGAAGGTGTTCCAATGGCAACTCCGACATTTGATGGTGCGACATCAGAAGACATTCGTGATATGTTGAAATTGGCAGGTTTACCAGAAACAGGTCAATTTACATTGTATGACGGTATGACTGGTGAAAAGTTTGCACGTCCTGTAACTGTTGGTGTAATGTACATGTTGAAACTGCATCACTTTGTTGATGAAAAGATTCACGCACGTTCCACAGGCAGTTATTCCTTGGTAACCCAGCAACCATTGTCTGGTAAAGCCCACATGGGTGGCCAGCGTTTGGGTGAAATGGAAGTGTGGGCACTGGAAGCGCACGGTGCAGCCCACCTGTTGCGTGAAATGCTGACTGTAAAGTCTGACGATATTACCGGCCGAAACAAGATGTATGATGCAATTGTTTCTGGCAGCAATGATATCCAGACAGGTACACCAGAAGCCTTTAACGTATTAGTTCGTGAACTGCGTGGTTTAGGCTTGGCGATGACACCAAAAAAAATTGATTAGTGGTTAGAAATCCGAACCCCATGTGGGTTCGGGTACCTAGCAACTAATACTAACCACTAACAACTCTTAAGCGACTGAAAGGAGCGAAATATAATGAGCAATATGTTGCAAAAGATATTTGGACAAATTGAAACCAAGGAACAATTTGATGCCTTGCGCATTACAATTGCGTCCCCAGAAGAAATTTTGTCCTGGTCCCATGGCGAGGTTAAAAAACCAGAAACCATAAACTATCATTCTATGAAACCAGAATCCGAAGGTTTGTTCTGTCAACAAATATTTGGTCCGGTCAAAGATTATGAATGTGCATGTGGCAAATACAAAAGAATTAAATTCCGTGGCGTTGTTTGCGAACGCTGTGGTGTTGAAGTTGGGTCTGCATCTGTTCGTCGTGAACGTATGGGACACATCAAATTGGCAATGCCTGTTGCACATACTTGGTTCTTGCGTGAAGGTAAAATTGCGACATTGTTGAATAATCTGCCACAAAAGAAATTGGAACAGGTTATTTCATACGATGCACATATCGTTATTGAACCAGGTTTAACAAATTTAAAACAATATGATGTTATCAGCGAAGATGAATATCAGGCCGCTGTTGAAGAATTTGGTGCAGATGCATTCCACGTAGGTATCGGTGCCGAAGGTATTCGTTCAATTATCGCAAACTTAGATATGGGCGATGAACGTACACGTTTGCGTGCGGAATTAAGCGAAACAAAATCCGAAGCAAAACGCAAAGGTATCATTAAACAATTAAAATTAGTAGAAGCATTCTTGGATTCTAAAACAGAACCAGCATGGATGTTACCGGATATTATTCCTGTTATTCCACCAGATATGCGTCCATTGGTAACATTGGATGCGGGTCATGTTGCTGCGTCTGATTTGAACGATTTATATCGTCGTGTAATTATCCGTAACAATCGTTTGAAACGTTTTATGGAAATGCATGCACCTGATATCATTATCCGTAATGAAAAACGTATGTTACAAGAAGCGGTTGATTCATTGTTTGATAACGGCCACAAGGCACGTCCAATGGTATCCCAGAACCGCCGTCCTTTGAAATCATTATCTGATTCATTGCGTGGTAAATCTGGTCGTTTCCGTATGAATATGTTGGGTAAACGTGTTGACTATTCAGGTCGTTCAGTTATCGTATCTGGTCCAACATTGAAATTGCACCAGGTTGGATTGCCAAAAACAATGGCATTGGAATTGTTCCGTCCATTTGTTTATGCACGTTTGATGGCCGGCGATTATGCGAACACATTAAAGACAGCGCGCAGAATGGTTGAAAACGGCGAAGATGTCGTATGGGAAATCTTGGAAAAGGTTATCCACGAACATCCTGTATTGTTGAACCGTGCACCATCTTTGCACAGATTGTCATTGTTGGCATTTGAACCTGTTTTGATTGAAGGCAAGGCAATTCGTTTGCATCCATTGGTTTGTGCGGGCTTTAACGCTGACTTTGACGGTGACCAGATGTCTGTTCACGTTCCAATTTCATTAGAAGCACAATTAGAAGCACGTACATTAATGTTGTCTTCAAATAACGTATTGTCACCTGCAAACGGTGAACCAATGATTGTTCCAACACAAGACATGGTTTTGGGTGTTTACTATATCTCTTTGATAAACGGTGAACATACTGAAAAATCACCACGTTTTGCGAACATGGACGAAGTTAAATTGGCATTGGAAAACAAATCAATTACTTTGCATACACCAATCGTTGCCCGTATCAAAGGCAAGACATATAAAACAACTGCTGGTCGTATGATTTTGGGTGAATTGTTACCAGATTGTGACAATATGCCATTTGATTTGGTAAACAAAGTTATGCCACGTGGTGAAATCAAAGCATTGTTGGCAACGACATACGATCGTTGTGGCGACAAAGAAATGATTTTGTTGGCCGACGCATTGAAAAATACTGGCTTTGAACAGGCTGCACGCAGTGGTATTTCAATTGGTTATGACGATATCGTTATTCCAGAAGAAAAGAAAACATTGATTGCAGAATCTGAAAAAATCGCAGAAGAAATAGAAGAACAATACCAAAACGGTTTGTTGTCTGGTGGCGAACGTCATAATAAACTGATTGACTTGTGGTATAAAACTACGGATAAATTGGGTGATATGGCATATGCTGCGCTGGGCAAATCCGAAGGTGACAACTGGAATTCTGTACACATGATGGCGTTATCTGGTGCCCGTGGTTCTAAACGTCAGATTCAACAGTTGGCCGGTATGCGTGGTATGATGCAGAAACCAGACGGTTCTATTATCGAAGTTCCAATTATTTCGAACTTTAAAGAAGGTTTGACCATGTCTGAATACTTTACATCCACCCACGGTGCACGTAAAGGTATGTCGGATACTGCGTTGAAGACTGCTGACGCTGGTTACTTGACACGTCGTTTGGTTGAATTATCACAAAATACAGTTATTACAGAACATGACTGTGGTACAACTGAATTCATCACAGCGAAACCTGTATACCAGGGCTCAAAGTTAGAAGTTGCATTGGGTGATGTTGTTTTGGGACGCACAGCGGCACATGACATTGTTCATCCATTGACCAAGGAAATGATTGTTCCAGCAGGCGAATTGATTACTAAGGCAGCGGCCAAGAAAATCAATGAATCTGGTTTGCCATCTGTTGATGTTCGCAGTGTTCTGACATGTTGCAGTGACGGTCTGTGTGCAAAATGTTATGGTATGGACTTGTCACGTAACGCATTGGTACACGTTGGCGAAGCAGTTGGTGTTGTTGCAGGTCAATCTATTGGTGAACCTGGTACTCAGTTGACATTGCGTACTTTCCACATTGGTGGTGTTGCATCTGGTGGTGCAGAAAGTCACTTTATCGAAGTACCTGTTGCTGGTAAAATCAAATTGTCAGGTGTAAATACAATTAAAAACAGTGCAGGTCGTGTTGTTGTTCTGTCACGTAATGGAAAAATCAACGTTGTTGATGACGAAGGCAAAGAATTGTTCAGCAGTGCATTGCCATACGCATCTATGTTGATTGTGAACGACGGCGATGTTGTTGAAAAGGGTGCCAAGGTTGCAGAATGGGATCCATATTCCAACACAATCATTGCTGAATCTGATGGTATTGTAAACTTCAACGACTTGATTGAAAACGTTTCATATCAAGAAGAAGTTGATTCAATGACAGGTATCGTTTCACGCAAAGTTACAAATTGGAAAACAAATACGAAAAAGGCTTTGAAACCGGCAATTACATTGGTTGACAACAAAGGCGAAGTTATATCACTGGGGGGCAAAAAGATTGCAGAATATCTGTTGCCAATTTATTCAGTGTTGAATGTAGCCAATGGTGACAAGGTTGTTGCGGGTGACGTATTGGCACGTATCCCTGTTCA
This sequence comes from Candidatus Enterousia sp., assembly GCA_045587125.1. Lineage (GTDB taxonomy): Bacteria > Pseudomonadota > Alphaproteobacteria > Rs-D84 > Rs-D84 > Enterousia. Next base: position 54,132 of record JAZNBN010000016.1, read on the forward strand.
GGCAAAACGTACAGGTGACATTACAGGTGGTTTGCCACGTGTTAATGAATTACTGGAAGTACGCCGTCCAACAAACCCAGCATTGCTGGCGGAAATTGACGGTACGGTTGAATTGGAAGATGCGAAATCAAAGATTATTATCCGTATTGAACCAACAGATGGTACTGCACCTGTTGAATACGCTGTGCCTAAGGGTACAAACCTGTTGGTACGCAGTGGTGATATTGTTCGCAAAGCTGATAAATTGGTTGATGGTGACCCTGTTCCACAAGATATTTTGCGTATCTTGGGCCAGAAAGCCTTGGCAACATTTATGGTTGAACAAATTCAGCAAGTTTATCGTTTGCAGGGTGTAACAATCAATGACAAACATATTGAAATTTTGATACGTGAAATGACACGTCGTGTTGAAATCACAAATCCAGGTGACACAGGATTCTTGATGGGTGCTGTTGTTGACCGTGTTGATTTTGAAGAAGAAAACGCACGTGTTGCACGTGATGGTGGCAGATTGGCTGAGGCATCTCAGGTCTTGGTTGGTTTGACTCGTGCATCATTGACATCACGTTCATTTATCTCGAACGCATCGTTCCAACAGACAACCAAGGTATTGGTTGATGCCGCAATCAGTGGTTCAACAGATAAATTGGTTGGTATTAACGAAAACTTGATTGTTGGTCGTTTGATTCCAATTGGAACTGGTGCCTATGTTCGTCGTGTACGTGAAATTGCACGTGAAGAAGAAAAGGCTGAAAAGTTGGCACGTGAAGGTAACGGTCAACAGCAATTGTTGGATATTTAATATCCTGCAATTAAACGGATTGCGCCCAGTATGGTATAATGCCACACTGGGCGTACGTATCTAATGGGGGTAATAAAAAATATGAAAAAAATACCTGCAATTTATTGTGATATAGATGGTGTTGTATGCCACAAATTTGCAACACCAAATTATGATCGTTTTGGTGCACCCAATGAAAACATGATAAAAATATTGGAAACATTGGGACGTGATTTTACGATTGTATTTATCACAGGTCGTTGGGCAATGGGTCAACACAAGGTTGAAAATCATATTCAAAATTTATTGCCGAACATAAATAAATTGGTTTTTTGCAAACCACATGATTATCCGGGTACAACTGCGGAATTTAAATTGGCGAAAATCCAAGAACTGGAATCAGATGGTTATCAGTTCTATATGGGGCTTGATGACCACAGTGCGGTTGTAGGTTTAATGCATAATCATGGCATGTTTTTTGCCCAAGTAATATCTGATTAAAGTTTTACTTGCAAAATCGCAGAAATTGAATAAAATAGAACAGTTATAAATAAAAAAGGATAAAAAAATGGCAACGCCAAAAAGTAAAACAAGTAAAGCACGCAGTGCACAACGTCGTTCACATGACGCATTGTCTGTAATGCCATGTGGTGTATGCAAAACATGTGGTGAAAAGAAACGTCCACATCATGTATGTCCTGCATGTGGTGCAAAATAAATTAACAAAACAAAATGGATAAACAGCAGGAAAAGAATCGTATAGCGTTTCGGTCTTTTTCTGCTTTTTTTATGTAACATGTCAGAAGATAAGAAAGTCATAGCAATTGATACCATGGGTGGGGACAAAGGTCCAAACGCTGTATTGGGTGGTATGAATCAGTTTTTGTATCAACATGGCGAAGATGTATTTTTTCGCATCTTTGGTGATGAAAAGGTATTACGCAAATTATTGGCAAAATATCCACGTGTTGCCCGTAATTGCGAAGTAATCCATGCACCTGGGGTTATCAAGGGAACTGATAAAGTAATGGACGTTCTGCGTCATGCCCAAGATACATCTATGTACATGGCAATCAAAGACGTTCGTGAAGGAAAATCTGCCGCGGTTATCAGTGCTGGTAACACAGGCATGTTGATGTCATTATCTAAATTGGCGTTGAAAACAATTGATGGTATTGCACGTCCTGCGATTACAACAATGTTACCATCTGGGGCGGGGGACAGCCGTGTTGTCGTTCTGGATTTGGGTGCAAACGTTCAATGTGATGAAAATGTATTGTTTGACTTTGCCGTATTGGGCAGTGTTTATGCCGAAGTTGTGGGCAAAATGCCAAAACCAAAATTGGGTGTATTAAACATTGGTTCCGAAGAAACCAAGGGCAATGAAACATTGGTCCATTTGAATAAAGTTCTGACAGAAAATAAAGATGAATTGCCATACGAATACATCGGTTTTGTAGAGGCAAATGATATCAGTGCGGGTAAGGTTCAGGTTGTTGTGACCGACGGCTTTACTGGCAATATCGTATTGAAAACGGTTGAAGGTACCGCAAAATTAATTAAACGTGTTATCGTTGAAAATTTCAAGAAATCTGTTTTGGCGATAATGGGTGCTTTTTTCTTGGTACACGTATTTAAACGTTTAAAGAATAAAATTGACCCACGTTCTTATGCCGGTGCGACATTTTTGGGATTGCGTGGTTTTGCGTTTAAAACACATGGGAACAGTGATGCATTGGCATTTGCAAATGCGATAAAATATGCATTTGATTTGACCAAGGCAAACCTTAATGGATTAATAGAAGAACGTGCACGTGCACTGGCCACGGTCCGTGCAAAATTACAAGAAGAATAAAAATCCCCTTGTGGGATTTTTTTATTTATGATAAAATTCACGTAACAGGGAAAAACGAAGGAAAAAATGATAGAATTTCGCAGAAATCTAGAGAGAGAGAGAGAGAGAGAGAGTTAAAAACATTTAACGCAAACCGTGTTTGCGTGTATGAATAAACACCCAATGGTGCGTTGCGCCATTGGGTGTTTGTTTTGAAACGAAAGGAACAGATATAGAACAAAGCACTTAATAAACCTTGTCATTGCGAGGGGTGTTAACCCCGTGGCAATCCAGTGAATCGTGCTTTGTTATACTAAGGCCAAATTAACTGGATTGCCGCGCTATCGCTCGCAATGACAAGGAAGCAAACAAAAAAACAAAAGAAAGGACGGGAGATATGAAAAAATATTTTTTAACCACCGCATTAATGGGAACGTTTATTGCACCTGCATTCGGTGCCGATAAAATAATAACCAGTGCGAATACATGTACATTTGACGTATTGGGTGTGCATGAAAATGATTCAACTGCAAACACAATAGCGACATGGGATTTGATAGATTATACATTGAATCCAGGGCAATACTTAAACGTAACAGAAACATCTGTGGACAAAACAACATGTCCCGCGGGTTCATATTGCGTTGGTGGTGGTTATACAGTTGAAACGGCGGACAACAGTATCGCCCAATGTCCGGCGGAATACCCGAACAGTGCCGAAGGTGCGGGTGCGGATACACAATGTTACACGGCATGTACGCTTAATATGGTTCCAAAGGCAAAGGCAGTTACCGGTAATGATTATTATGGCAATGGCACAGATACATGCGAACCAACGGCATGCGTTGCCGGTTGGCATGTAAAACCTGGATTAACCCTGACAGAAATAATAGGTGAAGAAGCAGGTACTAACAGGGCACATATAAGAAACGATGGTTCATTTGACGAGGTTGATTTTGGTGGAGGTATCAAAGGCCAAGAATATTATGGTATCAGTGGCAAAAATAGTTTTGCAGTAGATTATGCAGGTAAAGGTATGTTGACCGGCCATGGCCGTTGCAGCACGCAACCAGGGGTAAGAGAATTTGACTGGCCAACAGAGACTGGTGGAGAAATAACCGTTGTAAACAACCTGACCGATGAAACGGGTCAGGAAGGTGCGAAGTATTGTTATTGTCAGGTTGATGGTTTTACGCCAACGGGTGGCGACAAAGTAATAGTTACATCGGCCCCTTGGGTGTACTCAGACAACTCCAACGGCTCGGCAGATTATTGTGTTGACAATTGTGCAGGATCCTGTGGTATCGCATTGGTTAATGACGTTGTAATCAATCTTCATTTACGTGCAGTGATGTTTGAAGCGATCGGATCAATAACACCTGCAACATGCGCCGCCAACACAATAAATATCGACTGGAATCCGGATAATGGTGGTGAACATACAGTTAATCAGTGTACATACGAAGGTAGTATTGAATTGCCAACCCCAGACCCAGTTAAACCTGGATATACATTTACGGGTTGGAAGTTGGTGGATTAAAATAAATTATAATAATTCATCTGCCCGCGGTACCGGCAACTCATGTAACATTTGTACACTACGTTGCCGGCACCACGTGCATCTAAATCATTCTAATTCATTTTGTGGATATGATATATTCAGTTTCCCGTCCCTAAAATCCTCCAAGTGGGGGATTTTTTTATATGATTTTTACTTGCAAATCTATATTTTTACTGTAAAATTAGTACGATTTTGCGGGTGGGCGCAATTTCAGTCCGATTAACCCCACAAGACCCCCAGAGAGATTTTAGGTGGCTTGCCACCCGAAACCTTGGTGAAGGGTGGCAAACTTTGATGAATATTTTCTTATGAAAGATTTATCCAAAGATTTATTTAATCCACTGTCTGGCGAAGATTTTGTCCAGATGTTTGATGCGAACTATGGTTCCCAAGAAACATTACAAGGCTATGCAACCAAGGGTACTGTCAAAGATATCCGTGGTGATTTTGCAATGGTTGATGTTGGCTTGAAATCCGAAGGTCGTGTTCCTTTAAAAGAATTTGGTGCATCTGTGCCATCTGTTGGTGATATTATTGACGTTTTTGTTGAACGTTATGAATCCCGCGAAGGTACAGCCGTTCTGTCTTATGCCAAGGCTCGTGCTGAAAAAGCATGGAAAGAATTGGAAAAGACAGTTGCCGAAGGTGTTGACCCCGAAGGTACAATTATTGATGTTGTACGTGGTGGCTTCACAGTTGATATCAATGGTGTATTTGCATTTATGCCATCTTCACAGGTTGACCACAAACCAATCCGTGATGCAAAATCTTTAATCGGCTTAAAAGACAAATTCCGTGTATTGAAAATGGACGCTTTGCGTACAAACGCAATTGTATCACGTCGTGCAATTCAATCTGATACAATCGCAGCCGCACAACAAGAAGCAATGAAAAACATTGAATTGGGTGCTGTTGTAGAAGGTACAGTTAAAAACATCACAGATTATGGTGTATTTATTGACTTGGGCGGTATTGATGGTTTGTTGCACGTAACAGACTTGTCTTGGAAACGTGTAAATCATCCACGTGAATTGGTACATGTTGGCGAAAAAATCAAAGTCAAAGTTATCCAATTCGACCCAGAATCACATCGTATTTCTTTGGGTGCAAAACAATTAGAAGAAGATCCATGGGAAACAGCATCACGTGCGTTCAATGTTGGTGATACTGTAACTGGTAAAGTATCTTCTTTGACAGATTATGGTGCCTTTATCGATTTGGGCAACAATATCGAAGGCTTGGTACACATGTCTGAATTGTCTTGGACAAACAAAAACATTCACCCAAGCAAAGTTTTGCAAAATGGCCAAGAAATCAATATCGTTGTTTTGGGTATTGACCAAGATAAACGCCGCATTTCATTGGGTTATAAACAACTGCAACCAAATCCATGGAAACAGTTTGCAGAAACACACAATGTTGGCGATGTAATCACAGGTCCAATCAAAAATACAACTGAATTTGGTTTGTTTGTTGCTTTGACACCTGAATTAGATGGTATGGTTCATATCTCTGATTTGTCTTGGAACAAATTGGACGAAGAAGAATTGAAAAAATTCGTTCGTGGCCAAGAAGTAACAGCGAAAATTTTGGACATCAATCCAGAAAAAGAACGTGTTACATTGGGTATCAAACAATTGACAGCCGGTGCAGAAAACAACGCAGTGTCTTTGAAAAAAGGCGCGGTTGTATGCGGTACAGTTTCCGAAATCACACCTGATGAATTGATTTTGTCATTACAGGGCGACGTACGTGGTGTTATCCGCCGTACAGACCTGTCACGTGAAAAATCAGAACAGGATACAGGCAAATTTAACATCGGTGATTCAGTAGAAGCATCTGTTGTTTCTGTTGAAGATAACACTGTTAAATTGTCTATCCGTGCATTACAGGTGACATTGGAAAAGCAAGCAGTCAAAGAATTCTCTAACGAAGCAGACAGTGGTTCTGTTTTGGGCGATATCTTGGGTGCGGCTATCGAAAACAGCAAAAAATAATATGCATATTTGTATATAATTTCTGCCCGTCTTATGATGGGCAGTTTTTTATTTATATATATTGACATTTGTTATTTTTGTACTATATTGTATACAACAGAGGAAAAACATGAGAAATAAATTTGTTGTTGAAAACGGTATTGTTGTATCTGGTACGGTTACATTGGTACGCAAAGGCAATGATTTTGAAAAGGTGTCTTTGGCGGATTTGGTGGACATAAAAAATCCGATTGTTTTTGGTGATATTGATTTATCTGGCCAAGGTCTGACTGAATTACCCCAGATGTCAAATGTGATTATGTACGGTTCTTTTCTGTGTCAAAACAATAATCTTAAGTCATTAAAGGGTATGCCACGTCAGGTCAGCGGTCGTGTAGATTGTTCCAATAACAAAATCAAAAGCCTGCGTCATATGTCAAAGCATATTGGTGATGGTTTTAATTTCTCTCATAACGAAGTAGACAGTCTGTATTATTTATCAGAAGATATCAAAGGTGACATAGATGCGTCTTATAATGAATTGGTAGATTTGTCTTATTGTGTGCCTGAATGTCATGGTCGTTTTAATTGTTCTTATAATAAATTAGTCAGTTTGAACGGCCGTTTAGATGTTGTATGGTCCGCAATGGATTGTTCGTATAATTATTTACCAAATCTAGAAGATATGCCCGGGACAATTTATGGTGATTTAATATGTTCAGGAAACGAATTTTCTGATAAATTCAAGGTGCCTGGTGATGTTCCTGGTAATGTCATGGGTAAGATAATATACGACAACAAGAAATCGGTAAAAGAAAACACCAATACTAACAAATTCAATACGTTTATTGATAAAATGAAAAATAATTTTATGCGAAGAAGTAAATAAGTATATTTTCCCCCCACTTGTTGGGGGATTTTTTTTATGATATAATAAACGCATGATGAAAAAAAGACTTGTTGTATTGATGGGTGGCCAGGGCGTAGGCAAAGGTTCACTTGCGAAAAGATTGGTGAAAAAATACGGTTTTGTGCATGTTGAAGCCGGTGCAATTTTACGTTCAATGCCGCCGGAATCTGAAATTTGTAAAATAATTACATGTGGTAATTTGGTGCCGGATAATCTGTTATTTGATATTATGGCCACAAAAATAAATCCAGAACAAGATATCGTATTGGACGGATTTCCGCGTACATTATCCCAGGCACAATGGTTGGTTGAAAAATACTCAGATAAATTTGATATTCATGTATTGTATTTATACGCCGACAAAGATTTGATGATAAAGCGTATAAACAAACGTGCGACCGAAGAAAATCGCACAGATGACATGCATATGGACGTAATAAATAAACGTCTGGAAAACTTTTATAATGTAACTATGCCGGCGATTGATTGGTTACGCGGTGTATCTGGGGTATGTTTTTCCGAAATTGATGCGGCCGGCAACCAAGAAGAAAATCTACAAGAAGCCGTAAATGCACTGCAAATATAACAAGAAAGCCCCAAATGGGGCTTTTTTTTAAGAAGGGAACTGTTTAATCTGCGATTTTTAAATTAGGACGCACTTTACGCAGATTTTGTAAAGATTTTTCTTGTGCGGCATGAAATGCATCTGGGTTCCATATTTGAAAACTGTTACCGCGACCAACGAATACGGCTTTGTCGGTGATACCTGCGTGTTTTAACAATTCAGATGGAATAACGATGCGACCTGTGACATCGAATGTTAATGGGCGTGCATCTGCGAACAGCATTGCGGACAAATCGTCCAGTTCACTGTCAAAAACGCCCATTTTATCGGCGGCAGTTGCCATTTGTTCCATACGTGACATAGATAAACCTTCGATACAATTATTTGTAAAAGAACGGTATAACACCACGCCCGAAAAATTTTCGCCCGCCAAAGATGCACGAAACGAAGCAGGTACGGATATACGCCCCTTGGTATCCAAACGATTTTCATAAGATGAGAGAAACAATGACATTTTATGATAATTCTTTATTTTTTTCGGGTTATATCCTTGTTCTTTTTCCTGCTTCATACAGAACGTAGCACGGGAATTTGTGGTTGTCAATGACAAATTATAATTATTTTATGGGATTTTATGGTTTTTGGCGGATTTCTAAGTAAAATTGAAAAAAATGCAAATAAAATGAAAATAATTGCATTTTATGCTTGACCTGCGATTCGTTTTTGTTCTAAGATGTTTGTATAGACAAGGGAAAAAGAAATAAAAATCCCAGAAAACCGCAGAAAAGCCGATTTTTTGGGAAAAATAAAAAATAACAAAAAACTTTTTCTGTTGTTTTTGTAAATACGTTGGTATGTACAAAAATATTCAGAAAAAATACAACACACCCGAAAGGAGGGGAACGCGCATGCAAAAAAATATAAAAGAAATAATGATTGCTTTGAATCAGGTTCTGACAACAACTGTTTGGGTTAACGCAGATAGACAAATTGTATCATTGGCTGATGAATTGAAAATTGGTCATAATAATGCACCACGTTCAATTGAAGATTTATCACGTCCATCATTGGTTGGTGCATACGTATCATTACAAATTCGTACAGATAATTTTGAAATCGCTGCTGAAAGCATGGATACCAAAACATTGGCATTGCGTGTCAAAGAAATGGTATTTGCTGAGGCTAAAAAGGCATTGGATTCAAAAACAGATTCCGCATCCGAAGATATTGCAATGGCTGCATAATATAACCTTTATTGTCATGCGCAATATTTTGTTGGGACAAAAGTTTCCGGATAACCGGAAGGAAGGGAGCAACCACCGTCAAGCAATTGCCGGTGGTCATTTTTTTTTGTTGATAAATAACAGACCAAAATAAAAAATCCCCAAAAGGGGATTTTTTTGTTTAATTGGCATCGCACCATATCTCTGCTTCTTGTATTCCTGTGACATAACAATAACCATCGTTATGCCATATTGGTTGGATGCCAAGTGTTTCATAGAGTTCATAGCATGTATCATAGGTGTCTGCCAAAGAGAAATACATTGTTTTTCCAGAATTGTATAAATCTTGGACATCTGTCGCTGTCATCCAATTTGTTGAAATATTTTGGTTCGTATAAAAACACTTTGAGGTGCCGGTTGAATTGGATTTGTAACACCAATATGCCTTGTTAGAGCAATCGTTATCTATATTGTATGTAGTGTTAGGAGTTACTATCGTAAGGTTTTGACTGTCTGGTAATTTAAATGTCTGACCAATTGTTGCTGTAGTGTTTGGTGTAGAAACATAGTTTACTGTATAGTAAGTGGGTAATACAAAATTTACAGTAAATGAAGATGGTGTCCATACTACATTCCATGTAGTGCTTGTGGTTGGTTGACAATCTGTATCCTGTACGTATGCGTATGGGTTGGTTATACAGGTTGTTCCACTGACGGCATCTTCTACATATTTGTATGTATAATCGCTGCCAGGGTTAATAGAGGATAACATACCGGTAAATCTCGAAGTGTCCAGTTTGGTTGAACAAGTTTCTTCTGTATATAGTTGAGAGTTTTTATAGTGTATAGTTCCGGACTTTCCGCCGGATAATTCGGTGCCATCGGAATTTGTGTGTTTCAGTGTAATTGGAACACATGGTTCTGTTGGGGTGTCTGGTGTATATTTTCCATACCATTTTGTAGCAGATGTTGGATTACATTCTGTTATATTTGCTGTAACTAATTTACCTTGATGATCTATACATTGTGTTTTAAAATCATTCGCAGAATAATATCCGTCAAATGTAAAACCTGTTTCTGGTGTCGGACCGGTTATGTACAAAGATGAATCAGTACAAGCGGCATCGGTATATAAAACAGTTGAATCAACTGAGCTTTTGTATACTGTTTGTGTGCCACCTGAACCTGTTCCGACAACTAAATTGATCATTATACATTGTTCAGGTTCACTTGGTGTTTCAGGTTCCTGTTTTGTATACTGTGCATACCATGTTGTTGTGCCTGTTATACTGCAAGAAGAAGTTCTGATTTGATTATCTGTACACTGTGTTCCGCCAGATTTGCTTGTATAATATCCATTAAATGTATAACTTGTTTTTTGTGAATTGTAATGATAGAAATTACCACTGTTAGTGGCTGTTGAACAAGATGAGTCTGTGTAGAGTCCTGTTGCTCCAACTTTTGCATATAATGTGTTGTATCTTGAAAGTGTACCATCATTAGGGTCTAATGTAATTGCTACACATTTTGGTTGGGAAATGGTGCAACCACCTGCGCCATCCGATTCGTAACCTGTACCGCATGTACATGTGCCGTTGGTGTATGTGCCACCGGTACTGGTGCAATTATATTCGGCTTGGGTTACGCATTTACCATTGGTGTTGGCTATTTTGCCTGTGCCACTACAATCGCAAGTGTTGCTTGACCATTCGCCGCCTGTACTTTCACAATTTTGTGCAGTTTCATTGTATGCCATATCTATCCAAGCCTTGATGGCGGCAGGATTTGGTTCTTTGGTTGCATCACCATTTACAGACATACATGTTATAATCTGGGAACGACATGCATTGATTGCAGCATTTGAGTATGTTCCATTGTTTGTGCCGTAATTGTTTTTACCCAAACATGTTTCTATATCAACCATACAATTGCCCGCATAATCAGCCAAGATTTCGTCTTGGGCGGCCTTAATCTGGGTCATTGTACGTGCCAAGTATTCTTTTACAACCATGTTGTCATGTTGATATGCACCGTTATCATCAAATGTGTACATTTGGCATTTGTTTAATACTGCTGAACACATACCATAATTGCGATTGCCGTCTATGTAACCAATCTTGGCCATTAGATATTCAGACATAATCGATGATGTGTCAGATGGTTTGGTGTTTTTCTTGACGGTTGCATTTATATATTCAGCCAAAGATCCGTCATTGTTCCATGCGTTTACTTCTGTGTCACCGTCATCATAATTCCATGTTTTATAAAGACCACTTTGTGTCAAATCTGATGTTGGGGCATCAATTGATGTACTTTCCACCGCCAATCCAGGCATAGAACCCGCAACAATTTCACCGTTTACAATATATTTGCCGGTTGGGTCCAGACAGTTTTCATAATCACTGCCACATACGAATTCATCCTGCATACATGAATCCAATGCGTTCACACAACCACGCAGGTCATATGAGTTTTTCTGTTGCGAAACCATCAAACGTGCTTTTTGCAATACAGTTTTTGCATTGCGTACTGTATTATTCATGTTGTCGTTGGCTTCGTTCAAACTGCGTTCGTATGCAATACATTGTTTATCAATTTCCATATCATACGCATTTGTGATAACAGATATATCAACACCTTGATTTTGACATGTGTTTAATACAGATGCCTTGCATCGTGTAGATGCCGTTTTATATAACTGTTCACCACGTTGGTTGCTGATACTGTTTGTGTTTGTATTGTTTGAACCAAATATCGCACTTAAATCAAAACCTGTATCGCCAATATTAAAATCAAGTAACCCAGACAAATCAAATGACATGCCAGTATCAGTAGATGTCGCTGTTCCTGATTTGACCTCTACTATTAAATCACGGATTGAATCCAAACTGTTTTTTAATTGGCTGTTATCAGTTGTTGCCTGCATTTGGATTTCAGCCTCGGTCTGACTGAACAATGTTTCAATTTCGTCCGCGGTCAACCCAATATATTGAATTTGTTGCGCGACATCCTGCAAGGCTTCGTTTGCTTCCTTTAAAGCCTTTTCTGTTTTTTCGTAATTTTTAATATTTTTTGAACATGTGCAACGACCTTGATTATCGTCCAAAACGTTACAATAATTATCCATACATGATGTATATTGTGCTTTGCAGTAATCAGTCATTTGTGTCAAACTATCCATTTGACTGATAGTTGTTGCCTGGTCTGCTGTATTTGTTGTTGCTGTTGTTGCGACAGATCCAGCCCGCGCCATAACCCCACTGCGTACCCCGGCACGCGCATTTGTTATCGCAGCACGTCCAGTATTTGTTGTTGAATTATTCGTCGTGTTGCGGCGTACTGTTGTTGCAACAGGTGCGCCTTTGGTTGCCGTTCTGGCAGTTGTGGCTGTGCGTTGCGCCACACGTGCATTGTTTGTAGTTGCGGTACGTGGTGATGTTGTGGTCGCTTCACGGTTTTTTACACCTGTACGTGCCTGTGTTGCATTACGGGACGTTGCGACTGTGCGTGCATTAACATTTCGTGCAGATGGGTCAGATGAACCACGAGCGCTGGGGGATACACGTGCGGCCCCACGACCCGTTGCCCCAGAACGTGATGCAACACTGGATGGTTGTGCAATCGGTTGTACTGTATCCCGAACTGTATCTGCAAATGCAGGTAACACCAACAGGCCACTTAATACCGCAACAAATCGTTTCATCGAATATCTCCCTTTCATTAAAATGAATTTTATCAAAAACAGGGATTTTAAACAAGGTGTTTTTTTAATTTTCTTTAAATAAATTCGCCGGATTAATCGCATTATTTCCGCGTCGTACTTCCAGATACATTTCTGGTTTGTCTGGATTCATGCGACCAACGGGTTCACCGGCCAATACTTCTTGGTCCAACATAACGTCAATATTTCCAAGATTGGTCATAACTGTATTGTATCCATTTTTGTGTGACATAATTATAACACGACCAAAACCACGGAAACTGTCTGCGAATTTTACAACGCCATCTGCCGGTGCCATAACCAACGCATCTCCACGTGTGCGAATACGCCAACCGTCTGATTTTAGCCCCAATGCAGTTTTTTCTCCAAATTTTACGACAATTCTTCCGCGTACCGGCAGGTTTAATTTACGTCTGGAAAAACGTGCGTCTGCGGACATCTCAGAACTGCCCACGCCGGCGGACAATTCAGAAATACTTTTTGCACGTTCAGACAAATCACGTAATTTCTTTTGTGTTTCAGAATGCTTTGTTTTTAATTTTTTATTTTGTGCACTGCGTGTTTTTAATAATTCATCTAATTTACGTTTTTCACGGTTGTATTTTTTAGCAGTTCTGTCTAATTTTTCTTTTTCAATTGCCCGTTCTTCGCGTATTTTGTTCAGTTTTTTTATTTGTTCTTTGGCTTTGTCAATTTCTGTATTCAAATTTTCAGATGTTCCCATTAACATCGCAGAAGTTAAAACGTAATCACGCATATTTTTACTGTCAAAATTTGGATGTGATGCAATGAATAATACACTGGCACTGGCATCTGCGATACGTGATTTGTTGGAATTCATATCTTGGGTGATTTTATCACGTTGGGCATCTAATTCGGCAATTTTTTTTGCCATTTCTGCACGTTTTTCTTCTAAATCACTGACTTTATCTGCGGCTTTGACCAATTGTTTTTTTGTTTGGTTTACTTCGCGTTCAGACGTTTCAACCTGTTGTTCTAATTTTTTTGTCTGTTGTTCAGTCTGTTTGATTTGTGCATTTATTTTAGATAATTCATTGCCGCCCAGTCCAGGACTGGTAAAGATGCATAACAAAGAAAAAATTGTAAATATCTTCTTCATTATTTTGCAATTACTTTCAAGAATACCTTTTTGCCTTTTTGAACCATAAATTCATCAGATTTTTCTATGACGTATTTTGGGTCTGTTATTTTGTTGCCATCAATTTGAATTCCGCCTTGTTCAACATTTCTGCGGGCCTCTGATTTAGAGGTAAATAAACCTGTTTCAACCAGAAAATCCAATATGCCCATATTGTCTGACATTTTTATTTCAACATTTGGTGCATTGTCCAGATTTTTTCCACCACCAAACAGTGCGTCTGATGTTTGTTGTGCCTGTGTTGCAGCATCTGTACCATGTGCAATTTCTGTGGCGGCAAATGCCAACACGCGTTTTGCTTGATTTAATTCTGCCCCTTGTAACGCAGACAGGCGTGCAATTTCATCCAGTGGTATTTCAGTAAATATTTTCAAGAATTTTTCAACCAAATCATCAGGTGTATTGCGGAAATACTGATAGTATTCATATGGCGATGTTTTATCTTCATTTACCCATACTGCATTTCCAGCAGACTTTCCAATTTTATTTCCGTTTGAATCAGTAATCAAAGATGTTGATAAAACAAATACTTCTTTGCCCATTTTTTTGCGAACCAATTCAATACCCATAATTGCATTGCCCCATTGGTCTGCCCCGCACAGTTGTAATATGCAGTTGTGCTGTTTATAAAGGGTTAAAAAATCCACCGCTTGGAACGTCATATAATTAAATTCCAAGAATGTCATACCGTTATCCAGACGGCGTTTAACAGAATCCATGGATAACATGCGTGGAACTGTAAAATCTGTACCAAAATCGCGCAAGAAATCCAAGTGACTGTATCCAGACATCCAATCGTAATTATCAACCATAATTGCACCAGATTCTGAATTGTCGAATTTCAAAAACTTTGAAAAAGATTTTTTTAATCCATTAACATTTTTTTCCAAGATTTCATCGGTCATCATTGGTCGACCTGTATCACGACCGGATGGGTCACCAATACGTCCAGTTGCCCCACCAACCAATGCGATTGGTCTATGTCCGTATTTTTGTAACCAACGCATCATCATCACAGGCACCAAATGTCCAACATGTAATGAATCAGCCGTCGGGTCAGAACCCAAATATGCCGTAATTTTACCGGCGTTTAATGCGTCGATTATACCGTCCATATTTGAAGTCTGATTTATAAAACCACGTGCGTTTAATTCTTGTAACAATTCATTCTGCATACTTTATCCCTTAATATTACTAAGTTGATATTATCATGTATTTTAATTGTATGCAACCAAACGGACAAATAATTATTTTGATATGATTTTTTTGAAAATTTCGGCCGGAATTGTACCACCTGTGATTTTAGAATCCATCGGTGTAAAGTCGTCATTGCCCATCCAAACACCAACAATCAGATGATTGTTTGCACCAACAAACCATGCATCACGGTTGCCGTTACTGGTTCCTGTTTTACCACCCAGTACACCTTTTGTTCTGGCCCGCCCTCCTGTGCCACCAGGGGCGACAACGTCCGCCAATAATTCTGTCATTTTTTCAACAGTGTATGGCTGTAATACCTGTATCGGTTCAGATGGATTTCGTTCATAAATTATATTGCCTGACATATCTGTGACCCGCGTAATAGAATACGGACGTACAGAAAATCCGTTGTTCCAAATTACGGCGTATATATTCGTTAAATCCAATAAACTCATTTCAGACGCACCCAAAACAGTCGAGTATTCGCGACGTAATTTTGTGCCAACACCCAAACGGCCTGCCATATTTAATACAGAATCAATCCCGTATTCGTGGGTTAATTTCAGTGGTACAGAATTGACACTTTTTGCAAATGCAGTGGCTAATGTTATGTCACCATAATATTTTTCATTATAGTTTTTCGGGTTATAATCTCCGATTGCGAATTGAGAATCGTTTACGTATGTATTTGGATCCATACCGTTTTCCAATGCGACTAAATATACGACGGGTTTAAAACTACTGCCGGGTTGACGTGGTGCGGTTGCACGATTGAATTGACTGGCTTGATAATTAACACCACCGGACATTGCACGTAATGCACCATCTGGATTCATTGCAATAACTGCACCTTGGTATGGACCAACTTTTTCAGACATTGTTTGTGCTACATAATCTTGTAATGGTTTATCCAGGGTTGTATACACGTACATATCAGATTCAAATTCACCAATTCGTGATTTTAATTCATCCATAACAAAGTCTGTCCAATAACGATATATATTTGTGTCTCCACCATTTGTTGCGGGTGTCATGGTTTGTGCGGCAATACGTGCAGTATTTATGTCGATATATTTTTGTCGAACCATTTCTTGTAATACGACACGTGCACGTTTCATGTTTTTTTCTGGGTTACGCAGCGGACTGTATGTTGTGGGTGCTTTCAACATTGCTGCAATTTGGGCCGCCTGTGCAACAGATAATTTGTTCGCAGGCACCTGAAACATAGCCTGGGCGGCCGCATCAATTCCACGCAGTCCCCCAACCAATGACACGCGATTCATATACAGGTCTAATATTTGATTTTTATTAAATCTGTTTTCCAACCAATATGATAAAATTAATTCTTGTACTTTGCGTGAAATCTTTTTTTCACGGGACAGAAAAATATTTTTTGCGGTCTGTTGTGTTATTGTTGATCCACCTGCGGCAATTCGTCCCGATGCCAGATTAGAAAACACCGCACGTGTAATACCGCGAACGTCAATGGGCCCATGTTTAAAAAATCTTTTATCTTCAATTGCGATTATTGCCTGCCATACATGTGGGGGTAATGTTTCAACCGACACAGGAGTTCCCATTATTCGATTAGCACTGCGTATTTCATTCCCATCTTTATCCAGAAATATTACAGATGCATCACGTGTTTCGTGTAATATCGCATCCAGTGACGGCATGCGTAGATAAATAACAGAAACATATCCACATATAATAACACCAACCAGTAAAATAAGATTTATACCATAAACCAACAAGTTACTTTTCCAAGAGCGAACTTGTTTTTGCATGTTTTTTTTCTTGTTATCTTTGTTTTTTTGCACGGTTTTACCCCTGGTTATATTAGGTATTTTATCATAAAAATCTTGCAAAGTATTGTTTTTTATAGGTATAATCCTATCACAGAAAGAAAGGAAAATACATATGAAAAAAATTGTTTTTATATTATGTGGTGTATTAAGTCTGCCTGCATTTGCGTCTGAATATGATACGTATGCCGGATTTCGCATTCATAAAAATGAAAACTTGGCATTTAATTATGACATTTATGGTGGTGATGATATTAATATTCGCAAAGATAATTTTGGCATTGGTGCGGTTGTCGGTAATAGATTAAGTGACAATGTAAAAATAGAATTTGAAACATCTTATACAGGTGCCCAGCAAAACAGACATAACACAGACTTTGATTTTGATATATGGTCAAATATGTTCAATATGTATTTGTTCCAAGAATTTTCTGGTGCAATTGCCCCATATGCGGGTTTGGGTGTTGGTTTTGCGACCATTTGGTCTGATATAGATGCACCAAATTATCATATTTCAGACAGTTGTTTTGATTTATCGTATCAAATTATGTTTGGTGTAAATTTTGCATTAAATGACCGTATTGATTTTAATCTGGGGTGTAAATATCAGTATTATGGTGATATAGAACATGAATCATATGGAAATGAAATTGCAACAACAAATGCATCTGGGACCGAGGTGTACTTTGGTGCCGTATATAAATTCGGAATGTAAATAAAAAACCCGCCAATTGGCGGTTTTTTTATTTTTTTAAATTTGAAATTTCTTTTGTTATATTATCACGTGCAATATATTCGTATTTATCACGGAAATATTTTATATTGAAAATATATTTGCGATTTAAAAATGTGTTCAATATTTTGATTCTTTCTTGGTAAAATATGGCATCTGAAAATTGTTTGTATTCTAATCTGATTTGATTGGTATATTTATTGTATTCCGTATTTGTTGAACCTAACGTATTTAAATCTAAATCTTGTATTAATTGTTGGTCAAAATCAGTTTTTACGCATTTTTCATAATCGGTTGCCTTAATTAATTTTTCTATATAATCAGAATTATATTGCATAGATATTTTGTGTAAAAAATCCTTTGCTTTTTTTATACTGGCATCAATGTCATTTTTTGTTCCGTGAACATAATCATGCATTATTATTGCAAACTCAAATTCATTAAGTTTTTTTATTTTTGTTGCTTTGTTTGAATTTTGTATAAAATCATCTAAATTAGATAACATATTAGCAATATGTTTTATGTCATGATAGTAGCGATTTGGTGAAGTATATGTTTTATAAATATCTTGTGCTATATATTTGCTGTCTTCCACGCAAAAACCTAAATTTATTAAAACGGATTTTATTTTATGTATCATGTAATGATATTTTCATAAAAGCACAAATAAATCAATCTGATTATAAAAAAAACCGCCAATTGGCGGTTTTTTTATTTTTTGTTTGCCACGCGTTCGCGGAATTCATTGCTAGGGCGGAAAGACGCAACGCGTCGTGCAGAAATGACTGCGGATGCACCCGTCTTTGGGTTGCGTCCCATACGTGCATTTTTTTCCAGAATTTTGAAAGTTCCAAAACCTGCGAATTTAACTTCTTCACCATGAATCAAAGATTCTGTTATTTCTTCAAAAATAATATCAACCAATTTATAAGAATCTGCAGATGTTAAACCAAATCGTTCACGTAATCTGTCTGCAAAATCACTGCGTGTTATTGTTGCCATGTTTTTTCTTCCTATGCTTTCTTATTAACCCTGCATATTATACAGACAGTAAACAAAACTTGCAATACTTAAATAAAATAAAAAAAACGGGGATTTTATCCCGTTTTTTACATTTGGTTTAAAAAATCTTGACGCAATACTTCAATTTCTAATTTAAATTGATTTAATTTCTTTAAAGCACGTTCAAATTTTTGCTTTTGTTCCAATACGTTACGCAGTTCCGCTGTGTGTTCCAAAGATTTTTCTGTTTCTGTTTCTGCGGTCAGTAATTTAACAATGTCGCAATATGAACGATTTAATTCATTTAATTTTACGGTCAATGTTGCATGTAAAGAATCTACGTCTTTCCATTCAAACGGGGTGCTTTCTGGTTCTGATACATTGTCTGGTTCTGTCATAGATTCAATTATACAGTCCGATATACTTGTAACTATGTCTGATGCAATGGCATCAGCAATTTTTCTGTATTCATATTTTTCTGAACGCAGTAATTCTTTGGCTGTGTCCAGTAATTCTATTTGAATGTTATATTTTTCAACCCTGATGTTAGATAAATCCAATGGTTTTTGTTCAATAGTAAATCTGTGGCGTACGCGTTTATTTACCGGTGTTTCAACAGTTTTTGTTTCTTGAACTTTTGCGGGTTCTGCGATTTTTTGTGTTGTTGGAACTTCTGTGTTCGGTAAAGATTTTTTCACATTTGGCACAACGGGTATTGTTGTTTCTTTTGGTTGAACTTTTGCCACGGTTTCTTTTTGTTTTTTCAAAGCCTTTTCCACAGACGTAATCAGTTTACTGACCAATATTGTATCCTGTGTGTTTATACCAGATAAATTATCAATACAAATTGCGTGGAAATATTCTTGGCTAAGTTCATGATCTGCAAAATATTCAGACGCAATGAATGTATCGCCTTTCATATACCATATTGTACGTGGTCTTTCGTCTGTTTTATCATAACGTTGTGTTAAACATTTTGAATTTTTCAGAAACACATTGATAGATTTTCTGGTTGTTCCGTCTTGAATATAGCAAACAGAATCCCCCTGGGTGGAAATGGGTTGAATATTAATTTGTTCTATATCACGCAGAAAACATAATTGTTTTGCATAATTTGTTTTACCACAGTGCTTTTTTATTAAATCCCAAATGTTTTTCTTGATATATTTTTTAATAACAACATGCTGAACTTCTTTTGTACCGACATACAGTTTTGGTTGTTCAACAGTTTGCTTCGGTTGTTTTTTTGACTCTTTTTTTACTTTTTCTGTTTGTTGTTTGTTTGCTCTGTCATTGGCTTTTTCAATGATAAAGTTTATTATTTTTTGAACGTCGTTACTGTGAATACAATCAATTGCAATTCCATCATATGGGCGTAACATTTTTTGTACAGTTACGTCAATATAAGATGCCTTGGATTTAGCGGCTCTTATTTCACGTTTGATTTTATCTTCGGGTATTAAATTTGTGATTGCGGGGTTTTTAACGCATATTTCAAAAATTTCATCCATAGACAACCAATCGTCTGTTTTTGAAGACAATTGCGTTTTTTCTTTTGGTTCGGTTTTTTGTGCTTTTACCTTTTCTGTGACAATCGGTTTTTCTTTTTGTTGTATAATTTCAGATAGATATAATTTTTTATCGTCTGTTACCTGTATGTCTGGATATAGTGCAATAAATTGTTTGGCGATTTCTACTTCGTTGTTTTGGTTTTTTATAACGGCGTTCAAAACAGATGGTCTGACTACAACTTTTGTAACAGTTTTTGGCAGTTTGTTTATTAATACAGACAAATTTCCGATGGAATACAGGCAAATTAATTCTGTAATACCATTTGGTAAAACAGTGTTTTCTGAAATAGTAAAATCAGAACAATCAAATACGCCTTTTATTATAACGTTGCTAAAATCAGGCAATGGGGCCTTTTTACCTTTGCCCATATTTACATCTGCATCAATATATAATGGATTTTCAGCACTAAAAATATCCCGTGGTAAATCCAACAGGTCCACATTCATCATATGGTGGATGTCATCTTGTTTTGTATATCCAATATATTGTGTTGTATTTTTCATCGGTTTTTCCTTATATTTATTATATTATAGTATAAAAATAATATTTGTCAACGAAGTATTGCGTATAAAAATATTGAATAAGTATCAGATTTGTTTTATCATCCTATGCGCTGTGTCCCCATAGTTCAACAGGATAGAACAAATTCCTCCTAAGAATTAGATGCAGGTTCAAGTCCTGCTGGGGATGCCAGATTTACTTTGATTTTTGTTTGGTCATCACAAATACAATATCTGTCTTTTGTGCGGTTTTGTCTTGTATGGCACTGGTAATAGGAATATGGGAAAAGTGGTGCACGTACCCATTGTCGGTGCTGATATTTGTTTTTCTTGGTCTTTTATTGTCTATGTCCCAAACATAATTCCAACATATTATACCGTCATCGTTCAGATTTTTTTGCCCCAGTGGTTTTAAAATATCGTTGTAAAACATGTTTGCTGATTGTTGTGTATCTGCAATATGTTGATATTGAAATCCGAATATATTGGACAACAATATCAAAGAATATTTTTTGCGTGTTTTCTTTCTAAGGTCTTTGATATCACATCTTATAAAATTAAAATTATCAGGTACCAGTTTCTGTAATTCTTCATATTTTTTTGGGTCTGAAACATAAGACGGTGTTAACAAAGGTTTTTTATTGTTTTTTAACCCTGAGATTCGAAACATTTGGTTGTATATATCGTGTTGGTAATACGTATCTAAATACACCTGTAACCCTTCGGAAAAATCGTCAAATATTGGTCGTATAATGTCTTTGTTCAGGAAATTTTTTTTATCAAAGAAAAAAGTATAAAAATCTTGATATTCCAATTTTTGTATCATCTTGGTTTTTAATTCCAAGATATATTTTTGTAAATAATTTATATCAAAAACATCAACATGTTTTGCACCACGCAACAGACATTCAAAAGCATGGTCTCCGGACGAACATACACTTAAAATATTTTGACCTTGTATATTCGGAATTTGATTTAAGTATCCGTTGATGTTTTCAGTGGTAAACAAATATGTCGGACCGTTCCAAGAAAAATGGTACGGTTGGTCTTTAAAGGTCATCAATGCAATATACGTTTTAAATTTATCTATCATGGTAACGTATGAACATATCATAATATACAGGTTTGTCAATAGGTGTTCTGACCTAAGATTTTATATTTTACAAACAGAAAAAAATATTTATAATCCCATTTTGTTTAAAAAGGTGTTTGTATGAAGAATAAAGCAGTAAAATTGGGGCTGGTTGCGACTATTGTTCCGCATATCTTTTGTTGTGGCATACCAATGTTGTTGGCGGTTGTTGGGTTGATTGCACCGGATATGGCGCACTTTCATTTATTGCCACATTGGCTGGAACCTTGGTTGTTTGTATTTTCTGGGGTTATGTTAGTTATATCTTGGTATTTAGTTTATCGTGAATGCAGATGTTCATGTTCGCATTGTGGTGGCCTGTCTTCGCATCGTGTACAAAAGATAGTCTTGGCGGTTATAACGATTGTTTTTATTATCAGTATATTTTTACATATTATTTCACATCATTAAAAAAATCCCAAAACGGGATTTTTTTAAACAAATTTTTCTGGAATCAGATTGCAAATACATTTCCATAATCTGCGCAGTGCGCTGGTATCTGGTGCGTGTGTGTGAATTTGTGGTTGGATGTCGCCTGGTCTTTTTCCGGTCCAAACGGGATTTCCGTTTCCGTCCAATGTTACATGCCATGATGTTTGTGTGTCTTTTATAATCATATTACGCAGTTTTTCTGCAAAATCCCGACTTTCAAAGATTGCGACATTTTCTGTGTTGTAATATGCACTGCGTGGGTCAAGGTTAAAACTGCCAATCCAAGATATATCATCATCAAACACCATTGTTTTGCTGTGCAACACGGAAAAACTGGATTGTTTACGTTCACGATCGTGTTCTTTGCCGCGCAGATTTTCCGCAGATACCATAAATTCATAGACGTCGGCGCCTGATTCTATCAATTTTTTTCTGTATTTTTCCCACTTTGCATAAACGGTTGGTGCGTTTGTGGATGCCAATGAATTTGTTACAATAGTTATGTGTACGCCGGACTTTTCTTCTTGCAAGATATGTTCTAATCCGCCTTGGCCGGGTACAAAATACGCAGCAGACATATAAACAGAATCAGATGTTTTGTTCCAAAGGTGTTGCAATGCCTTGATAATATCGCCACGATATTGTTCTTTTTCATTCATTGTCATTTCAACTTTTTCAGGTGGGTCGGCCAAGAATTTTCCGCGTCCCCATGAAAAGTCTAATTTTTTATTTTTGTATTCTTGTTGTGCCATGTTTATGATGTTGTTATACATCAGAACATTTTCTGTTTTATTTTTGCCAATGTCTTTGAATGATTTTTCCAGTTTTTTAAGTGCTTTTTTAGATTTTGCCTTTGGGAAAACCTCGGCTGGTATTGATAAATGGTGGTTCCAATATTCGTTAAAGCTGTTTGTGGCAAATTTAGTCATGTCCCCGATAAACAACACGTCTGTGTCTGAAAAATTAGACGCTGTTTCTGGATAGAAATAATTACTGCCTACATTTCGACCGCCTGTTATGTATGCGAAATTATCTACGATAAATAATTTGTTATGCATTCTGGAATTCAGTCTATTAAAATCCGTTAAAAATTGTGGATAGTACAATATTTTTGTTCTGTTTGGTACCGTGTTAAATATTTTAACTTCTATATTTGGGTGTTGGTTTAATAATGTTACATCAACAATATCGGATTTGGTCCCGTAATCATCCAACAATATTCGTACCTTGACCCCACGATCTGCAGCATTTTTTAATTCTGCGATTAAAACCTTGGATGAAAAATCGTTACTGTATATGTATGTTTGCAGGTCTATGGTTTTTGTTGCCATTCGTGCAAATGCAGATCTTATAACAAAAGCAGACAATCCGTCTTCAATAAGTGTTGCACCAGACATATCTGGGTCTGAATTTAATTCTGTTTCGTAAATTTGTGCAATTGGTGTTTTGTATGGGTCGTATACAAAGTCGGTAGATGTAATTTTTGGTGTGTATTCACTAAGTCTGGGGTCGGATATAGTTGTTGGGACGGTTGTGCATCCCATCAATGGCAAAGAAAAAATCCAAAACGCAACTTTTTTTAATACAGCCAACTTTATTCACCTTTGTTTATTGTTGCCGATTATAATAAAAAGATATCATAGTATCAAGTAAAATTCATTATATTTTTTAATGATTTAGGAATAAATGTAAAATAATACATGGGGTGTACTTTTTCGTTTGCAACAAATTCAGATATATGATAAAATAATCATAATTGAAAGGGAGATTTCTAATGAAAAGATTTGTTGCGGTATTAAGTGGTTTATTGACTTTGCCTGCATTTGCGGAGGTTGTGCCGGTTTATTACGATGAAGTAATAGAGTATACAGAAGAAGAAATGCCAACCGAAGAAGTGGCAGAAACGCCGGCCAAGGTTGTACAACCGGTTTCTCAGCCGTCTAATGTTTCTTCTCGTTCTGGTGTAAACGGTCGTGCCGCATCACGTGTATCTCCCAGTGTTCGTGGAACGACAAATACATCTGCACGTAGTGTAAATGCCCGTACGTCCAGTGTGTCTCGTAATGCAACTCAGGCTCGTACAGGGGTTCAGACACGTGCTGTAAATGCACGTACAACATCTTCACGTGCTGCGACTGTGAATAATTCACGTGTGGCACAACGTAATGCCCGTGCTGCTACAAATACGCCAACTGCGACTGCTACACGTCGTGGTGTTGCGACAGGTGGTGCAAATACTGCGCGTGCGGGGATTGTTCAAACAGATACTGTAAATGCACCATTGTACACAGGTCGTGTAAGCACACGTTCTTCTGCGGTTATGGCACGTGCGCCGGTTGTTTCTGCTATAAATAGTACAACCAGTACAACTGCAACAACAGATGCTGTATCAACAATTAATCAAATTGATGAATTGGCACAGATGACTGATTACTGCAAAGCGCAATATACATCATGTATGGATAATTATTGTAATGTTCTGGATGATAATCAGGGTCGTTGTACATGTTCCAAAAATATTAAAAATTATGAAAAAACAGAAAAAGCTTTAAAAGAAGCAACGGAATCATTGCAAGACGTTGCGCAACAGATTCAATATATTGGTTTGACAGGTGACGATATTGAAACATTATTCACCCAGACCGAGGCCGAAATCCAAATGCAGGCGACAACTGATAATACCCAGTTAAAAAACAGTTTGGATTCAATCCGTGATTTAATAGTAGAGGTTAAAACAGGAACTGCGACATCCAGCGAAACAGGTTTGTCATTTGATTTGTCTGGATTGCTTGATTTTAATATCAGTGGCACTGGTTTTGATTTGGGTGCAATGTTTGGCACAAATACTGCAAACACTTCCAGTATCAGCAACCAACGTGGCGAACAATTGTACAAAACTGCATCTGCACGATGCAAGGCATCTGTATTAAACACATGTCAAAATCAAGGTGTTGATATATCTGTTATCACAAATGCGTATGATATGGAAATTGATAAGCAGTGTATCGCATACGAACGCAGTTTGAACGAAGCCAACGACAACATGAATAATACAGTACGCAATGCAAAAACTGTATTGCAAAAAGCACGTTTGATGGTTTCGCAACAAAAGAATGCATATGACCTGCGTGGTTGTGTAAATGCATTGGATTCATGTATGCAAGATGAATTTGTGTGCGGCACAGATTATGAAAACTGTCTGGATCCAACCGGTAAATATATTGTAAACGGTGAAATCGTAATGGGTTCTATGCCTGGATTGGCGGTGGACAGTACACCAATTGGTGCACCATTATCAGATTTAACACAAAGTGGTCTTTATAAAACATGGAATTACGATGAAGGTAAAATCAACGCATGGTATGGTGATGGTTCTTTGGGTAATTACATTAATGCGACTGTAAAGAATGCTCAGTCCGCATCTACATCGTCAACTATGTCTGAATATTTGTTGGCCAAGATTGGTTACATATCAGATGGGCGCAGTTATGGTATGTGTTCATCCGTATTAAATAAATGTCAGATGTACACATTTGATAAAAATGGTAACTATCAACATGACAACATGGTTGTAAAAGAATATTTGGCACGCACGATGACCCAGATTAAGGCGGCCCAAGATGAAATCTTGGCTGATTATGCGGGTGGTTGTATGATTGATGTTGAAACATGTTTGGGTAAAAACAATTACGGCACAAACAATGGTTCTTATTCAAATGCTGCAATCAATGCATGTCGTTCCCAGATTGTAACATGTATGTCTGTAAATGGTGATGCAACCCAGGATCCAAATCCTGCCACTATCAAGGCTTGGATAGACAAGGCATACAATGAAACTGCACAAAATTGTGAAAGTACAGGCGGCGAATGGTCGAATGGCGCATGTAAATGTGGCTCAGGTACGACATTGGGTACAGATGGTAAATGTACATCGGGCTCTGATACATCAGGTGAAACAGAAAATTGTAAGATGGTTGAATTGATCGGCCGAGATGGAAGTACGGTTGTCAAAACAATGTACAGAAGTGTTGATTCTGCTGCTTCGTTCTATTCAAATGATTCATGTGTTGGCACGACATCTTCGGTTCTGGTTGGAACAGAAGTTACTGGATTTGTGTTTGACGGATATTACACCACAAAAGATTTTGAAACACAATGTGTAGGAGGTACAGGTACATATAATGATAACGTTCAATGTGCCCCAACAACTGATACAAAATGGTATGGAAGATGGATTGTAGAATAAACAGAATGTCTTAGAGGCAAAGAATTGCGGTCAATAGTGGTGTACAACCAGGTAAATTGGGAAAACTTCAATTTATTACAATGTCGGTTTGTTTCTTGATTCAGTTTGTTCATCATCGTTGACACAAGTCAGTCAGATTACCGGCTCTGTTGATAACTATTCGGGAATATATTCTATGAATATTACCACGGGACTTGTTTGTGTAGACGAAGATTTTATCTATCAAAATAATGCGGATTATTAACCTGCATCAACCACTACAAGGTATGTATATTTTGATAAAGATAACATGTAAAAAAATTCCCAATTCGGGAATTTTTTTTATTTAACCTTTTGCAGGACGGCTGTAAATGTAGATTCTGCAACCTTTTTGCCCCCGACGGTCGCAATGCCGTGGAATTTATATAACTGCATCTTGGTTGTAATTAATTCAACATGTAATTCCAATTTATCACCTGGGCGGACCATGTGTGAAAATTTAATTTTTTCCATTGTTGTGAAATATCCCAACATGTCCTTGCGTTCTTCAGGGGACAGGCGTTTAAATGCAACAAAACATGCGGTTTGTGCCAATGCTTCTACCTGTAATACACCGGGCATAATTGGGTTGCCTGGAAAATGTCCGGCACACCAAAATTCGTCATCACGGACATATTTTACACCAACAGCACTGGTATCACTGTATTCACGTACTTCGTCAATCATACGCATATTGCCACGATGTGGAATGATTTCTTCTATTTCTTTGATTCCAATAGTCATTGTTTATACCGTTATTTCTTTGTGTTTTTACGTAACCATGCGTAATGGCGCATAAATTCAGTCCCTGGTCCCGCAGGGTATCCCATATATGTTTCACCATTTGGAATATTGCGAAATACGCCACTGTTTGCACCCACAGATGCATCATCACCAATATGCACACCGTTTGCAACACCAACGTGCCCACCCAACAATGCACGGTCGCCAATGACAACGCCACCCGCCAAACCAACACCACTGGCCAAAAAGCATTCTTGGCCAATAATAACACCATGTGCAATCTGGCACAGGTTGTCTATTTTTGTTCCGTTACCGATGGTTGTATCTGTCATTGCGCCGCGGTCAATGCACGTATTTGCGCCCACAGATACGCGTTCGCCGATTACAACACGGCCAACATGTGGGATAAATATGTTTTTGCCATTTTGACGTGTGTATCCAAAACCATCTTTACCGATAACAGCATTCGCATTGATAACAGATTCTGCGCCAATTGTTGCGTTTTCAATATGTGCGCCACTGTGTACGACTGTGTCACGACCCAATACAACGTTACGTCCAATAAATGCGTTTGGATAAATTTTTACCCCAGGTTCCAAAACAGCACCACGTTCAATTGTCGCAAATGGTGCAACATAGTTTGTTCTTTTTTTACGAAAGAAAACCCCACGTTCTATGTTTGCCTGTTTGCTGATGCCGAAACGTGGTCTTTCACGATAAATTTCACCCAATATTTTCACAATATTGCCACGTGGACTGTTTGTGATTAACAGTGTTGTGCCCGTTGGCGCATGTGATGCCATTTCTGGTTGAACTAAAATAACAGTTGCACGTGTGTTTTCCAACACAGACACAGGCAATATTTTAAATGCATTACTGTTTTGTTCTGTTGAATAAAATGCCAGTTGTCCTGGTTTTGCATCTGCGATGGGTGCGACCCCACGTACAATTGCGTTTGCATCGCCACGTAATTCCAGACCAAACTTGGCCGCCAAAGCACCGGCTGTTGTTTTATTTGCCACCGGCATGAACAAAGATTTAATAAAATTTCTCATAGTGCACAGATTATAAATCAAAAAAAAATCTTATGCCACATTTTTATGAATATGTTTTTTTACTTGTAATTTTACGATTCGTATATATAATATGTACTGTTCTTAAATAAATTTTTAAGGGCGGGGTTAAAAGAAACCCCGCTCTTTCACTAAGACATCTAAACGCAAAGGAGTACATAAATGTCTTTTGTTTCTATGCCACGTCAAGACTTATTG
This sequence comes from Candidatus Enterousia sp., assembly GCA_045587125.1. GTDB lineage: Bacteria > Pseudomonadota > Alphaproteobacteria > Rs-D84 > Rs-D84 > Enterousia. Next base: position 82,517 of record JAZNBN010000016.1, read on the forward strand.
TTGGCCATTGATTCTTTGGCCCAAGAAAAACAAATTGAACGTGATATTGTGATTGAATCACTAGAGGCGGCAATTGCTAAGATTGCAAAACACAAATATGGCGAAGAATTTAATATCGTTGCAAATATAGACCGTAAAAATGGTGCAATACATGTAAAAAGATTATTTGACGTTATTGAATCTCCAGAAAGTGCGGGTGAAGATTACAATCCAAACACTATGTTGACGGTGGCCCAGGCATCTAAGTATTCTGATAATCCATCTGTTGGTGATGTCGTAGAAGACGCTTTGCCAGAACCAGAATTTGGTCGTATGGCATTTCAAACTGCGAAACAAATCATGACAACACGTGTTCGTGATGCTGAAAAAGGCCGCCAATTTGAAGAATTCAAAGATAATATCGGTGATATCGTCAGTGGTGTTGTTAAACGTATTGAATTTGGCAGTATTTTTGTTGATATCAACGGCAAAGCAGAAGGTTATATTAAAAACACAGAATTAATCCCAGGGGAAAAATTGACTGTTGGTGATCGTGTTCGTGCATTGATTATGGACGTAGAACGTTCAAACACAGGTCCACAAATATTCTTGACACGTACACATCCATTGTTTATGGAAAAATTGTTTGTACAAGAAGTGCCAGAAATATACGAAGGTATTATTAAAATCAAATCTGTTGCACGTGCACCTGGGTCACACGCAAAAATTGCAGTTGAAACAAACGACCCATCTATTGATGCGGTTGGTATGACTGTTGGTATCAAGGGGACTCGTATTCAGCCTGTTATCAACGAATGTCATGGTGAAAAAATTGACGTTATCTTGTATTCCGAAGACCCTGCTGTATTTATTGTAAATGCGATACAGCCGGCCAAGGTTGCAAAAATCATCGTTGATGAAGATACACGCAGTGCGGCGGTCGTTGTAAACGAAGATCAACAATCTTTGGCAATCGGTCGTCGTGGTCAAAATGTCCGTTTGGCATCTCAATTGACTGGGTGGAATATTGACGTTATGAACGAAGCCGAAGAACAAGAAAAACGTGCAAAAGAATTCAAAGAAAAAACAGAACTGTTTATCGGTGGTTTGGATGTTGATGAAATGATTGCACAATTGCTGATAACAGAAGGTTTCCGTACAATTGAAGAAATTGCATTTGTTGATATTTCTGAACTGGAATCAATAGAAGGCTTTAACCCAGAATTGGCATCTGAATTGCAGAAACGTGCCAAAGATTACTTGGAAAAAGTCGAACAAAATTATATGGACGAAGGCCACAAATTGGGCATGTCCGATGATCTGTTATTGTTCACATTTGTAAAACGTCCTTTGATTATGAAACTGGGTCAGGCCGGCATTAAATCTTTGGCAGATTTGGCAGATTTGGCAACCGATGAATTGGTTGAAATCTTGGGCGAAGATACTGTATCCAATCGTTTGGCGGGTCGGATTATTATGAAGGCTCGTGAAGTTGCGTACAATATCACAGCGGACAAAAAAGAAGAAAAATAATAAAACACAGGGGTGGCTTTTATGGCAACATTGACACTTGGAAAATCTGTAACAACTGATGCAGTTCGCAGCAAAAAAGGCGACGCGGTCTTTGTAGAACGTCGTCGTCGTGTTGTTGCCCCAGGCAGCAAAGAATTGCGTGATGAACCAACTGCGCCAAGCGCGCCAAAAAACGCAGCAGATGAAAAATTGCGTGCGGTTTTGGCGGCTGCCAAGGCACGTGAAGAAGAACGTAAAAAACGTGAAGCCGAAGAAGAGGCCGCACGTGCTGCACGTGCTGCGGAAATTGAACGCGAAACACGTGAATACGAACATGTCAAAGAACAATTGGCTGCACGTGAAAACGCACCTGTTGCGGATAATGCAGAAGAAAATGTTGCCACGCCACGTCCGCAAAAACATGCATCACAACCAAAAGTTTTTACAAATAATGCCACGCCAAATACAGGGCGCAAAAATCGTGATAATGACGAAGATGACAATCGTTCTTCACGCTTTGGAAATTCCAAGAAAGATTTTAAAAAGACTGGAAAAATTCACCTGCGTGATATTGTTATGGGCGATGGCGAAGACGATGATGAAATCGGTATTCGTGGTGCAAACCGTCGCCGGTCCGAGGCTTCATTAAAACGTTTCCGTGAAAAGGCACGTGCGGTGTTTACAGTCCCACAAAAGGTTGAACATGTTGTGTCTTTGGGTGATACGATAACAGTAAAAGATTTGGCGGCTGCAATGGCTGAAAAGGTCGGCAATGTTATCAAAAAACTGATGGAAATGGGAATGATGGTTTCTGTGAATCAGTCTATTGATGCGGACACTGCGGAATTGATTGCAGGTGAATTTGGTGCGACTGTTAAACGCGTTGATGTTAAACCTTATGCAGATATTTTGGAACGCGAACCCAACCCAGAATTGATGACACCACGTGCACCGGTTGTAACGGTTGTAGGTCACGTTGATCATGGTAAAACATCTTTGTTGGACGCATTCCGTAATGCAAATGTAGCCGCGGGCGAAGCAGGTGGTATTACCCAGCATGTATCTTCGTACGAAGTTAAAACAAAATCTGGTGCGATGATAACATTTTTGGATACGCCGGGGCATGAAACATTTACAGCAATGCGTGCACGTGGTGCGCAAATGGCAGACATTGTTGTATTGGTTGTTGCGGCAAATGATTCAATCATGCCACAAACGATAGAGGCGATTAATCACATTCGTGCGGCCAACGTTCCATTTATTGTTGCGATAAATAAAATTGACTTGCCCGAAGCAAATGCTATGCGTGTAAAAACAGACCTGTTGCAACAAGAGGTCCAGGTTGAAGAAATGGGCGGTGATGTTCAATGTGTTGAAATTTCTGCAACCAAGAAAATCGGTCTGGATAAACTGGAAGAAGCAATTTTATTACAGGCCGAAATGATGGAATTAAAAGCCGACGCAGAAATGCCGGCGGTCGCATACGTGGTAGAGGCGAAACAAGAAAAAGGTCTTGGGGCGGTTGCAACTGTATTGATGCGTCAAGGTACATTGAAAATTGGTGATGTATTTGTTGTTGGTGAAACATTTGGTCGTGTACGCGGTCTGATAAATTCTGCGGGTGAACGTGTAAAATCTGTCCGTCCGGGTCAACCTGCGGTTGTTTTGGGATTAAATTCTGTCCCAGGTGCAGGTGATGAATTGCGTGTTATGGAGTCTGAGGCCCAAACACGCGAAGTTGCGGCATATCGTGCACAAAAAACCAAGGACAAAGCAAATGCAGTTAAACGTTCTTCTTTGGAAGAATTGTTTGCAAAACGTGATGATAATAAAAAGTTAATTTTGCCAATCATTTTACGTGCAGACGTTCAAGGTTCTGTTGAGGCGATTACAGACATGGTCAAAGACATTGCCACAGACAAAGTTGGTGTTGAAATATTGTCTTCTGGGGTTGGTCAAATTACCGAAGGTGATATACGTTTGGCAACGGCATCTGGTGCGGTGATAATTGCATTTAACGTTCGTGCAGATTCTGTTGTTCGTGATATGGCACGCAGCAATGGTGTTGATATCAGATATCACAGTGTTGTATATCGCATCACAGATGAAATCAAAGAAATACTGTCTGGTAAATTGGCACCTGAAAAGCGTGAAACATTTATCGGATACGCAGACGTTATTGCATTGTTCACAGTGGGCAAAGGCGTACGTGTTGCCGGTTGTCGCATGACCGAAGGCACGGTTAAAAAAGATGCGTTTGTACGTCTGTTGCGTAACAACGTTGTAATATATGACGGAAAAATCGGACAATTACGTCGTGAAAAGAACGAAGTAAAAGAAGTATCTGGTGGCGTTGAATTTGGTATGTCTTTTGATAAGTATAATGACTTAAAAGAAGGCGACCGTGTTGAATGTTACGAGGTTGAAGAAATCCGTGCACAAATATAAAAAATCCCCCTTGTGGGGATTTTTAATTTATGATATAATTCACGTAACAGGGAAAAACGAAGGAAAAAATGATAAAATTCCGCAGAAATCTAGAGAGAGAGAGAGTTAAAAACAAATTTTAACGCAAACTACGTTTGCGGTAATGAATAATCACCTTAATGGCATGTCGTGCCATTAAGGTGATTATTTTTTTATAACGAAAAGGAAAGGGAAATGAAAAAATATTTTTTTACAACAGCAATTATTATGGCGACATTCGGCGCATTTGGTGCGAACGGCACAATTACGGGCGGTGCGGGAACATGTACTTTTGACGTATTGGGTGTATCGGACAATAACGCAACCGCAAATACAATCGCAACATGGACATTGAACGAATATGAATGCGGTGCTGGTCAATATTTATTAAATTCAGATGGAACATTGAAATGCACAGAATGTCCGGTTGGTTCATATTGCCCGGGTGGTAAATTCACGGTTGAATCTGAAAACAATGGTACAAACGCATGTCCAACAGATTATACATCGGACGCGGGTGCAGTGGGTGAAAACGAATGTTATATAGGTTGCGAATTGTCTTGCAGTACGAACGTAGAATGTCCACCGCATTCCAATAATTGTACACACAGTGAATTTAAAACCACCGGCAAACAATTTGCGGGCGGCACCTGTAATGCATACCCCAGTGTGTGCCCAATCAATGATTTTCAGTGCGACACGGGGTATAGTAAAACGGAAATGACATTGGATGAGTTTGAAGAGCTGGCGAAGGCAGATAATGGTTCAGGTCTAATACTTGAGTGTCCCTTGTCTGGAAACGGTTTGTCAGAGAATGATAATATAGACGATTGTAAATTTTTACGTCCCGGTGAAATTATGATACTTTCCGGCAAATTTTATGCTATTTTTATTGAGGTGGCTTTGAATGATTATTCGATTGATACACCAGGTATTGTGACAAAAAAAATACAACAAGTTTCACCGTACGATGATGAGTATGTTACGTTCGCATATTTACCAAATGCGAATTTTAATCTTGGGGGTAATGGACAACAAATGTGGGCAAGGTATTCAAAAGTCGCTATTCCGGGGCCCGACACAATGGTTTATTTAGGAATGGCGGAACAAGGGTTTGAAACAGAAGACGAAATGATGGTTTATCTGCAACAAAATTTATCCCCAGCCGCATGGGAAAGTTTTAATTCTTTAATGACTCGGGGAGATCAAGAATCTATGTTTGAATGGATGTTATCTACAATGAATATTATTTCAGTAGACATGCCTTGGGTGACTTCGGATAAACAAGAGTATTTGCAATCTCTTGAAACCAAGTTGTATTCTGTGGTGATACTTGATGCGTTCGGAGATGAACACGTAAGCGAAGACTTTATGAAAGATTTAGAAGAATCAAGAAATTCAGTATCGTACTGTGCAGCCAACACAATCAATATTGATTGGAACCCAGATAATAATGGCGAACATATCAAAAATATGTGTACGTATGATGGCAGTATTACTGTTCCATCCGATCCAGTTAAACCAGGGTATACATTTACCGGTTGGAAGTTACTGGAAGAAACCACAACCGAATAATATTCAGTTTCATCTTCCTGAACCTGAAATCCCCCAAGTGGGGGATTTTTTTGCGTTTGTAATTTTTTTGTTAAATATCTATAATGCGTGTGTCCAATATATAAATACCAAGGAAAAAAAGAAATGAAAAAAAGTTTAATATCTATGTTCGTTATGGCAATGTTGCCGTTCGCGGGTAATGCTGCAATGCCTTTTGTTGGTACATATCAAACAATTGACGATGAAACAAATTTACCAAAATCAATTGTGCAAATATACGAATACCAAGACGGTGATGATACAGAAATTGCCGGTCGTATTATCGCACTGTATAACGAACATGGCGAATTATCTGAAACATTAAATAATCCAACACGTGTTGCAGATAAAGTATCCGGTAAACCAAAATATGTAGGTCTGGATATTATTTGGGATATGGAATTGGATTCAGATGATAATGAATACGGTGGCGGAAAAATTATGGACCCAAAATCTGGCAAAGTGTACAGCAGTGTTATATGGCAAGAAACACCGACTGTATTAAAGGTTCGTGGCAAAATTGGACCTTTTGGTCGTACACAAAATTGGAATGTAATAGATGTGCAAACTTTGCCGTCTGAATTGCATAATTTGGATACCAGCAAATGGACCCCAATTAAACATTAAAAAAATGCCCCAACGGGGCATTTTTTATTACCACAGTTTTACACGTTTTTCTGGTTCTATGTACAGATAATCGCCTGGTTTAATATTAAATGCGTCATACCATGCGTTTATATGTGGCAATATTCCATTTACTCGGTTTTTTGCCAAAGAATGTTCGTCAACCTTGGTTAAACGCAGTTCTTCGGCACTGCGAATGTTTTGTGCCCATACGCCTGCGTATGCGATAAAGAAACGCATATCAGATGTTAAACCGTAAATTTCATCTGTTGGTGTGCCAAACTTTTTATACGCATCAAACGCAATTGTTACACCGCCATAATCGGCCAGATTTTCGCCCAATGTAAATTCACCATTTGCATTTACTTCATCATTGATTTTTATTTTGTTGAAAAATTCTTTCATTACATTGGCACGTTCGTTAAAACCGTTTGCGTCTTCGGGTGTCCACCAATCTTTCATGTTTCCGTCTTTGTCAAAGTTACGGCCGGCATCATCAAATCCATGTGTCATTTCATGACCGATAATTGCACCAATTGCCGCATAGTTAAACGCATCGTCTGCATTCATATCAAAAAATGGATATTGTAATATTCCGGCTGGGAAACATATTTCGTTGGTTGATGGATCATAATACGCATTTATTTCATGTGCGTTCATATACCAAATTGTTGGATCTTTTTTCTGGCCGATTTTAGCCAACCAAAATTCATCTTCGAATTGTGCAACACGCATCATGTTTTCATACAAAGAATCATTTTTGATTTCTAATTTTGAATAATCACGCCATTTATCTGGATAACCAATCTTGGCGGTAAATGTAGATAATTTTTCCAATGCCTTGGATTTTGTTTCATCACTCATCCAATCCAGATTTTCAATACGCTGTGCATATGCACGTTGTAAATTTTTAACTAAATTTTGCATACGTTCTTTGGCAGCGGCTGGGAAATATTCTGCAACATACAGACGACCAATTTCTTCACCCAGTGCACCATCTAACATGGATACAGCACGTTTCCAACGTGGCTTTTGTTCTTTTTGACCCGCCATTGTACGATTGTAAAAATCAAACGCAATGTCGTATGTTTCGTCGTCCAATACAGAAACTGCACCGGTCGCAATACGATATTTCAAATATGTTTTTATCAATTCAAAATCAGTATCGTTCATAATTGCAATTGATTCGGTGATTGCTTCGGGTTGATTGATGTTTATATGTGTTGCATGAGATGCACCACGTGCAGCCAAATATTTATCCCAATCAAATCCCGGGAATTTTTCTTTGATTTCATTTATTGACATTTTGTGATAGTTCGCATGTGGGTCACGTAATTTTTCTTTTGGATAAAAAGATTTTGCCATACGTTCTTCCAATGCGTACAATTTTTCAGTATCAACATTAATGCCAAAATTTTTCATTTGTTTTGTTATAAATTCTTTGTATTTTTTGCGAATTTCAACAGACTTTTCATCTGTGTCAAAAAAGTAATCACGTGAAATACCAATGCCACCCTGACCAATGTTGTACAGATAATATTCACTGTCTTTTTCGTCCAGTGCAACCCCGTCACCCCAAAAGGCAGATGAAAAACGATGTGATTTTCCCAGATATGTTTCTAAATCTTGGCGTGTCAGTTTATCTATGGTTGCGATTTTTTCAGCCACAGGTTTTGTTTTGTCGGCATTTAATTTTTCTGCGTCCATTGCAATTTTATACAATGTACCAATTTTGCCTGTATCTGTTTCTGCAATTTTTTTTGTGCGTTCTTGGTTGACGGTATCCAACACTTCAAAAGAACCATATCTGGCGTAATCATCGGGAATAGGATTTTTTACCTGCCAACCGTGTGTTGCGTATTCATAAAAATCATTTCCTGGATTAAAGGCAGGGTCCATGTTCGCAATGTTTATTCCCGGTGTCAATGTTTTCTCCTTTGTTATGGTTGTTGTTGCTTTTACCAAAATAAGTGTGGTTATTACTGATAAAATTCCAACGATATTCCAAAATGTGCGTTTCATATGTTTACCTTACTAAGTTTATCATTATTTCGTCTAAAATCAAAATACCAGATTGTGTTGCAGAAATTCTGTTGTCTTGAATTTGAACCAGTTCTGGATTTTCATTTATCCAATTCATATCAATAACGTTTTTTACGTCGTCTGTCAATTGACAACCACGTATGGTTCGCATTCCTGTTATTATTTTTTCTGTGGCACGTACATTATCAGATAATTTTTCAAATTTTTGATTATTACCCATTTGTTCATACCAAACCCCGTCCAAGAATATTCGTCCTGCGGCACCTGTGCCAATACCAATATAAGGTGCCCCGTCCCAGACGTTTTGATTGTGTATGCATTCTTGACCCGGTGCGGCATAATTAGAAACCTCGTATCTGGGTAAATTCAGATATTCAGGAATCGCATTATATATTTGTGCCATTGTGTCATTGTTTGGCATGTTTAAATTCATTTTACCAAATGGTGTATTTGGTTCGATTGTCAATTCATACATAGAACAATGTTCCAATCCTATTTCGTTTATTTTTTTGCATGTTTTAATAACGTCTGTAACATTTTCATCAGGCAAACCATAAATAAAATCAGCCGATACACGTACGCCGATATTTTGTGCATCGTGTATTAATGTTAATGCGTCTTGGGCGTTGTGACGGCGACCCAAGAATTTTAATTTATCATCATTGAAACTTTGTACACCAACAGACAATCTGGTCATGCCTGCATTACAAAAATCAATCAGTTGTTGTTTGTTTAATGTTTTTGGGTTAGATTCAATTGTTATTTCCAAGCATGCGTTTATATTGAAATTTTTCGCAATGGTTGAAATTATTTTTTCAAATGCAATTGTTGGCATCAAAGAAGGTGTTCCCCCACCAAAAAAAATTGTTGGCACGTCTATTTTACCAAGTTTTTGCCCCCAATAATCTATCTCGGCACATATGTCATGTGTGTATTTGTTCCAATCAGGTGCACTGCATGGGCGTGAAAAAAAAGCACAATAATTGCACTTAGACATGCAAAAAGGTACGTGGATGTAAATATTATGTGCAATGTTTTTCATTGAATATAATTGTATATTATGAATTTTTTGTCGCAAGTTATAAATTAAAATACTTTTATATGGTTTTAAAATATGTTATAATATATCAAGTATATATGAACATGAAGGCAGGGACATTATCATTTTTATCGCTGATTTTGGCACCTTTGGCGGCTTTTGCGGTCAATGAAGGTGTGCCGTCATATTATCAAACGTCTGCTGCACCAAATGCCAATCAGATTGGTTATGATCAGTATGCAAATCAGGGTTATACAAAATATATCGGCAAATCGGGCAGTAAACAGGTCGTAGGTTCACGTTCTTATTCTTATCAGGTTCCACATCCTATGCCATTACCCACATATTCTGGTACAATGACACCAAATGGCGTGTCAATGCCACCGGAATCTGAGCCGTCAACAACAATGTATGCGTCTTATGCACGCCGTTTTGCAGATTTTGAATTTGAAACAGGTGTAAATTCTATTCTGGAATGGGACGATATGATATTTAATGAAATTCGTGTCGGTGCCCGTCATAATTTCAGTTTGCGTAATTTTGATATGTATGTATATGGTGATTATGCATACGGTGATATGATCGCTGGTGGTTTGTCAATGGACTATGACTTGAAACCATTTGAAGAAGAATACCCAGAATACGGCATATTTACAATATCAACCGGTGATCAATCGGGTCGCAGTAATTATTTCAGATTCGGAATCGCTGCACATCACATTTGGGACATAGCAGGTTGGAAATTATCGCCAACATTTGGTTATGAAATATTTAAACATAATTTGGAAATGTCTAATCATTACTATCCAAATCCTGGAATATATTTGCCTTTGATGACGAACAAGGGTGATTATGTATTCGGTGATGAATATGGTAATTATTATTCTGTGCCAATTGGTACAACGCCACCCGAAGAATGGTATCAGGTTTGTATGTCACCCGAAGATATCAAGGTTGTAACAAATACTGCAACCGGATATGATGGCATTTTTGGTGCGCTGGGGGACAGTTTGATAACCAACGATTATACATCTGATTTAGGTACAATCCCATGGGGTGTTGGCGAAGGTGAATGTGTTATCATCGGTGGTGATGGTCCGATTGTCGTAGAAGGAACAACACATATTTACAATACGACTTGGAGTGGTTTTTACGTTGGTTTGGAAATTGAAAAACAGATGACATTAAAGGATAAATTGCGTTTGTATTTCCAATTCGGATTGCCAAAGTATTCGTCTGAGGGCATATGGCCAAATCGTACCGATTGGCAACAAAACCCCAGTTTCTTGGACGAGGGTGATAATGGTGCATATTCATATTCCGCAGAAATGGAATATAATTATAAATTGTCTGACAGATTGCAGTTGTCTTTAAAGGTTGATACAAATTTGTTCCATGTTGGTAATATCCCAGGCGAATTATATGTCGCAGAGTACAGCCAATACGTTCTGGACGAAAACGGTCAATATGTAATGGAAGAAGTCAAAGACGAATTAGGAAATATCTTCTATGTTCCATTATTAGAAACTGTTCCTGCACACACAGAACAGGTGTCTGATTCACTGAAACGTGCAACATGGCAATCGTTTGGTTTGCATGTTGGTGTGAAATTCGCATTTTAATATTTAATAAACAGGATTTGATATGAAACGACTGGTTGCATTATTGTTTGCGGTTACATTTTATATGCCATTGTGTGCGAATGCGGGGTCTGGTTCATTTGATATAGACAGATGGTATGAAATGATGGATTCTGTACGTGAACGTGCCAATCAACAAAATATTTCAGAATCTGTTGTTCGTGATGTATTACACAGTCCTGCGTTTATTCCATCTATTGTGAAAAGTGATAAAAACCAATCTGAATTTAAGTTAACATTGGAACAATATCTGGACAGAACAGTTAACCAAAAAAGAATTACCCAAGGTAAAAAAATGCGTGCTAAATATCCAACAATGTTATCACGTGTTGAAAAAAAATATGGTTTACAACCACACGTTATACTGGCGTTTTGGGGTATGGAATCTAATTATGGGGCGGTAAAATCGCGTCATAAATTGACTGATGCATTTTTAACATTGATGTATGACGGGCGGCGTGAAAAGTTTTTCTCAGACCAATTATTATCTTTGATGAAAACCGCAGATAAAAATAAACTGGATATAAATAATATTTATGGTTCGTGGGCTGGTGCAATGGGTCATTTTCAATTTATACCGACAACATTGGCACAATATGGTGTTGATGGGAACGGTGACGGTCGTGTTGACATTATAAACAGTGTTGGCGATGCGATGTTCAGTGCCGGAAATTATCTGAATAAACTGGGGTGGAATCCAAACGAACGCATTGCGCGTCGTGTTATATTACCGGCTGATTTTGATATTGAATTATTAGACGGCAAAACGAAAAAGACATTACCTGAATGGGCGGCAATGGGTGTTACAAATCCAGATGGAACCCAAATTCCACAAAATGATATGACTGCGGGCTTGGTTGCAGACGTTCGTGCACTGGGAAACAATACGCCAACTGAAACAACCGCTGAATCAGATACAGATATTGCACCACGACCTGTTATAACTGCATATTTAACATATCCAAATTTTTATCGGATAAAGAAATGGAATAATTCAAATTGGTATGCGATTGCAATTGCAACTTTGGCAGATAATTTGAAATAAAAACATTGAAAATCGGACATTTCTTTGATATTCTTCCCAGTATATATGATACAAAGGATATATTATGGCAATTAAAGTTCGTGATTACGAAGTCCGTTTAACCCGTAACAAAGAAGAACGTAAACAGGTTCGTCAACTAAGATATAAAGTTTTTGTTGAAGAAGAGGGCGCATCTACAACCGAAGAACAACGTGCATTGGGCGAAGAATATGATTCATATGACCGTTACGCAGAATACATGGCTGTATTCCACAACGGACGTGTTGTTGGAACGTATCGTGTTATAGACAGAAATGCGGCTGAAAAAATGGGCGGCTTTTATACCGAAAGTGAATTTAATATATCCAAAATAAAAAAATACCACGGCAATATTGCAGAAATGTCGCGTGCATGTGTTGACAAGGCATATCGTGAAAATGCATTGGTAATGCGATTACTGTGGGCGGGGCTTGGTGAAATGATTTTGCGTCGTAAAATAGAAATTTTATTTGGGGTTGCATCTTTTGTTGGAACAAAACCTGCACGTTCTGCCCAGGCTATTTCTTATTTGTATTATAATCATTTAAGTCCATCACGTTTACGTGCAACAGTATTGTCTGACAATTTTGCCGAAGGTGTAAATCCAAAAATGTCACGCATGAATATTTTGCCACGTGATTTTGTTGACGAAGCAGATGCAAAATCTGAAATGACCCCGTTGGTTAAGGGATATTTACGTTTAGGTGCAACATTTGGTCGTGGTGTATTTATTGACGCACCATTTAATTCATACGATGTTTTTGTAATGATGGAAACGCGTAAAATGAATGCCACGTACCAGAAACATTTCTTGGGACGTGAAAACGCATTGGGTAACCCCGAAGATGAAAAAGAACACATTATGAAAACTGTGGGTAAAATTATAACTTTCCCTGTGGTTGGGCCGTTCAAGGTTGTACGTTCCGTGGTTGAATTCCTGTTGCGTGAAGATGCAGATGACGCAGAATGTATCGAAGATAATCCAAAATCAGAAGGCGAGGAATAATAACAATGGCAAAATTAAGACGGCAGAATATTTTTAATACGACAACCGCTGCGATAAAGTTCATTGCATTTTGGATAATGGTTGTTATTCAGGTGCCAATTATCGCATTTTTGCCACGTCGTTGGGCGGTACGTTACATGCCTGTGTTTATGTGGTTCTTGCTTAAATTGGGCGGGATTAAAATTGTTGTGCATGGAAAATTATCAGATGAACGACCATTGATGATTGTGTCTAATCATATATCAGTATTTGAATTGGCAACATTTCCATGTGTTTTTCATGGCAGTTTTATTGCCAAAAAAGAAATGGAAAATTGGCCATTGGTCGGTTGGGTTGCAAAAAAATTCGGTGTAATATTTGTTGATCGTCGTCCATCACATGCACGTGATGCATTGGCGGTTGTGCAAAAAACAGTTCAGAATGTAAAATATCCTATGATATTATTTCCCGAAGGTACAACAACAAATGGTGCATATGTAAAACCGTTTAAAAGTACACTGTTTAATTTTGTTGAAAATTCTAATGTAACTGTTCAACCTATGGCGATGCATTATCGTTATAAAGACGGTTCTGTGATTGATGAACAAACCATGGCGGATCACTTTGCATATTTTTCAAATGCCAAGATGGATATGGGGCCATTGTGCAAACGCGAACGCAGTGCCTTTGGTCAGGTGTTCCACATAATGATGCTGGGTGGATTTACAGTTGAAATTACATTATTGCCACCACCGTCTTTGGACGGTATGAACAGAAAAGAAATCGCAGAGGTTCTGCAAAAAATAGTGTCAGATAAATATATGGAATTAAAAGATAAAAAATAAAGAGTTATAAAAAATGAAAACAGCAATAACACCAACTCGCAGTGAGAATTTTAGTGAATGGTACCAAAATTTAATAGTAGCCGCAGATTTGGCTGAAAACGCACCTGTGCGTGGTTGTATGACAATAAAACCTTATGGGTGGGCAATATGGGAATTGATGCGTGATGAAATGGACAGACGTATCAAGGCACATGGTGTGCAAAATGCAAATTTCCCATTGTTAATACCGATTGAATTCTTTAACAAAGAAGCACAACATGTTGATGGATTTGCAAAAGAATCTGCGGTTGTTACACATCATCGTTTGAAAATGATTGATGGTAAATTGCAACCTGACCCAGAATCTAAATTAACGGAACCATATATTATTCGTCCGACTTCTGAAACTATTATTGGTGAAGCAATGTCCAGATGGGTACAGTCGTATCGTGATTTGCCAATGAAATTAAATCAGTGGGTAAATGTTATGCGCTGGGAAATGCGTCCACGTATGTTCTTGCGTACGTCTGAATTTAACTGGCAAGAAGGCCATAACGTTTTTGCAACACACCAAGAAGCCAACGCAGACGCACGTAAAATGCATAAAATGTATGGCGATTACATGCGTGATATTTTGGCAATACCATCTATTATGGGTGAAAAAACAGCCGAAGAAAGATTTGCCGGTGCAGACCACACATACACATTGGAACACATTATGCAAGACGGTAAAGCATTGCAGGCCGGTACATCACATGACCTGGGTCAGCATTTTTCAAAATCTTTTGGTATTCAATTCTTGGGTACAGATGGAAAATTACAGCATGCCTGGACGACCAGTTGGGGAACAACAACTCGTATGATGGGTTCTATGTTTATGGTGCATTCTGATGATGATGGTTTGATTTTGCCACCGGCGGTTGCTCCATATCAGGTTGTAATTATTCCGATTACTCGTGATGATACGGCTGATAAATTAAATGCGTATGCAGAAGAATTGGGTGAAAAATTACGTAACGTTGGCGTTCGTGTTTTGGTTGATACATCTGATATGCGTGCCCCAGATAAAATGTGGAAATGGATTAAACGTGGTGTGCCGTTACGTGTAGAAATTGGTGCCAGAGAGATGGAATCAGGTGATGTTACGATTACCCGTCGTGATATTGGCCGTGAATCTAAACGCACAATTCAGGAAACAGAATTGATTGAAACTGTAAATGATATTATGCGTGACATTCATGATACAATGGTCGCACGTGTAGAACAACGTAATCGTGAAATGATACATGACGTGGCCGATTTAAATGCACTGAATACTGCATTGGCGAACGGTGAAATTGGATTTTTCCGTATTAAATATGACATGACTACAAATGCAGAATTTGAAGCGTTAATGGAAAAATACAAAATAACACGTCGTTGTTTAGATGACAATGATCCGACGTATGTATTCGTTGCAAAATCTTATTAAAAAACGGGGTGTGTGCCCCGTTTTTTTACTTGTTTGTTTTATGTCTGCATAATCCCATATCTTATCTTGTTTTTTTATGATATAATATTACACAGAGTAAACGTGGGAGAGATTATATGAAAATTTCAATTATAGGTTTGGGGTCTGTTGGTTCTGCGGTTGCGACCGCTGTAAAAAACACAGGTTTGGCACATGAAATTGTTTTGTTTGACCGTGATGGTATTCGTGCACGTGCCGCCGCCGAAGATTTAGGGCATGCCGCTGCGTTTTCTTATGACGTAAAAATTACGGCTGTAAATAATTATCGTGCAATCCGCGGCAGTGAAATTGTCGTTATCGCCGCAGGTGCAAATCAAAAGCCCGGCGAAACCAGAACAGATTTATTGCATGCAAATGCAAATGTGATAAATGATATTGTTCCACGTGTTATGGCAAACGTAGATGCAAAAACAGTAAAATTGATAATCGTTACAAATCCATTAGATGTTATGGTAATGTTGGCACAAAAATTATCTGGTCTGCCGGCAAGCCGTGTAATTGGCACAGGTACAATGTTGGATTCTGCACGTCTGCGTACAATATTGGCACGCCAGTTATCTGTTTCAACCCAATCTATTAACGCGTATGTTTTGGGTGAACATGGCGACAGCAGTATGATAAATTGGTCGTCTGCATGCATTGGCGGAATTGATTTAAATTCATTTTGTCGTCAAACAAAAATATCTTTGCCCCAGACGACACGTAATACAATATTGCATCGTGTTCATAACGCAGCCTATGAAATAATTCGCGGTCGTGGTGCAACATGGGATGGAATTGCCGGTGCGGTTGCGGATTTGGTACGTTGTATTGTAAATGATGAAAACCGCATATTGACGGTCAGCACCGTTGATGGTGTTGGTGCGAAATCACTTGCCATGTCTTTACCACGTGTTGTTGGAAATCATGGTGTTGTTGCAACATTGATGCCAAAAATGAATGCAGTGGAATCCGCAGCATTACGGGCCAGTGGTAAAATAATCCGAAAAAATTACAATTCAATCTGATTTAAGTCCGGTTTGCCGGACTTTTTTTTGAATACTGTCATATACAATTTATGTTCTTTACGTGGTATATTTTTATTAAAACAACATAGGGGAAATAATATGCCTGATGAAGTACGATATTTAATCTCAGAACAGCAAGACAGATTTGAAGCCATTTTTAACGGTCAAAAGGTTGGTGA
The DNA here is from genome assembly GCA_045587125.1 of Candidatus Enterousia sp. Lineage (GTDB taxonomy): Bacteria > Pseudomonadota > Alphaproteobacteria > Rs-D84 > Rs-D84 > Enterousia. The sequence continues at coordinate 98,981 of JAZNBN010000016.1, forward strand.
AATAACATTTGTTCGTGTTGGTATTGATAAATTGATAATTGAATACACTGGGGTTGACCCAAAATTCAGACATAAAAACATAGGATTGTCTTTGGTACGCAGTGTTGCACACATGGCACGCAATCAAAAAAGACATGTTATAACATTGTGTCCATTTGCCCGTGCAATGTTTAACAGATATTCTGAATTTGATGATATTCGTTTAATGAACGCACATTAAAAAAACGGGAAATTCCCGTTTTTTTTAATTTCTAAGGTTTTCTGCTACGAAATTCCAATTTATTAAATTGTTTAAAAAGTTATCTATAAAATCTGCACGTCTGTTTTTATAATCCAAATAATAAGAATGTTCCCAAACGTCTAATGTTAAAACAGGTTTCATATTATGTGCAATTGGTGTATCTGCATTTGCCATATTTACAATTTTTAATTTATCACCATCTTGGACCAACCACGTATAACCACTGCCGAACAAAGAAGTGGCGGCGGATTTAAATTCTGTTTTAAAGTTTTCAATACTGCCGAAATTATCAATAATTTCCTGTGGAACTTTTGCTATGCATTTTGGGCACATTCCTTGAAAGAAAAAGTCATGATTATAAACCTGGGCTGCGTTATTAAATATTTTTTTATCCGAATCATTTTGTGCAGATTCTTTGATTATATCAATCAATGAAACCTGTTCGTATTTTGTGTTGTTAATAAGTTTATTCAGATTGTCTATATATGTTGCAACATGTTTGCCATGGTGTGTTTCTAATGTGTCTTGGGATATATATGGACTAAGCGCGTATGTCGCATACGGTAATGGGAATTGGGCCAGTGTGAACATGTATATTTCTCCTTTGTTTTAGGTGTTTATTGTTGCATAAATACTGATTTTTACAACAGGAAAAAAATAATGAAAAAGCACTTGCGGTGTTGGTTATATATTTTCTATAATCCGATTATCAAAAGGAGAAAAAATGAAAAAATTATCGATTGTTTCTATGTTGTTTGGCTTGTTAATTGCGGGTAATGCATCTGCTGCGGACATAACGGTTTATTATGCACCATCATGTCCACATTGTCATCATGCACGTGATTTTATATCAAATACATTGATTTATGAATATCCAGAATTAAAGGTAACAATGGTTGATGTTACACAGCCACAACATCGTAATATATTTAAATCTGCATTGGAAAAATGTGGTTTTACATCTGGTGGTGTACCTGTTTTGGTTGTTGGTGATAAATGTGAACAGGGTTATGCAGATTTTATGCAGGATACATTGCGTAAACATATCGAGGTAGATTTATCAGATGCGCAAAAGCAAACTGCTGCGGATAATAAAAAGGCAATGACAACGGATGCTGATAAATTTAAATCAGATAACCCAGACCGTAAAAATGCCATTTCTGAATACAGTGCTGAAATATCAGACGCATCTGCGGGTCAAAAAAAAAATAATGGTGACAATGGCCTAATCTGGTTGGGTGCATTGTTGGTTTTATTGGTTGCGGGTCTGGGGTATGTTCTGGTTCGCAAGGATAAATAAAATAACAGATTGGATAAACTATGTTTGATTTAACAGTACTTGATTACATTTATGTTGGTATTGTTGTAGCGTCAACGTTATGGGCGACATTGCGTGGTGGTGTTTATGAAACTATTGCGACAATGTCATGGGTTGTGGCTGCGATTGCTGCACGTATTGCATCACCATGGTTGGATAATTTACTACAATTGTGGTTTGATTTATCTGAATCAACTGTGGGGACATTGGTTGCGTCTTATTTTATTGTATTTTTTGCGGTTTTAATGTTGGTTGGTTTTGTCAATCAAAAACTGCGTGACAAAATTCAGGGCAGCATAATGAACATCACAGATAGAACATTGGGTGTAATATTTGGTATTATACGCGGTTTGGTTGTAATGGGTGTTTTTTATTGGGTTGCACTGTGGTATTATTCAGATGTTCCTGCGTTACCACAATGGTTGTCCCAGGCACGTACCCGTCCAATTATGCAAATTACGGCTGTAAAATTAGATGAATGGTTTTTCCCAGGACCGGAAAATAAATTGTTGGCACGTGATATGGCGGGAACACACGAAGCGTTGGAAATTTATAACAATCTTATTAATCCTGCAATCATGGGGGCAAAATCAGATAAAAAAGATAGCAATCCCGGGGTTGTAACACAAGATACAGAAACAGGTTATAAATCATCGGAACGTGCGGCCTTGGAAAATCAGTTGTTACAAATTGAAACTGTTGCACGTGCAATAGAAGAACACGAAGGAAAACCCGAGTAAATTTATTGCGTTATCTCTAAGGAAATCATACCTGCTGACACAGCAGGTATATTTTTTATAAAATTAAAGCAAAATAAAGGAGATAAAAAATGTTCTTGAAATCAAAAATATGTTTAACTGTTTTCATAGTTTACGAAGCGGCAGTTATATCTTTTCTTCATTTTCAAAGTACGTGCGATGCAATATTTTCGTCTGCATTTTGTACCAGTTGGTTTCGATACTTTTTATTTTGTGTGATTGTTCCACTGTTTGTTGGATTGATTTTAATGTGGATAAACGAAATCATCAGGGCACATCACAGACGTAGATTTATACGCCGTGCAAAAAATACTGTAAATGGTATCTTAAGTGCTGTTCGTGGTCATATGTCAAAACATATGGACGTTGCAGATATAGAAAAAATAATCACTGCGGCTGTATTAATCGGTATCAAAAAATATGCAGACCGTCATCCAAATTTGCGTCATAATATAAACAATGTTATGGATTTGGCGCATGGTGATATGGAATTAGATATTATGTCAACGGCTGACGAAATCAAGACATCAAAAAAACATCCTGTCAAAACCGTGGTACGTTCCAGAAAAAAAGTAGTAACAAAGAAAAAATAATTAAACAAAATTCCTTTCATACAAAAACCGTTGTTATGACGGTTTTTTATTTGTTGCTTTATTTTTCGATTTTTATTCTAATATGTATATTCAGGAGAAAAAGTATGAATACTAAAATAACAGGTTTGTCATCAAAACAGGTTATAGCAAGTAGAAAGATATACGGCATAAATCAAATGCCACGTCCAAAGTCTAAAACGGCATGGGATTTTTTAAAGCAGGTTTTCCAAGACAGATTAAATATAGTTTTATCAATAATGACATTGATTTTTTTGGTCTTGGGATTGGTTGGGTATGGCAGTATTTCAGAAGCAATAGGTATTGGTGCGGTTTTGCTAGTTATGTCAGTCACAACAGTTACAACAAAGCTGAAAAGTCAACGCAGTGCCGAAGAATTATACCAAAAATCATCAATGCAAAATGTTACTGTAATCAGAAATGGTACACCTTTGGAAATTGATAGTACCCAGGTTGTCGTTGATGATGTTGTGGTGCTGCGTGCGGGTGAAAAAATATGTGCCGATGGGTATATTATTTATGGCGAGATTGAGGTAAATAATTCCATATTAAATGGCGAAAGCACAGAGTGTAAAAAAATACCTGCACCCAAAAATTATGTGTTTGACGGCAAAGCCCCAATAACATCAGACAGTTATACTGATTCATACAGTGTTTTTTCTGGTACAACGGTGCTTAGTGGCAAAGCGTACATGCGCGCGGCCAGAATCGGTGCAAATACAGAAAATGCGAAAATAATGGCGACGCTTTATTCTATTGATGAAGTAAAAACAACATTACAAATTCAACTGGATAATATGGCGGCACTGATAAGCAATTTTGGTTCGATATGTGCATTGGTAATATTTTGTGTATTATTGGCCGTTAATATATTTTCTGTGGACTTTGTCTTGGATGCTTCGTTGATATATGTAGTATTCGGTTCTTTAACGGTTGCCCTGACTATTTTTGTGGCGGCTGTTCCCGAAGGTTTACCATTTATTATCGGAATTATAACCAGTCAAAATGTTAACAGAATGATTAAATCAAACATATTGGCTAAAAATCCCCAAAAAATACCCGAGGCAGGCAATATCCAATTACTGTGTACAGATAAAACGGGGACTTTGACATATGGTTTTTTACAGGCCGTAAATAATTTTGCGGGTGATGGTACAGATATTGGATTTGATAAAAATTCAAAAAATAAAACCAAAGAAATGTTTTTTGAAAATATATCCCTGACATGTGATTGTACGTTTGATAAACGTAATAATATTATTGGTGGAAATATGACGGGGCGTGCACTGTTTTTGGCGGTAAAAAAAATTGCTGATTATATAACAGACCTGCAACATAAAAATAACATATCAGACAGAATTGTTTTTAATAGTGCCCGTAAATTTTCCGCAGTACAGACATCTGGGCGTGGTGCCATGTGCTTTTATATGGGGGCCCCAGAAATGATATTGTCGCATGCCAAATCATATATCGATAAAGATGGCCGGAAAAAAGCCTTAAATCATCAATTGATGAACGATTTAATTAAACAGAATGCAAAAAAAGCAATGCGATTGGTCGCAACCGCGTTCAGTAACACATGGACCGACGGACATATTTTGCCAGATGATTTGGTTTTGATATCTGTGGTGGCAATGCGTGATAAAGTCCGCCCTGGTGTACATGATGTAATTGGTGCAATGTCAAAATCTGGCGTTCAGGTAATGATGATTACCGGGGATATTTTAGATACCGGATATGCAATTGCATGTGATTGTGGAATTATAACATCTGATACTGATTTGGCAATTACCGCAAATGATTTTGATAAAATGTCAGATGATGAAGCTCGTCGCAGTCTAAGTAAAATCAAAGTGATTGCACGTGCGACACCTGGAACAAAATTACGTTTGGTTCAATTGGCACAATCGTTGAATTTATGTATTGGAATGTGCGGTGATGGAACAAATGATGCACCTGCATTAAAACGTGCAGATGTTGGCTTTGCAATGGGTGATGGTACAGATGTTTGCAAAGAATCAGGAGATATAATAATTACGGATAATAATTTTATATCAATTGCAAATTGTATTTTATTGGGACGAACATTCATGCATAACGTTATAAATTTCTTAAAGTTCCAATTGCCGATAAATTTCACTTTGGTGGTTGCTAGTATTTTGTTTCCGATAATATTTGGTCTGGATGCATTCACAGCGGTTCAAATATTGTTGGTAAATATTGTCATGGACAGTTTAAATTCATTAGCGTTTGGTGGCGAACCTCCACGCAAAGAATATCTGATGGAACCCGCTAATGGCAAAGATGCACCATTATTATCCAAGACTCAGATAAAGAGTATTCTGTGGTCTACATTTACATTTTGTTGTATTTTTGCGGTATTGGCGGGATTAAATACGCGTGGTGTATTTGTTTCAGAATCAACATATATGTCCGCCAGATTCGCGTTACTGATAATTATGGCGGTTATGAATGGTTTTGTTGTGCGTACAAAAGGTTGGAATATCTTTGCAGGTCTGCGAAATAATTTAATGTTTATCTATGTGGCATTTGGTATTTTATTATCGACTGTGTTTGCGGTATCTTTTGGTGGTGCGTTTTTACAGTTGCATCCATTAAATCTAACACAATGGTTGATTGTGTTGGGTTTGTCGATTTTGGTTATTCCTATCAATATTCTGTATAAACAGATGGTCAAACAATAAAAATAAAAAAATCCCTGTGTGGGATTTTTTGCAAGACAAAATAACTAAGGGGGCGAAAATGAATAAAAAAATAATCGTAACAGGTGGTACTGGTTATATCGGTTCACATACAACAGTTGCATTACAGAATGCAGGTTTTAGTGTTGTTATAATGGATAATTTATCCAATTCAACAATGACAAGCATAGATGGTATCGAACAAATTACAGGAATTCGCCCAGAATTTATCAAAGTTGATTGTGCAGATGCATCAGCACTTAAAACAGCATTTTCTGCACATAGTGACGCAATAGGGGTAATTCATTTTGCAGCATTAAAGGCGGTTGGTGAATCTGTAGAAAAACCATTGCTGTATTATCGTAATAATTTGAATTGCTTGATAAATGTTTTGGATATGATGTGTGAATTTAATATTTCAAATATTGTTTTTTCGTCATCTGCAACTGTTTACGGTGTTCCAGATGCTTTGCCGGTTACCGAAGAAACGCCTTTGCAACCTGCGACTTCGCCATATGGGCAAACTAAGGTTATGGCTGAAAATATTATTCGTGATACTGTACGTGCATATCCGAGAATTCATGCGACATTACTGCGGTATTTTAATCCAATTGGTGCACACCCCAGTGGTTTAATTGGTGAATTGCCAAATGGTGTACCGAATAATTTAATGCCATATATAACTCAAACTGTTGCTGGTATTCGGCCATTCTTAAATATTTTTGGTGATGATTATGATACACCTGATGGATATTGTGTACGTGATTATATTGATGTCAATGATTTAGCAAATGCACATGTTGCAGCAATGCGTCACATGATGGATAATTCAGATGGTATAAGTGTATTTAATTTGGGAACAGGGCATGGTGTATCTGTTATGGAATTGGTTAAAAAATTTGAAATTGCCACAGGTTTAACAGTGCCCTATAAAATTGCACCGCGTCGTTCAGGTGATGTTCCATCAATTTGGGCAGATGCGTCATTGGCATATCGTGTATTGGGTTGGCGTGCAGAAACCTCCCTGCAAGATACTTTAGCTTCTGCATGGCGTTGGCAAGAAAAGTTAAATAATAAATAAAAGGCGTTCTTGATTTTATTCCGTCTTTAATTTAAAATATTTGCAATAAAGGAGAAAGTATGAAAAAGAGCTTATTTTATGTTCTGACTATTTTATTGTCTGTGAATGCTGTACAGGCAAATACAGATAAAACAAAAACAGAATTACGTGATGCTATTTATACTAATTGCACAAAAGATGCAAAATCAAATGCAAAGATCATAAATGGTTCAAGTGTATGTTCATGTGTTGCAGATAATACTTTAAAGGCACTTGATACAGCTGCGTTTAATGCGTTTGAACAAGGTGGCTGGGACGCATATCAAGAACACGTCAAAGGTAAATCTGAAATTGCAAAAATAACAGATTCTTGCAATAACAAGTCTTCTGTGGCAAATAAAAATCTGTTGTCCAAAGAAATGTTTGATAAATATGTAAAGAAAATGCAAGAGGCCAAGAAGAATGGAACAAGTGGCAAGACTAATTCTGGCATCTCAAACGAAGGTCTTTTGAAATTGTTAAAAAATAATTCAGGCAAGGTTTCTTTAAAAGAATTACTACAAAAGAAAGCACAACAACAATAAAAATATTTAACCGCCTGTTTGGGCGGTTTTTTATGTGAATCTTTTGTTTTATCTGATTTATTCATTCAAAAATCCACCAGATTGCATTTTCCATAATCTTGCGTAAATACCATCTTTATGTAATAGGTTTTTATGGTTCCCGCTTTCTACTATTTTGCCTTTATCCAGTACGATTAATCTATCCATATTTCTAAGTGTTGACAGTCTATGTGCAATGACAATAGTTGTACGACCTGCGGATAATTTTGTAAACGATTCTTGGATTGTTTTTTCTGTTTCACTGTCCAGTGCAGATGTTGCTTCATCTAATATTAATATAGGTGCGTTTTTCAGAAACGCACGTGCAATCGCCACCCTTTGTCTTTGACCGCCCGACAGTTTTATCCCACGATCTCCAATACGTGTATCGTATTTATTTGGTGTAGATAAAATAAATTTATCTGCGACTGCGTCTTTGGCAGCACGTATGATTTCCTTTTCAGATGCGTCCATTCGTCCATATTGAATATTTTCACGGATAGTTCTGTTAAACATGGTTGAATCTTGGGGGATAAATGCAATGTTTTTATGTAAGGATTTCTGGGTAATCGATTTAATGTCTTGTCCATTAATATATATCGCACCACTGGTCGGGTCATACAAACGCATAATCAGATTTACCAGTGTTGTTTTGCCTGCTCCAGACAGACCGACTATTCCAACTCGCTCGCCCGGTGCAACAGAAAAAGACAGATTTTTTAATACGTTATTTTTACCATAACCAAAACAAAGTTTTTTAATTTCTAACACTGCATTTGATACGATTAAATCAGTTGCATCTGGTTTGTCGGTAATGCTGATTGGTTTTATCAGTCCGTTATAAGAACCAACCGCACGTCCCCATTTTTCAACAAAGTTTTTGATTTCCATGATTAAGTTAAAAGATAATGAGCTGATACCTACAAATACACTAAGTGCAAAAGATATGTCCGCAATTGAAGATTTACCGTTTGCATACATATATCCGCACAGTACAATCAATGCAGTCATCCCAACTACGTCCATTATATAATTACCGGGTGCCCAAAAGAAACGAGATTGTGCATGACCTGTGCGCGCTGTTTTTTCATATTCTGTTCGGTATGGTTCTGCACATTTTTGTTCCCAATCTGCGTTTGCAAATAATTTTACTGCCATGAAATTAGATAATGTGTCCAGCAGACGGCCATGCAATGAATTTAAAACCTTTGATGTTTTTGCAGATGCATTCAGTGCATATTTTATACGCCATACCCCCCATCCAACACGACAAATCACAGCTGACATAATAACCAATACATATTGCCAACCAATTTCAAATAATCCGCCAAGACCTAATATAAATGCCCCAACCGTTGCAGCTGTATTGCCGAATACCATATTAAATGTTTCATAAAAGCCAGTGGCGATACTGTCTATTTGTGAATTGATTTTGCCCGGCATAGACTCTGTATAATATTCAGCGGTCTGATTAAAAACATATTCATATAAATCTGCGGATATTCTGTTATAAGATTTATACTTAATACAGTTATCAAATACAGTCCAACGCATGACGGCACCTGTTACTAAGGTTGCACGTACTGCAAAGTATGCAATCGCAACAGGTGTAATATTTAGTAAAGCATCTGGTGCAGGTTGTGATTCCAATGTTGAAATTACCATCTTGATAAAAAATGCAGGTATAACACTAAAACCGGCTGTATCAAAAACTGATAATACAAAATATAATAATGCCCAACCTTTAGTGTACCGAAACAGGTTTTTAGAATAAAAACTTAACACAGAATCAGGAAATATTCTCATAGTCTAAATATTAAAACATAGTTATGTTTATTTCAATACAAATTTATATAACGAAATTTGATATTTATAAAAAGCGATATAGAATATATCAAAGGATATCAAAATGCTGAAACAATCAGTATGCCACGTACAGGCTTTCTTAGTTTGCATGCATTGATGACCGCAATTTCGCAATTCTATGACCCTGATTCAGAATCCAAATATGGAATTGTTGGCATAGAATTACAGGTTACAGAATAATCGTAAAAAATTATTTTTCTGCCTCGGTGATTTTTGCACGCAGTTCTGGTTCGTTTGCCTTTATCCAATCGTATGCACATTCCATAAAATCAGTGAAAGATTTACGATTTGTGTACATATCGTGCAGTGTTTCAAAAATAGGATGTCCAGCAATGTTCATATCATAAAAATAATTGTATGCAATATATTGTGGTGGCGTGCTAAGTTTTGCAATTTCAGAATTTCGTATAATTGTTTCAACTACTAATTCAGACAGTAACCATTTCAGATGTGGAAAATTATATTCTGATTTATCGTCTTGGAAATGTTTCTGCCACGCATAAAACCACACAAAGTGTGTTATTTCATGCAAAGCCATTGATATGGCATCATTTGGTTCAAAGTTATAATAAATGGAAAAACTGTTGTCATCCAAATAACGTGGGCAAATCGGGTTAAGCGCAACGAAAGCGACCATATCGTTCATAATCTCAGAACAGTCCATATCGAACGCAGATGAATATGCATTATTCAGATTTTTTGCAACTGGCGCCCATGCGTCTTCAAACATATGGATTGAATTTTCAATTTCTGCCTGTCTGTCGTTTCTGATTTTTTGCAGTTCGTGTTCCAGATATTCAAACCTTTTTTCTTGGGGTAATGATTGTGCGTATTCAAAATCCAATGACGGGTATGCATTAAACAACATTTTTTTCCACCACATTGGGGTATCATCTTGCTGATGATAATAAATGAAATCTATATCTGGTTCAAAATCACGTTGTTGCCATTTTAATTTCATTATCTGTCCTTTGTATTTTGTATTTGTTGCATTGCGTTATATTCAGTCATCATTTTTTTGACCGCCCCTATTAAATCAGTTCGTATTACTTCTGGGGTGATATATGTGTTTGCAAAAGAATTTTCAAACATCGTTTGCACAGGTTTGTTAAATAATTCAAGGCATATAATATCAACGATACGTTCTTTGATATTATGTGGAACATTGTATTTTTTTATAATGGGTTCTTCTATTAAAATATGCACGAATTCATGCAGGCATATATTTAATAGACCATATTGGTTTCCTTGGAATTCGGACATTCTTAATATAATACCTGGGTTTCTACCATATGCGTATGCACCGCCCAATCCATATTCACATTGTATGTATATATGTTCTGGTAATTGTGCGTTCCAACTGGCCAATAATGGCACGATTTGTTTTTCTATGGCACGCAGCATATTGGGTATAACATCATTTGTTATCGTGGCATCTAATCGTGTTAAATCAGATTCTTTATAAATTTCATTTATGAAAAGATTACGATAATACTTAATTTGTTCAGGGGTTGGTTTTTTAATTTCCATAAATTCATGAATGCGTTTATCATTTGGAACAAAGTTATTATATTTATATCCGAATTGTTTAAGTTTTGTATGATAATTATTATGTGCCCAGGCAGTAATTTTCCAAGATTCTTGTGCGTTGACATGTCTTAGATTAATTTTCATATAACGTCCCCTTTATTTATAGATTATAGCATCTTTTGCATTATATCTGTATTGAAAATTGTAATATTTAGGTATAAAATACTGGTATGAAAAAAACATTTTACATCTTTCGTCATGGTGAAACAGACTATAACGCACAAAAACGTATGCAGGGCTGGGTTGATATACCACTGAATGCGAATGGTGTGGCCCAGGCACATACGCTGGCACAAAAATTATCGGGTATTTCATTTGATTGTATTTATTCTTCACCGCTATCACGTGCATTGGATACAGCCAAGATTGTTGTTGGTGACAAAGATACAAAAATTATTACAGACGGTGGATTACGTGAATGGAATATGGGGTTGTTGGGTGGAAAAATTGTACGTATAACGGATGAACCAATTGATACCCCGATTGATATGATGGCTGATACAGTAAATGTTCCGTATGCACTGATATCAAATGATGATTATGTTGTACCAAATGGCGAAAGTTATAATATGTTTGCCAAACGTGTATGTGATGCGATTGCAGATATTGCAAAAAACACAGATGCACAAATAATCGGTATTGCGACCCACGGTGGTGTGGCCAAGGTTTTAATAAAATCATTAACAGATGTGCATTGGTCACGTGTAGGAATGCCAAATTGTGGATTTTTCAAATTAGAATATGATGGCGAAAAATTCACAATGCGTGAAGTGCCGGATTGGCTAATGCCAATGGTTACAGATAATACAGGTAAACCATTAACTGTATACCATGGTACATATTACGATTTTGATTATTTTCGCCCATTGACACACTTTGGTAACTTGGTAAATGCACAAAGTAATCTAAATGAAGGCAAATGGAAACGTGATACTAATATAGATATAACAAAGCCAAAGATTATACCTGTGAATTTGCGTGCGGGTCGTTGGGACGAAATTCCGGATTTGAACGACCACAGTGTTCAGAATTTTATGGGCATTTTATTTCAGTATATGTGTGGCGATAAAATTGCTGACTTTATTCGTGTGTTAAATATTCGTGATGAAGCAGAATTTTATAAAAATATTTCATCAGCAAAACAGGCGGTGTTGGAAATGGATATTGATGTTCCATGGCAATTTGATTGGGTGTGTGAACCTGTGCGTGGGACAATGCCTATGGACACAGTGCACGATGAATTAGGTTTAGAAACATTGTTTGATGTTCATAGTGTGGAAAACCTGTTCTTTCAGCGAATGATTTTATATTTTGAATCAATTGGTTTAACTGGGTTTAAGTATAAAAATTATACCGAAGGTCCTGGTGATATGTCGTATATAAACCTTCGTCAGAATAATATTGTGCGAACGGATAAAGTGTTGCCATCGCATTCTTTGCCGACGTCAAAACAGACTGCACAATTGAATCGGTTGCGTGCAGATTTTGCAAAGGCGTATAAGCCACGTAAATTTACAAAGATTGAAAAAGAAATGTTGTTGGGTGAATTAATTAACTTTGCGACATTTAGGTTTGATGAAATAAAATACATGTCAAAAAAATCATGGTCAAAATCGAACAATCAATCTGAAAGATAACCATCGCCCATTTTTGTGGTTTATTTTATCTGTCCAGACCTTGGTTTAAAAACGAGGCGATTTGATTGGCGCCGTCCGGCATATATCGTTTAAAACGGCCTGTTGCCAATGTTTTCTTCCATAGTTCATGGCACTCTTCTTTCGACAGTCCAGTAAAATCCACCTTGTCTTGCAGAACATACACTTTGATTTTTCCGTTTCTGATTTCTTGCATAATGTCAAATTCATAGGATTTTAAAATCGGTACATCGTGCAGACAATAATAATCATCACCGTCTGGTATAAAACCATCCGAAGAAACTTCGTATACGTATGCTTTGGCACCTGTCAGATTTTGGTTTATACTTTCAACATACAATGTATCTATTCCGTTGGGACTTTTCCAATCGCTGCTGATTATTCGCATAGCGGCATACAATTGCGCGTGTTTAAAACTAGGGGATGCAAATGCTGCGGTTATCGGAGTCCGCATACCGTTAATATGCGCACGTTTCATTCTGATAAAACCGTCTGTGATTTCACATTGCGACCCATGATAAAGTCTTTTTGGTTTTTCGGTCATATACTTATTCCTTCTTTTCCACAAATTATACCACAATTCATCACGCTCTGCATCACAGTTTTTTTGTGTTTTCCGAATTGTCTGGCATACCGCACAGATAATATCTGGTTTTTCGTTAAATGATAGAAATTAAACAACAAAATAAGATTTGACAATATACTTGTTTGTGCTATGTTGAGGGTGCGCTAGGCTAGTATCAATAAAAGGTGTATGAAACCCCAAAATACTTTACATAAATTACAAGGAGTTTTTATGATACGTGAAGAATATTTAAATCCTGAATATATGTATAAATTTATTAACGCATTGTGTCGTACAGATAATTGGATGTTAACGGATTTTCAGTTCGGACGCTTGGAATACAAAACTTTTGAACAACCAGGTTTGATGTATAACAAATATGGTTATAACATGGTATATAAATGCGAAATCTACAGATTGTCAACTTGGCCGGTTCATTTTGGTGAAAAGTATTTAGGTAATATTGGAGTAACGCAGGATATCTTAAAGAAACAATTAGATTATAAAACTATATATTTTGATATTCGTAACGAATGTTTTGCAGAACATGATAACAATGTCGCATCCTTTAAGGCATATCCTGCGTTTTTTAGTATGGATAATCAGGTTTATTATGGAATTTATAATCAACCGCGTGTTATGCGCCATCATCGCAGTCGGGCACGTGAGATGGAATGTTTATCTGAATATATGAAAGAAATGAATGCCACAGCGCATAATATATTTACTATTAATGAATTGTTATATAACACGAGCTCTAGAGGCAGTTTTTTTGCTGGATTTCCTGATTGGACATCTTTGTATGATAATCGAAAACAGGCAAATAAAGCAGTTGTTAAACTTGTTACTGGCGAACACGATTGTAAAAAATATAAAAAATTGACATCTCTAGATCGTCCAACAGATGAGTTTAAATTGCCGCTGCATCAAGATAATGTGCCGCATTTTTACACAAATAATGTACTAGAATTAACACTGCCAATTGCCGAGTCTGTATATGCACTTGCCGATAAAGTTCATAACAGTTTGCGTAGTATCGAGAATTCTTTATATGTGTTAGGTTCTGTCACGTATCAGACTATGGTAAAGCAAGTGGACCTCTTGCGTTTGATTGTAAATTTTGATGGGAAAACAGAATCTTTTGATCGTACGAACCTTTTGCGTTTAAAACATGATTGTTTTTTAGAAGACGAGAGTTTTGGTGGCGGAACAGGATATTTTGACCTCTATGATCATTATCCACTGACTGCTACAGTATTTCAAGCTCAACAAAATTCTCAAAAATTGGCTTTAAAAGCACCCCAAGAAGTTGAAGTATGCAAGAATGTAATGGATACTTCTTTTAGAAGCATTAAGTCTTCTATGGAAGGGTATAACGAATTGCTTGGCGAAATTAATAAATTACGAACCGCACCACCATCATTGGATAGAATGTTAGAGATATCAAATGCTATCAAGGTCTTAAAAAACAAACGGACGTGGGATAAATTGAATGCCGCCAAAGAAAAATAAAAAGCCGACAAGATGTAAAGCAAAAGAACGATAAAAAACGCACCGTTTGGTGCGTTTTTAAACGGGTGGCCCTTGTCGGGATGCCAAGGCGAGTCCAAATTCCAAGATTTCCAATGTTTCTAGACACAGATATGTAATCTATCTAAATTTGTTTATCTAATTTAATTTCCCAACACTTATCTGTCCCCAGGTCATTAGGCTTGGTTGTTATGGCAACAGATGAAATCTTGTATGTAGCGGTTGTATTAGTATAACCTTTATGAAAAACAACAGTGCTATAATGTTTATTGGTTAATCGTTTATTCCAATATTCAGAGCATTCACGATATTCTGATGTTTTTTTGCCTGATATAATCAGGTCAAACCAATGATGTTTTAGTACAAGATGCAATACGTTGTTCATATATAATTTTGTTCCTATTCAAACATTTCCAATGGTATGTCGTATTCGTTACAAAAATCATAAAAGAATTCTAAAAACGCTTGTACTTTCGGACTTTTAATTGTTAACGGATTTCCAATTCCAGTTAAAATATATTCATAGTCAAAATCAATGTTTGGAACTTCTACCAATCGTTCATTACGCATAGTGCACCATTCAGGCATCAGTGATATACCGGCACCATCACAAACCAATTGGTATGCAATAGATGCAGAATCAGTTGTCAGATTTAATTTCTTTGCACGTTTCAGAATGAAATTACATTCTGGTAATTGCAAGAATTTTTGTCGGATGCATAATTCAAAGTTTTCCAACATGTCATCCATATCTTTTGGTACACCATGTTTATTCAAGTATTCAGGCGTAGTATAAAATTTTGTTTTAGTCTTAAATTTGAATAACGGTTTATTCCCTGGGATTTTTTGCAGCGATCGTATATCAAGTATAGATATGTCCGGATTTGACATATTCATATGGCGATTTGTTAAAATATCTAAACGGATTTTTGGGTGTTTGGCATATAACTTGTATAATTCGGTAAACAAACGACTGCCGGCAAATCCTTCTTCGGTCCAAATAGAAATATGACCTGTCAGTTCATCTGGACCTGTAATATTATGATAAATATTATCAAGTGTATTTACAATGTTTTCAATATCTGCATATAATTGTCGTGTTGCATTTGTTGGCACGCTGCCTGCTGAGCTACGGATTAATAAACGTGTTTTAAATCTTGCTTCTAAATCAGAAATTATTTTAGACATATTGGAATGTTTTATTCCATTTCGGTCTGCAGCGGCCTGGATTTGGCCTAAATCAATTACTTCTTTTAGTGCTAACAGTTCGCGTAAAAACGTAATTTTTGTTTTAATAGTTGGCATTACTTTCCTTTTTTAATGATACTTTTTACCATACAACAGGAAAAAAATCTAAACAATAGTTATTTTTTTAGGATATAAAACATTTTGTATATCGACGAAAAAAGATAAAAAACCTTGGAAAACATACCTGTATAGCGTTTCCAGTCCCCTTTTTATACATTGTCTTGTGTAAAAAGAGTATAAAATAAAACATAAAAACCTAGTCTATAATTCCTTCGTGTCCAACAACAAAGAAATAACAAGGAGTTTTAAAATGACACACGCAGATGTTTGGTTCGCTATTGATTCGTTCGCAAAAGAGCACAAAGTATCCTGTTCAGGATTGGCAAAACGTAGCGGATTAGATGCAACGACTTTTAATAAAAGCAAACGGTGGTCCAAATATGGGCAACCACGTTGGCCTTCTACAAACAGTATTGCAAAGATATTGGAAAGTACAGGGTCCAGTCTATACGATCTTACAAAATATTTTTCAACAAATTCTTCACCGGCACAACAAGCTATATAAAAATACAGATAAATAAAATTCACCGCCCAGATGGGCGGATTTTTTATCTTTCTAGTGTCGGTACTTGCATTGTTTTGTTCTTTTCAATCTCGATCATTGCGACTGTGAATGCATCGGTTCCATCTGTGCATTTGATATCGGGTGTATAACCGTTCAGTTCGAAATTTTCTGTAAATAATTCACGATATACACAGCCGACATTAAACTGCATATGTGAATGTGGTAATAATATGTCTGCATAGTTATAGCCATACACTTCGCCACCACGTGTGTTCGTTCCAACAAACCTTGCCTTTGGATGGTTGTGCAACAGAGTGCATATCAGTTCCCCTGATGACATTACGCCACCGTCTATCAGAATATAAATTGGTCCATTAAAACCTGCACGTGTTGCATCAAATTTTGGTAATGTATCACCGTTGCTGTTGTCTGTGTAAATAATGGGGTCTGTCGTTGATTTAATATTGAATTTGGTGCCGTTTACATGTTCGTATATTTTTTTTACGGCATTTGCATCCGGGTTATTTCGAATATATTGTCTGCGTGCAAATGGAAAGTTTTCATCGCCTAAAATATAACCCGCCATATCGGACAAAGGGGCACTATTGCCACCACCATTACCGCGCAGGTCAATGATAAGTGTTTTTGATTGCAACAGAATTGTATGCCATTGTTTCTCAAATGTTTTGCGTTCCGTATCTGTCCATCCATATAGCGTTGGTACTGCTATAATCCCAACATCACCACGTTGTTCGGTATGGAATTTTTTGCCGCTTGCAATATTTTTTCCGACATTTGGTCTTGGTTTGCGCAGTGTGGTTCGGACACTCGTATCGTATCCAACCATACGTAAATTTATATGATTGTCTGGTATTATCTCAATCGCAGGGCGTATTTGTTCCAGCAGTTCTGCCGCCGTCATATCGTGTGCATTGTTGCGAATGTCAAGCAACGTCTTCAAGATTTTGCGTTTCAATATTTCGTCATGAAACGGCCAACCACAATATATATTTATTAAAACTCGTGCAAAAACTGATACTTCATGTTGGAACTGCTCGGCGGTCAGTTTGGTGCTTGGGGTCTTAGATTTTTTGTTTCCAGCTTCAACCAAATCTTCTGTTTTGGAATCACGCAGTAATAATTCTTCCATTTCACTGATTGTTGGTATCTTGGTCATAAATTATCCTTTCTTTCCCGCAAATTATACCACAGGCAATCACACTTTGCATCACAGTTTTTGGTGTTTGTACTTTAACTATTCTGTTTTAATTTCTTAAAAAGACCTATCGCAACAGGGGTGTCTAAGTAATGTGAGCTTTGTTCAGTGGGCTGTGTTTCATATAATTCTTTATCGTTCTTTGGTGATACGTAAATCTTTTTTTGTAATCGCATAATTCGTTGTCCTAACATTCCATAATACGGATTTTGGTCATCGATTCTGTGGCCGTCCTCGTGGGATAGTATCATCAGAAAATCTAGCAAGGGATTGCTTTCAATCAATGCGTTTGTTGTGATTCTTATCTGCTTAGTCGAATGGCTATAAGTATTTTTACCGTCATGGCTTGGCATAAAACCGCCAGCAACCCCAAATTTTTGTGCACTTGCATCTATTATGAGTTTGGCAAAATTATCGATTTCTTTTTGTGATAAATGTTCAAATTTTTGTGCCATATCAAAAAGATATTTGTTCTCAGATATAATATTCCAATATGTTTCTAATCGTTCGCCAGTAATAAAGTCTCTATTCCTTAAATCGGTTAACGTTATCATTTCTTGTGCATATCTTTTATTTAGCTCAATTATTGACTTGTTATCTTGCGGGGTAATTTGTGCTAATTCTTTTTCATATTTGCGTTCCAATTTTTCTATTTCTGGGTCAAATGTAGAATAATTGGTGGCAGATATTTCTGGTGCGGCTTGCCATTCTGTATCTGCTTGTGCTAAATCGGGATATTGTGTTTTTAGAATTTCATATTCTTGTGTGTTGGTCGGATTTAAATTGTATTTTATTAGTATTGCACGTATTTTGTTTTCTGCATGAAAAGCGGCATTTATTTCATCCCATGTTTTCCAGTGTTTGATACTTGCGTACATGGTATCAAGGTCATCATTGAACATCGCTTTGAAATCTTGCCAAGTGTGATTTCTGTTGCCATATTTTTTGTATGCTTCATAAAACAGTTTATCCTCAGGTGACATTTTTTCTACTTGCATAATATAGTCCAAGAAAGGTGTCTGTGTTTCGTTGGCTTGGATTATTTTATTAATAATATTTTTTGTTGCGATATTGAATTGTTCTGCTTTCATTGTCTATCTCTTCTTTCCCGCAAATTATACCACAGGCAATCACACTTTGCATCACAGTTTTTTGTGTTTTGGGGGCATGGGGTGGGTACGGAGTGGAATCGCGCGCCCCAAATAAAATAAAACCCAACCGCCCGCACTTTTGTGTTCGCAAAAAGAAACGCTGGAATTTTAAGATTGTATACGGAAAAAGTGGATTATAATTACTTGAAAAAAACAAAAACCTGCTTTATAATAAATGAGAAATGACAAAAAGTAGTTTGCATTTTAATCAGATTTCAGACGGTGCGCAATTTTGCGTACGTGGTTTTTATTACGCCTATTGACCCCTTATGGTGTTATGGGTTTGATCGGCTTTGGCACCATAAGGGGTATATGCCAAAGCCAATTTTTTTATTCATTAAACAAAAAACAAAGGATTTAAGTAATGAAAACCAAAGAACAAATTATTGATGAAATTCTGGATAGGGGCATAATCGTTGATATTTTGCCATCGCGTGCGGAATTTAAGAAAAAATTATTAACCGAAAAACTGCGCTTTTTTATCGGCGCCGACCCGACAAATACATCGCTGCACCTGTCGCATGCCAAGAACTTTATGTTATTGGAAGAGTTCAGAAAATTGGGACACGAAGTCTTTGTATTGTTCGGTGACTTTACCGCATGCATTGGCGACCCCAGTGACCGCAATTCTGCGCGCGCCAGATTAACACCGGAACAAGTACACGAATTTTCAGCAGACTGGGTGCGTCAAATCTCGCCAATTATCAACTTTAACGACCCAGACAACCCAGCCAAAGTGGTCTTTAATGGTGAATGGTTGAATAAACTGACTATGCATGATTTGATTGAATTGTCGTCAAATACAACGGTTCAACACATGTTGGAACGTGATATGTTTCAAAAACGGTTGGCGAACAACCGGCCAATTCACCTGCACGAATTCCTGTACCCAATTTTCCAGGGCTTTGATTCTGTTGCACTGGACGCGGATGTTGAATTGTGTGGCACGGACCAGACGTTTAATGCGCTGATGGGGCGGACATTATTGCGCAAATTAAAGAACAAAGAAAAATTCATTGTGTGCAATAACCTGATGGAAAATCCGATAACTGGCGAACTGATGTCAAAATCACGTGGTACAGGTGTTTTCTTGAACACAGATGCAGACACGATGTTTGCGCAAATCATGGCGCAACCCGATGAAATGATACGCATATTGTTGATAAATAATACACACGTTCCATTGTCGGAAATAGACGCGTTGGATATTGAAAATGAACCGATGCGTGCAAAACTGTTCACCGCACAAAAAATAACAGAAATATTCCACGGTGCGGGCGCGGCGATTTTGGCACAGGAAAACTGGTGCAAAACATTTTCTGACCGGTCTTTCCCAGACAATGCACCAGAAATCAAAACCACGCAAGACGAATTATCCGTAATGGAAATCTTGAAATTAGGTATGCCGGACGCATCAAACAGTGAATTGCGCAGACTTGTTACCCAAAACGCAGTTACTATAAACGATGACAAGGCAAACGACCTAAATCAAGCATTCATAACCGATAAACCATTATGCGTGCGTGTTGGTCGTAAAATATTTTTCAAAGTCACAAAAAAATAAAGAGGTAAAAAATGGCAATATTGGAACGATTGGCAGAAATGCAAAATGCCCATGGTAAAAACCGTCTGGTAATGATACTGGACGGTATGGGTGTTGCGGTAATGAGTAAATTACTGGATGCAAATGGATTTTTTTGTCGTCATTTGGCGGACGTTGAAACGGCCATTATTCCTGCGACAACCGTGGCGGCAACAACCGCATATCGCACAGGCAAAATGCCGTGGGAAACAGGATTTATTGGTTGGGCGCAATATTATTCTGAAACAGACGAAGTTATCGAAGTATTCAGAAGTACAAACCTATATACAGGCGAAGTGTCTAAAATGCCCCAAACCACAAATACGCTACCGTGTAAAACAGTAGTTGAAGAATTGAATAACAAAGGTCGTTCTGCGTACGAAGTTATGCCTGGCTTTGCCCCGGGCGGTTTTGATACGTTTGAACAATGGCTGGCACGTATTGTGGAATTGTGCAATACAGAATCTGACGCGTATATTTACGCATACTGGACAGAACCAGATTCAACCCTGCATGAATTAGGCTCAGACGCCCCAGCGGTCAAAACATTGTTGCGCGATATGGAACAACAGATAGAATTTGCACTAAAACAGATTCGCAATAAAACGGATGTCTTGATAACAGCCGACCATGGGCATACAGATATTGAATCTTTGTTTGTTGACGATGTTCCAGAATTGCTGGACTGTTTGTTGCATCCATTGTCACTGGAAAGTCGTTGTGTGTCGCTGTTTATAAAACCAGAATCTCTGGCAGAATTTCCAGGCCTGTTCAATAAACACTTCGGCAAATGGTTCAAATTGGTGACCAAATCAGAATTTGAAAAACAATACCTGCATGCAGAATGTCCTGTGCGTTTTATTGGTGACTTTGTTGCGCTGGCAACTGATAAATATGACTTGAAACAGCGACCAGATACAATTGTTCTTAAAAGTCACCACGCAGGTATAACTTCAGACGAATTAGAAATACCGATTATAAAAATAAGTATATGAAATATTGAGTTTTTATAAATCGTAGTCTAAGATATGACAAAGGAAACCAAAATGTCAGAACGTGCAATGTTTAAGGGTGTAATTAACCTGATTATAAAACAAGACGACAAAGTCTTACTGTTCTTTCGCAATGATGGATTTTTTAACTATGATGGTGGTTGGTGGGTTTTGCCGGCAGGACACATTGAACAGGGTGAAACTGCCATGGCAGCAGCCATACGTGAGGCAAAAGAAGAACTGGATATCGACATTGCGCCCGACGACATCAAATGCGTACACGTTACCAGCAATCTGGCCAGTCGCACAGAATCTTTTGATTTCTTTTTTGAGGTATCAAAATACACTGGCACAATTCGCAACTGCGAAGGGGATAAATGTGCCGATATGCAGTATTTCACATTGGACGAAGTCGCCAAATTGAAGAACGTTGTTTCAACAACCCGTATATCATTGGCGGGATTGGCGCGTGGCGAAATATATTCCGAATGCAAATCATATCGCAGTGAACAAAAGGATACAAAATGATAAAAGAACTAAGTTATTCTGCATATATTTTGCCGGTGCGTGATGGACAGGTCGCCTTGCTGAAATACGGTGAAAATGGATACGGACCAATTGGTGGGCGACTGGATGATGGCGAAGATTTTTTGACTGCGCTGCGGCGTGAACTGACCGAAGAACTGGGCGATGGTGCAACAATGCTGGCAGATAGTGCGATTGAAATTCCGGTGCCATATGCATTTCGTCACCCAACCCCCGAACGGGCACAACGTCGTGGCACATGGGGCGAAGAACATCATTTTTATATCGTTCACGTCCCAGATGATATGGAATTGAATTTCTGCGAAAATCGCCCCGAAGAAATTTCGGTTGCATGGGTCGCACCAGACGACTTATTAACCCCACAAATCACACCATTTGACGATATGCGTGAATTTTATTCGAACCACATATTACCGAACCTAAATTGTCGGTTTTCAATGAGCCTGCGTCCTGAATACTATGAAATGGTGCTTTCTGGCGAAAAAGATATTGAACTGCGTCTGTATGATGAAAAGCGTCGCAGAATGCACAACGGTGACACTGTTTTGATTTACAACGCGCAAAATCGCAATGATTATATTCGTGCAAAGATCGTTCGCCTGCATATTGTGCGCAGTTTTGCAGACTTGGCCACAAAAATCAGTATGCCACGCACAGGATTTGCGTCGTTAAACGCACTGATGTCTGCAATATCAAAATTCTATGATGCTGAAATGGAATCCAAATACGGTATTGTGGGGATAGAGTTAGAGGTTATATAACCACAAACTCGTTTAATTCCAGCCAATCAGTTTTCTGAAAATCGGGAAAGTATTTGTTAAAAAAGTCAATGTGGACCGTACGCCAGTATGCCAGGGACAGGTCGCCTTCGCCCTCTATTTTTGCCCATGCGTCATCAATGTCACAAAACCGACACTTTCGAACGGCTGTAATTTGAATTCGTATTGTTTCGCCACGACTGTTATAGATTTCCTGAATGTCACCAATTTTTGCCATTGGTTCTTCGTCATAATTCCGGCTACAGGTTCCACGTTTGTGCCCATTGCGCACCAGTTCAAACAATTCATCATTATCAAAAGTCCAACGGTTATCCATGCGCTACACCATTTTCTGTGATTATAAGTTTATTAACCTCGTCACTCGCCACCATTTATCCACGCCAGGCAACCGTCATATCTGTGTGGTTCCATCGCCAATGGGATACATAGAATTGGTTTGTTTGGGTCAATTATACTTTCAAATAATTTATTTGAAATAATTGTTTGTTCGTCGCTACCACCACCAAGTATTATATGTATTATTGTTTCCCTTTGTTTAGTGTTTCTATAACCCAATTTTTTATAACGGTTGGATACAGTTTTGTATCGGCCAGTTCCGATATTTTTATTTTTTCAAATCCGATTAAATCTTCCTGGCTGGTAATGTTTTCGGTGTTTATATCTACACGTTTAACAACTTCAATCCCGTACAGGAAATTTCCATTGGAATCATAGCCCTGATTTTCAATAGCCAATAAGATACCATCATGAATAGTGATGTCAGATTCTGCAACACCCATTTCTTCATTCAGTTCACGTGTAATGCACTGATTCAATGTTTCGCCAATTTCCAATCCGCCACCAGGCAAGAAATAATAACCGCCAGCCAAGTGCTTGCATAAAACGATGCTATCACCTTGCACAATTAAACATCTGCTTGTTGTTTGTGTTCGCATGACTATATTCCCCCTTGTTTTATCTTATAATCGTGTGCTTGAACCACTGTTCTTGGAAAGCGGTTTTTTGTTCAATATATTCATCTGCAAAATCAAACCCATCTGGTACAACAACCAGTTTGTCGTCATTATCATTAGTACGGTGAATGATTGCGATACATCGCCCCAGAAAATCCTTTAACGGATAATCTGGTCCCAATACATATGCATCTAATTCTTCGCCATCGCCCGATATGGTGTTTGGTATAAATCCATAATTCACTTCGTATGTAAAGCCGTGTTTTGGATGTTTACTACCCATGGGGCGGTCCATTTGTACACGAACTAATTTGCCCAAGAAATCACGTGCATTGACTGGTATGGGATTTACCATTTTCTGATAATTCAAAACCATATTAAACCCTGGAACAATAGACGGAATAAATTCATTGTCGTACTGCATGTGTTGAATATCCGCCAGTGTTGCCCACTTGACGGATTGTACCTCGCTTGCCTGTGGTTTTAAATCAGAAATTTTAGCATTACTGTGCACTAGCCACACATCAACGAAATCCATCGGTCGCTTAATTGTGCCAACCAGTACAGATTTTTCGGGGTCTGGTGTCAGTCCTAACTCTTCCATTGTTTCGCGAACACACGCATCCCAACTGGATTCGCCTGCGATTGCCCCGCCACCAGTCTGGCCCCACATGTTTGGAAATTTCTTGGCCGTACCCATGCGTTGTTGCAACAGGTATTCGCCGGCATCATTTACAATCCATACATGCACAGACAGCTTGTTCAATCCGCTGGGGATTTGTTGTCCGCGTTCAATTGTTGAAACTGGATTGCGCAAATTATCATACAGGGTGTTTTTTTCGGACATTTAAAATCCTTATGGCTGGGGTTATAGAATCAGTATAGATTACAATATTTATGTTGTCAAAGTTTATGTATGCTGATTTTTTCACAGCATACAATCCTTTTTAACATCTGTTGAATTTGGTTTATACTGAATTCCGGAATGGCGGAAAGGTTTTATCTTTGTATTGATTTAAAGAGTTTCTTTGCCTCGGTCGAAGCGGTTGACCGTGGGCTGGACCCATTTACAACAAACCTGGTGGTGGCAGACCCGTCACGGGGGCGGGGGTCGGTCTGTTTGGCGATAACGCCGGCGATGAAGGCGCTGGGGATTCGAACCGATGCCGGGTCTTTGAAATCCCGCGTGGGGTCGAATACATCACCGCCATGCCCCGCATGACTTCACCACTAAACACAAAAATCAAAAGAGCAGGAATATTCAAACAAAAAACGCACCGTTTGGTGCGTTTTAAAACTGGTGCCGGTTGTCGGACTTGAACCAACGACCTACTGATTACAAATCAGCCGCTCTACCAGCTGAGCTAAACCGGCGTTGCCACCCAATTATACATATCTGAAAAACGAACGCAAGTAAAAAATCATAAAACAGCCAAAGAATTATCTTTTTTATTAAACACGCTTGACAAAACGTCTGTATGTACTATGATATAAAAGAAAATAAAAAAGGAGTTGAAATGTTTTTAATATTTAACAAACAATTTCGTGCGGAAGACAAATTTTTTCATGAAATTGCTAAAAAAATCAAAGCAACAAAAACACTGCATAACGTAGATATGCCTAAATGGGAATGTTATCAATTGGATTCCATTGATGTGCATTTTCAGATTGATGAACGTATATTGAGAGTTTTGGATAAAGAAGGCAATCAGATTGGAACAGACATGAATTGTGAATTTAGACAAGGTTATACAACCGCAGACGAATTGCAAAGAGTCCGTTTTAATAGATTCAGTCATTTGTTGCAATTTGTGCGTACAGAATATGCACAAAGAAAAGAAAAAGCAGAAAAATTAGAACGTGCCACAAAACAAATACAAGAAAAGAAATCTAAATTAGATACAGAACTTGCAAAAAAGAAAGAGGCCGAAGCGGTAATTGCAAACGCCACAAAACGTTTAAGAGAATTGTAAAGATACGGGCAATACGCCCGTTTTTTTGGTGTTGCAAACGTAAAAATCATTGCTAGAATAATCATCATGAAAAAATTACCAGAACTTTTGGCCCCTGCGGGCACGCTGGACGCGTTCAAGACCGCCATACTTTATGGTGCTGATGCTATTTATGCGGGGTTGCCGGGTTTTTCAATGCGTGCACGTGCAAAAATCACTGTTGACGAGGTCAAACAGGGTATAGAACTGGCACATGCCGCGGGGAAAAGGGTTTATTTGGCGTTTAACCTGTTTGCACATGATTCTGAATATGCGAATATGGACCGTGTCAGCAAGATTATAAATTATCTGTCGCCTGATGCGTTGATTGTATCTGATGCGGGTATCATGATGTATGTTCGTGAAAATCACCCAGATATTCCAATTCATATTTCAACCCAGGCGAATATTTGTTCTGCGAAAACGGTTAAGTTCTGGCAAAATGCGGGTGCAAAGTTATGCGTTTTAGCGCGTGAGGTTTCACACAACGAATTTAAAAATATCAGAAAAGAATGTCCAGACATTGGATTGGAAATTTTTGTTCATGGTGCAATGTGCATGTCTTATTCTGGACGTTGTTTATTGTCTAATTTTGTAACGGGTCGTCCGGCCAATCGTGGTGCATGTGCGCAACTGTGCCGTTGGAAATATGACGTGATTTTACGCGAACGTGAAAGTGGTCTGGAAATGCCGATTGATGAAGACGAACGTGGCGCATACATTATGAATTCGCGTGATTTGTGTTTAATGCCACGTCTGGGTGAAGTTATATCCGCAGCTCCAGACAGTCTGAAAATAGAGGGTCGCAATCGGTCTGAATATTATGTGGGTTCTGTGGTTCACGCATATCGTTGTGCGATGGACGCATACGCACGTGACCCAGAAAATTTTAACCCAGACGAATTTATGGCGGAATTAAATAGATTAGAAACACGTGGTTATACAACGGCGTTTTTTGATGGTCCTGTAAAGCCGGAAGCGCATAATTATGAAACAACACGCAGTACGTCTGATTATCATGCGGCGGGCGTAATAACGGCTGTGGATGAAAATAACATTACATTTGAATTGCGTAATGAAACACGCATTGGCGATGAAATAACATTTATTTTGCCGAACACTATGGACACTGTTTCGGTTAAACTTGATAAATTGATAAATGCCAAAAATGGCGAAGTGGTGGAAAAAATGGCGGCCGGCATGGGTAACAGTATTTTAATCCCGCGGTCTGCATTGGGAACCACACATGCCGACAAATTCGTACCATACGTTTTGGCATATAAACATAAAAGATAATAAATATATGTGTATAAAAAAGAATATGCCACAAAATCGTGGTGATGTTCGCCCACTAAGGCCGATTCTTAACAGAAAAAAGATAGAAGAATTGTTGGGTGAAAAATTTGAAAACTTTGTTATGTATTATTTGGACACAAACAAATTGAATCGCAAGGTTTATAATACCAGTCCCGTTGTCGGTCATAAACAGATTCAAGAAACAATATCACAGATAACACAGGATTGTGCAAACAGTTCTGAATTAAGCAATCGTGAATTGTTGGCTGTATTTGCCAAGACGGTTGATTGTAATTATTCAGATTGGTTTACAGATCGTGTTTTCTTTCGTGTGCCACCATATGATACGAATGGTAAATGTATTGCGGGCAATGTGATTTTCTTTAACAATCAGACCGGCAAGTATGAAACTGTGCCACGTGGTTGGTTTTACGCAGGCGGTAAAAATTGTCGTGGTTCTGCATCCGAAGAATCTGTATTGTCGGTAATGAAAACTTTGAAAGAATATCATGCAGAGTTATTGGACAGGCAATTTGTAAAACAACGAATGATACAGGAAAAATAAAAGGGTAAAAAATGAAATTTTTTGATTTGTTCAGAACAAATAATAAAATCGTTTTATCAAATGCCGCGGCGGACGGTTCACGTCCTGAATTGACTGTTCGTATGGCAGAAAAATTATTGGGTGAAAAAGTCCAGAATATGGCGATGTATAATTTAAAGACATTAAAGCCATTAAAAGATACATATAACGATCAAAAATTAATTTATGGCCGTCATGTCAGTCGTCATGCAAAAAATTTTATAAAGGTATGCCAGGAAAATCCAAAATTTAAAAATAAAAAACCAATGTGGGTTGTTGCAAAAACGGTCAGTCATTGGTTTGATAAGTCTGGTGATTTGATGAAGCCTGTACCAGAATATGTTGATTGTGGGCGTTTGGTTGTTGCGAATGTAATTTTTTATGATATGAAACAGAAAAAATATACGCCTTTGTATTCAGATGGTTCGTGGTTTCGTGTTGGTGCCAAACATTGTTATACCGTCGCCGCTGAGGAATCGATATATAATGCATTGCAAGAATTATCTTGCAGGCTAAGATAAAAAATCCCCCTTGTGGGATTTTTGTTTTTGTGATAAAATTCAAATAATCAGGAAAAAACGAAGGAAAAAATGATAAAATTCCGCAGAAATCTAGAGAGAGAGAGAGAGAGAGTTAAAAACATTTAACGCAAACGCAGTTTGCGTTTATGAATAATCACCTTAATGGCATGCCGTGCCATTAAGGTGATTATTTTTTTATAACGAAAAGGGTGGTTTATAGAAAAAAGGAAATTAAACACTCTTGTCACCCCTGCGAAGGCAGGGGTTGGGCCTAAGAAGTGTGAGGGAAGCGAACCAAATAGGAAAAAATTGTAAATTTTTTGTCATTCTGGGGCTTGACCCCAGAACCTAGGTGAATGTGTAGTGCGAAGCACACAACAAGAAAAGGAAAAAAGGCACAAGAAAGAAAAAATTAAAAACATTGTCATTGCGAGGGGTGTTAACCCCGTGGCAATCCAGTGAATCGTGCTTTGTTATACTAAGGCCAAATTAACTGGATTGCCGCGCTATCGCTCGCAATGACAAAGGAAGCAAACAAAAAAACAAAAACGAAAGGAAAGGACATGAAAAAATATTTTTTAACCACCGCATTAATGGGAACGTTTATTGCACCTGCATTCGGTGCCGATAAAATAATAACCAGTGCGAACACCTGTACGGTTGATGTATTGGGCGTATCGGACAATAACGCGACGGCAAATACAATTGCGACATGGGATTTGATAGATTATACATTGGACCCGGGGGAATACCTGAACGTAACGGACACGTCGGTTACAGAAACCACATGCCCCGCGGGATCATATTGCGTTGGTGGTGGATTCACGGTTGAAACTGCGAACAACAGTATCGCCCAATGTCCAACGGGATATCCAAATTCTGCAAACGGTGCGTCCGCCGATACCCAGTGTTATACGGCCTGTACGGTTGCAACGGCAAACATAGCACATGCAACGGCGGTATCTGGTAATGATTACTATGGCACCGGCACGGATACCTGTGGCGCAACGGCATGCGAAACGGGATATCACGTAGATGGTGGGGTAACAATAGTCGAACAAACACCACTAATCCCCGTAAATTACGAAACTGAGGGTAATGGTTATACTTATATTGATCAGTCTGGTATAGCGCACATCGATGCATCGGCTGCAGGTCTGACTACGAACAACACATGGGCAACAGATTTTGACTATGGCGTTGTCTATGGTCGTGCGTCATGTCAACCAAGCACAGACCCCGCATTTGTGTATGTTATGAATAATATGGAGGCCGTTTCTAGTGGCAGTAAAACCATGGACGAACTTCGTACGGAATTAACGACACAGTACGGTCAGACAAAGGCCAATTTACTGATGGATTATTTGGAACTAGAGATGTCAGGTGCAGAAGACGTGTATACGAATGAGGCGAATTTTGAAACATTTGCAAAATACTTTGTGACGCTAAGCGAATCGTCCGATAAAAATTATACGACGGACAGCACAGGTCAGTATTGTTATTGCCAAATGGATGGATTTAGTCCGATTACGGAGGGTGTCCTTGGTGAAAAAACATCAGTCACGTCTGCCCCGTGGGTGTTCCTCCGCGACTTCGGATCGGCGGGCGATTGCGCGTCCTTTTGCGCGAACGACTGTGCGTACGACCTGCGGTACGTTGACGTGGACCTTCGCGCCTTCCGGGCCGTGGTATTCGGTGTGTTTGAAGCGAAAATATCTGCCACCTGCACCGCCAACACAATCAATATTGATTGGAACCCAGATAATAATGGTGCACATACAATCAATCAGTGTACGTATGATGGCAGTATTACCGTTCCATCCGACCCAGTAAAGCCAGGATATACGTTTATGGGATGGAAACTTCTTGAAAAAAGTACCACAACCGAATAAAAAACAGTTTCATCTTCCTGACTGAAAAAAATCCCCCATCTGGGGGATTTTTTGTGTATCGTGTTTTTTTTATTCTTCACGAACCCTTTCACGTTCGTGTTCCCGTTCACCAATTTGTCGGACATTGTCATGTGTAAAGACCTGTTGGGTATTTTGCACAGTATTACCCGTACGTGGCGTACCAGATTCGAATTCCATAATTTTTTTACGCAAAATTTCAATACTGTTTTGTATCTTGGTGTTTGCATTTTGATACCATGAATTACGTTGATTCGCCGGGCATTTAATTGTTTCCTGGGCATCACGTGATGCGACAATTTGAATGTGCCATTTCTGACGATGAATAAATACCGCAGATTGTGCATATTTGGTCGCAGGATTATTATATGGAAAAGCAAAGATCACATCGCGTACTGTATCCAATGCATTTGTCCATGCATTCCCCAGTGTCCCACCGTCCAACCAATTTTTTAACGACAACCCAGAAAACAAAGTTTCAATAGCGTTATCTATTTGTGCTTTGTCTTGTTCTGTCAGTTGACTTTGCATAAATGCATCAATTGATTGACCGCTAAGCATCGCCAGTGTTTTTTCAAAGTCCATACTCATGTTTTTTTATCCTTGGTTACGCAGTTTTTTGGTTATACTTTGCAAACATGAACATTTTGATTTGTTGCTGTTTGATTTGCGTTTCCTGAACAGGTTTCAGTGATGTAATTTTTTGTTCAGGCTGTTTTACCTGTTGTGGTTTTACCTGTTCTGGAACTTTTGCAACAGGTTGCTTCGTTTGTTGCGGTTTTGCAATTGCATGTACCTGTTGTTGCAATTTTATTTGTGCGTATTGCCATTGAACAGGTTTTGGTGCATGTTGTGCTTTTGCCTGTTCCGCCACCTTGGCAACAGGTTGTGATTGAATGGCAGGTTTTACCTGTTCTTGTGCCTTTGCAGCGGCCTGTGCCTGTGGTATTTGAACGGCGGGTTGTTTTACCTGTTGCGGTTTTACCTGTTCTTGAACCTTTGCGACAGGTTGCGCCTGTTGCGCTTGAAGCTCAGGTTGTTTCACCTGTTGCGGTTTTACCTGTTCTTGTGCCTTTGCAGCGGCCTGTGCCTGTGGTATTTGAACGGCGGGTTGTTTTACCTGTTGTGGTTTTGTCTGTTCTTGTGCCTTTGCAGTGGCCTGTGCCTTTGGTGTGTTTGCCACTTCCGCAGTTTTAACGGCATTTTTATCAACAGAAAATTCAATCTGATACTGTTTAAACTGTTCATATATCAGATTTATAATGCCCATTGCCTCGCGAATCAGTTTTATGCCATATGCACGCATCTGTTTTGCCTCGATTTCAGGTTTGTTCAGCGTGTTTTGACTGTTCTGATTCGTCATGATGACCTTTGACCAGTACTTTTTATGCGCATCATACGTACGTTTCAAGTATTTTGTAACTGGGTTTTCGGGATTTTTAGATTTAATAAACCCGTCGCATTGACCCAATGCATTATGCCATGATTGCCCCAATGATTTTTTATTGGTCCAATTTATCCATGAAAAACCAGAAAATAATTTAAGGTACGCATCAGTTAATTTTTTTCGCGTATCAGAATCGATAATTTTTGCCAAATTTTTATCAATTTTGATAACGAATTTTTCCTGCGATTGTGCGGTTTGTACTTGTGTTTTCATATCGAACTCCTTTGGTTAAAATCGAAGTTCTGTGGCATCCCCCACAGCAAATATATATAGTGTGATTTTTTAACATGTCAACCCCTGTCAAGTAAAAAGATTTTTTGACAAGACGTATTTGTTTATGTAAATATGATATTGTTCTTATCAGAGCAACATACTGTTGCCAATAATGGGCGGTATGGATATGAACCATAATCTTGCCAATAATGGGGGTTATGCTAATTCATCGAAACCAAGGAGTTAAAAGATGAAAAAAACTTTAAAAGCAGCAGTCGCTTTGTCAGTTTTGACTGCACCAGCGTATGCTGCGAATTTGGAAAACCCACTGTACATGCCAAAGCAGGGTGCAGTATATTCCAAAACGTCTGTCGGGGTCATGTATAAAAAAGCAGACCATTCGGCGGCACAACAACAAAAAGGTCATGCAGGTGCCACAGAATTTCCAATCTGGCGTGCACACGAAGAATTAGGCTATGGTATTTTAGATGATTTGGAACTGTATGGTAAATTCGGATACACACACGACGGCGATATTGATCGCAAGGGTATGCATCTGGGCCGTGCAGGGTTAAAATACCGTGCATTAACAACAGAAGGCGGATTCGTATGGGATATGTTTGCTGATATGCACTTTGGTGGTGTCAGTGCTATGTCCGGTTCATATGCCGCAGACGGTTTTACATATGATAACTATTCCAATGGTCGTTGGGGATTCCATTTGGGAACACAATTCGGTCAAACATGGGATAAATTCAGCGTTGCTGCATTCGCAGAATTACTGCACACATTCGGCAATGATAATAATGAAATTGAAATCAACAGTATTTATGTAGAACAAATGGGTGTCACATTGGATCGTGCTACGTTGACTGCGATGGGTATCCCAAGCGAAATCTCTGTTGATTTGGCGTCAACTACGGAATTCAATGCCGGGTTCAAGGCGTTCTATGAAATTGATGACACATGGTCAATTGGTGGTGGTTTCACATGGAAACGTCATGAAGATAATGGTGTAAAAGGTTTGGCAACAGATGTTACGAATCCTGCTGCAGCACCATTAATCGCAGGTCTGTTAAAAGAAACGGCCGATATGAACGATGGCTTTGATGAATATATTGTTTCATTGTCTGTTGCAAATCAAATCACAGACATGATGCAGGTTGCTGTATATGGTGAATACACATTTGATAATTCACACAGTGGTTCACAAAACGGCACAGACGTCAAGGCTGAATTGGGCGTTCGTTTGAACGTTGAATTCTAAAACAAACGTTTGAAATAAAAAATAACTTATATTGGACAGAATCCCGCAATTTTGCGGGATTTTTTTGTTGCGTTTTGTTGCAGTATTTTTGTAACATAAATCACAGGGTCGGGGGAATGTTAAATACAACAGGAAAGGTTTTGTTATGAAAGCGTATTTAGATATCTTAGATAACTGTCTGACCCACGGAACAATGTCTGGCAATCGGACCGGAATTGATACTGTGCGTATTCCATGGGGTGCGACATTTGAACATGATATGTCAAATGGTTTCCCATTGGTTACAACCAAGAAAATGGGATTGAAAAACATTGCCACAGAATTAGAATTCTTTATTCATGGCATAACAGATAAAAAGTGGTTGCAGGACCGTAATTGTCATATATGGGACGAATGGGCGAATCCATCTGTGTGGAAACCATTGTACAAAGAAAAATTGCTTAAATTATCGGTTGGTAATTGGACGCATGCCGTGGATAAAACTATGCGTGAAGAAGCAATGAACACCACACGTGATTTGGGACCGATTTATGGTTGGCAATGGCGTCATTTCGGTGGTCAGTATAAATGGAATCCGGAAAATCCATATGATAATTTTGAGAAATCGGCACCCGGTGTTGATCAATTGGCAAACGCGGTGGATATGATAAAACGCGACCAAACAAATCGCCGTATTATCGTAAATGCGTGGAACCCAAAAGATCAACCACAAATGGCATTGCCACCATGTCACATTATGCACCAGGTTTTGGTTCATGATGGCAAATTACACCTGATTTGGACCCAGCGTTCATGTGATATGTTTCTGGGAATACCGTATAATATCGCATCTTATGCGTTACTGCTGTTACTGTACGCCAAAGAAGCGGGATTAAAACCTGGTGTTTTGCGTGGTGAATTGCATGATGTTCATATTTATGAAAATCATATCCCCCAGGTCAAAGAACAACTGTCACGCACACCACATAAATTGCCAACGGTTGAAATTCCAAATGAAAATTGGCATGGAATGCTGAAATGGCACGCCCAGGACGGATTCAAATTAAAAGATTATGTTTGCCATGAACGTTTGCGTGGTGATGTTGCCAGATAAAAAATGCCCATTTGGGCATTTTTTTTATGTAATGTTTTTACAAATGCTTGCACTGGTTTTCAGAAAATGATATAATATCACAAAAGGAATTGGAAGGGATATGAAAAAATCAAGGGTTTCTGCCGTTTTTGCCGGTATTTTGCTGGGTATGCCTTTTGTGGCAGATGCTGCATATCCTGTTTATAATGGGTATCAGGGTGGTATGACAATGCCGGTGCAACAGATGCCTGTTCAACAGCCAATGCAATATGCACAACCTCAAAAAATGCCATCTCAGACATACAGTTTGGGTTATAATCCTGCGGTTATGGCACAACCAACCCGTGTAACGGGTGCGTTGCCCCGTGTTGGGTCCAGTCAAACTGTGGCGGGGCGTCAATATTATCAGCCTGCTGATTATGACAGATTGGCAGACAGTGGGCTGTACGTTGGATTGTCTGTTGCGTATAATGCGTCTTTGATGGGCGGTATGTCCGCGGATTATAGTGGCGAAACAGATTCATATACTGTGCCGGGTGCTTTTAAAGAGGCTAAATATGATTCAGACAGTATAATTCCATTGCAATTATCTGTGGGTGCGGCGATTAATAATGATGTTCGTGTTGATTTTTCTTATACACGTTATTCTGGATTGGCGTATCCAAAAACAGTTGAAACATCTGATGGTGCCGGTGGGTATATTCCTGCCCAGGTAGAAGGTGGTGCCATAACTGCAAATTCAACGATGTTAAACGTGTATTATAATATTGATACATTTACAGGATACTTGGCGGGCGGTTCATTGCGTCCGTATGTTGGTGCCGGTGTTGGTATATCATTAAATACAATCGCAGATTATACGGTTTATGACAATACTTTCTATGAAGTTGAACCTGATATTTCAAATTTGCCTGCGGGTAAATTAACGGGTGTTTCTGATATTGTTGCATATCATAATGGTGGTACAACCGAAGAATTGGCATTTATGCTAGAAGGTGGCGTTACCACAGAACTAGAAGGTGGTATAAAATTGGACTTCTTTGTTCGTTATGCGAACTTGGGCGAAGTAAAAACATCGGGCAGTATTGTTATGTCCCAGGTTGAATGGTTGTCTGACGGTGCCGGCATGGAATACGAGGCCCCATATGACAGTGTTTATCACTATACAGAATGGTATGAAAGTGGTCGTTTGGGCTTGGTTGATGTTGGCCTAAGGTTGCGTCTACAATTCTAAGATGGTTTATTGCCGGACGCGTGTCCGGTGATATACGTTTATCAGGTTAAGAGAGAGAATATGAAAAATAAATCTGTTGGTTTTTCTTTGATTGCGGTATTGGCGGTTTTGCCATTGGATTCGGATGCCGCAATTCGTGTTGGTAATAATTCACGCAATAAATATCAACAGGCAAATATTGCGGCTGCGGTCGTTCAAGATGTTCAGCCTACGGAATTACCGATAAATGTAAAAAATACAGATTTGGCAAATCAAATACTGTCTGGCGACACGTCATCGGGTGTTGGAATTGACACATTGGAACAATGTTCTATGATTTATCCGACGGGGATTTTTGAATGGTCAACCCCAACAATTGGACGCAAGGCAGGTTCGCCTTCTATGTGTACGGCGGTTGTTGAAATGCGTGCATTGATGGCGGGGCCAAATGGTGAAAATTTGATTTTGGCACGTGCAAATTTGGCGGCGGGTGATTCTGTTAAATGTAACATTTCCGCATTTCCCGAGGGGTCATGGTTACCTGATGCAGGCAATGTCGTATTTCCGGCCGATTCCGAACCGACCAAAGAAGACGTTATTGCGGTCATGAACCAAGAACAAAAGCAAAATGCGGCGATAAAGATTATTGGCGGTACGATACTGGGCGGATTGATTGGTAATTTCACCGGTGCAAATGATGTTGGTAACGACAGTATGTTGGGGACCGACAAAGATAAATTAAAAAATACAGCCATTGGTGCGGCCGGTGGTGCGGCTGTAATGCTTGGTAACGCATACGGTGGCAAGGTTGCGGGCGATATGATTTTATCTGCCGGTGTAAATGCGGCGGCTGGTGGTGTAATTGGTAACGTTATGGCATCTGGTGATTCTGTATTACGTATTGAAAAATGTGTCGTAGATAAACAAGAAACAACATGTCTGTGGGGATATTATAAAGAAACCAACACCCTGGAGGCAACCAAACAGGCGTTCGTAAACGTTGCAGATATTTCCGATTTTTATGTGTGTGATAAGTCAGAGATGAAAAATTGCAAAAGGGAACGTTTGACCGGTGGTTTGCCAGTAGACTATAACAGTAAAACACGTGAATCTGATAAACTGCCTATGACTTTGACAGATGCGTTTGAAAAACGGTTTGAAGACGTTTCAACAGACTACAGATATTGTTTCAAAGACGGCCAGATGGAAAAAAATTCCAGTTGTAACGAGGCAAAAGATGCTTATATCGCAATAGAGGATGCATCAATAGTTACCAAAACACAACCTGCAATGGTTGTCGGGGTCCAGGATAAAAAATTCGGTTATAAAAAATCTGAATGGGATTCCGATATAAAAAAGAATTTCGAACAAGCAAATATTGTCGGACGTAATGGCAAAGGCGAAGCGATTAGTTTGGGTATAGACATAGAAACATTTGACCTTAACAAATTTGATCCGATGACATTGGATGCCGATGATGGTGGTATTATTGATTTAGATAACAAGGCACGTTTAAAGGGAACTTTGACCGGTGCCGGTGTTGGTGGTGCAATGGGTGCATATACCGCATACCAAGGTGCCCAGGACGAAGTTACACAACGTTGGATGGCCGAGGTTCAGGCATACAAAGATTCACTGAATAAAATCGTCTGTGTAACAGGAACCAGATTCCTTAGCAGTTATAACGACGATGCCTTTATTCCTGTGGCAACACAAACACAACAGTAATAAAAAAACGCCCAATCGGGCGTTTTTTTATTTTTTAACAATTTCTAATATTTTTGAAACAATGTCATCAATTGCGATGCGTTCTTGTTCCATTGTGTCGCGATGACGTAATGTAACTGTGCCATCTTCCATTGTTTGATGATCCACAGTTATACATACAGGTGTTCCAATTTCATCGTGTCTGCGATAGTTTTTGCCAATATTGCCGGAATTTTCCAATTCAATACGTCCGATACCCAATTTGCGCAATTTTGCAACGATATCGTTTGATATATTTAACAATTCTGGAACATTGCGTGCCAATGGAATAACCGCCGCCTTGACCGGTGCCAGTGCAGGTTTTAATTTCAACACAGTACGTGTTTTGCCGTCACCTAAATCTTCGTCCGTGTATGCTTCTAACATAACGGCCAACATTGCACGATTAACACCCATTGCAGTTTCAATAACAAATGGGATAAAGTTTTCGCCGCTTTGTGGGTCAGAATACGACAGTTTTGTTGTACTGTCTTTATTTTCCATGACATTTGCGTTTATTTTGAAATCGCCCTGTGATTTTGTGTGGGACCCTAAATCAAAATCTTGTCTGTTATGAATGCCTTCAACTTCATCGAATCCGTCTGGGAATTCGTATTCAATGTCAACAGCAGCCTTGGCATAGTGTGCCAGTTTGTCATGTGGTGCAAAACGTAATTTATTGGCTGGGATTCCCAATACGTTTACCCACCAAGCCATACGTTCGTCCATCCACATTTTATGGAATTTTTCATCATCTGATGGATTAACAAAATATTGCATTTCAGCCTGTTCAAATTCACGCATACGGAATACAAAACCACGTGGTGAAATTTCGTTACGGAACGCCTTGCCAATTTGGGCAATGCCAAATGGTAATTTATGTGGGCGTGCATCCAATACGTTTTTAAAGTTTGTATATGTTGTTGTGGCTGTTTCTGGACGCAGATATGCGTTTATAGCACCGTCTGCGGTCGCCCCGATTGACAGCCCCATCATCAATTGATACGCACGTGGTTCAGTGATTTCAGTACTGCCACAATTGTCGCATTTTGAAGTGTCTTTCATTTTATCCTGGCGCATACGTGCACCGCATTTTTTGCATTCAACCAATGGATCAGAAAAACCGGCTTCGTGTCCAGAATATTTCCACAATAATCTGTTGGTGATTAATGCGGCATCCAAACCTTCGATATCATCACGTGAATAAATCATGGCATTCCACCATGCATCACGAATGTTTTTCATTAATTCAATACCGTATGGACCATAATCGTATGTACCGCCCAATCCACCATATATTTCAGAACCTGTGAAAATAAAACCACGACGTTTGCAAAGTGCGACAATATCATTAACTGTTTTTGCTGGCATAACTTAATCCCTTAATTTTTGTAACGGAATATATATTATACAGTTTTTATCTTTTTACAATAAAAAAACCAAATTAAAAATTATATATAACACGCTTGACAATCAGATGTTTTGTGTTTAATTTTATTTGTATATTTACTATAACTATGTCTGATACTTCGTACAAGGAACCAAAAATATGAATAAAGAACAACAAAAAAAGAGCAGTAAATACAAACTTATTTTGAAGCTAAATGGTGTTGAATATGATCTGGGTAACTTGCCACAAGGATTTGTTATTCAGGGAGATGTGGTTATACCCACAATGAAAGATTTAACGATTTTGCCAGACATGTCCACCGTAACAGTCAAAGGAAATTTTGATTGTAAAGCAACAGGATTAAAAACGCTGCAAGGTGCCCCAATAAGGGTTGAAGGCGATTTTATATGTGATGATAATAATTTAAGGTCGCTGGAAGGTGCGCCACAATGGGTTGGTGGAAAATTTTCTTGTTGTTTTAATAAATTAAATACATTGGAAGGCGGTCCACAATATGTTGGGCGTAGTTACGATTGTTCATTCACCGAATTAAAATCACTAAAAGGTGCACCTGCACATGTCGGTGGAAGCTTTAACTGCAGAGGTAGTAGAGAAAGCGATGGTTCATATTATGGCTCAGGATATCTTTACAATGAATATAATGATTGGAATGGTGAAAATGCAAATACACTAAAAACACTGAAAGGTGCACCAGCATATGTTGGCGGAGACTTTAATTGTGCTATGAATTTCATAACTACTTTGAAAGGGGGGCCTAAATATGTTGGGGGGGATTTTTTGTGTTTTAGAAATTGTTTGACTTCTTTGAAAGGGTTGCCAAAAGTTTGTGGTGGAAGAGTAGAATATTACGACAATAACATAACTGATGGTTTCAAAGTAATCAGCAATATAAGTAGAATTAAAGTAACTGTAAAAGTGTTAAAGGATAAAACACGTTAGATAAAAATCCCCCAAACGGGGGATTTTTTTATTGTACGTCTGGGGCGATTGCACCAACGGGACATACCGCTGCACATGTGCCACATGAAATACATTTAGATGTGTCAATTACACATTTGCCATCTGCGCCAATTGAAATTGCCGCCACAGGGCACATTCCCATACATGTATGACAACCAATACATTGATTTGGATTAATTTTATAAGCCATTTTTTACCCCTTTTATTCACGATTAAACAGACTTAACAGATATTGGAACATTGCAACAAAAGATATATATAAATGCAATGCACCCAACACCGCCAATTGATTTTTCTGTGTATCATCACCGATTACAGAATATGCATGTTTCAGGTTTTGCATATCGTATGCTGTAAACAGTGCGAAAATCAATACGCCAATAAATGAAACGATTGTTCCAAATGTTCCGCCCAGCATCGCAGGCCAAATAAATGACAGAATACTAATGATAATCAAACCAATCATGCCCATCATTAAAAAGATTCCCATAAATGACAGGTCTTTGACAGTTTTATATCCAAACATTGCCATACATGCAAACATTAATGCCGCAACGATAAACGCAGTCAATATTGATACAGGATTAACAGTCAATGCAACCATAATCAGTGGTGTCATTGTAACCCCAATCAGAATTGCGTATATAAACAACATCCATGCCGCAGTGCCTGGCTTCATGTGAAATACGCGAATTTGTGCCCACAAAGATAAACCCAAACCGCCAAACAGTAATATGTAATATAATGGCGACATGCCACCTGTATGCAGGTTAAACAAATATTGCAATCCACCACCCCAAATTGTCAGGTACGCAGCCAACGCAGTTACACCAACCGCCCCAAACATCAGTGCGAAAATACGCTTTAAATAAGATTCTATACCACCGACCGCATTTTTCTGTTGTCCAGAAATATGACGTGCAGTCGTGTCCTTTACAATTTGTTTACGTGGTGCCATTTTATTTTTCTCCTTGTTATTTGAAATAAATATAATACAATTCGTTATCTTTTCAAGACAAATAATAACACAAAGAGGTATTTTTAATGTCCACAATAAAAAATACATTTGCTGCAAAATTGGGTCGTTGCTCTTTTAATGGGGATTTGGCATGTCTTAGTGCGGAAAGTGCAGCTAAACAATCCAGAAAAGATTTGGATGTACGTATTCAAGAATTAAAGGCTGATTTAGAAAACGCAACAGATCCTAAAAGTATTGCCAATATCAAAAAGGTTCTGTCCAGTTTGGAATTTATACAGTATATACAAAAAGGCAGATAATAATAAATGTCAATAATCATCAATCCAATTTCACCAGTTGCATTTTCTGTCTTGGGTATTGATGTGCGCTGGTATGCACTGGCGTATATTGCCGCATTTATAATTGGGTATTGGTTGTTTAAAAAGATTATCAATCGTCCAGACAGTGTTTTAAAAATAACATCTAAGCAATTAGATGATTTACTTACCATGGTTGTATTTGGTGTAATTATCGGTGGACGATTGGGATATGTTTTGTTTTATAATCCGATTTATTTTTTTACGCATCCGCTGGAAATATTGGCCGTGTGGCATGGCGGGATGAGTTTTCATGGCGGATTAATTGGCGTTATATTATCAATATTTTTATTTGCACGTAAAAATCGTGTAAATGGTTGGTCTGTGTTGGATATTATGTCTGTTGTTGCGCCAATTGGATTGTTTTTTGGCAGAATTGCAAACTTTATAAATCGTGAGGTTATGGGTCGTCCCACAGACGTACCATGGGGCGTTGTTTTTAATGGTGATACACCTATTCCCCGCCACCCCAGCCCTTTGTATGAGGCCACCACCGAAGGTTTATTGCTGTTTATAATCATGTATTGTCTGTACAGATATACCACATTAAGAAATCGCCCCGGTGCAATTGCGGGTATTATGGGCATGTTGTATGCCACGTTTCGTGTGTTCTGCGAACAATTCCGTGCGCCAGATGCACATATAGGATTTTTGACATCATGGGGATTGACCATGGGACAATTGTTGTCTGGGATAATGTTTATTGCGGGGGGGCTGATTTTGGCTTGCGCAATGAAACGAAATAAATTAAAATAAAATTGCAACCAAAGGGGGAATTTATGGCATTTAAAATAATCTTGGAAGATGATACTCAGGATTAAT
The DNA here is from genome assembly GCA_045587125.1 of Candidatus Enterousia sp. Classification (GTDB taxonomy): domain Bacteria; phylum Pseudomonadota; class Alphaproteobacteria; order Rs-D84; family Rs-D84; genus Enterousia. The sequence continues at coordinate 140,298 of JAZNBN010000016.1, forward strand.
GGATTCAGATATGAATTATAAAAGCCCATTTGGGCTTTTTATTTTTATTCAATTTTGCTGGATAATACTTTGCAACACAAAACCATATTTGACGATAGGTGTTTCATTGGATGCCGCCAAAAAATCGTCTTTGGTAATATTTACATCAATTGAATTATCAAAAGTGATTTTTGTTGCGTGCACAGATGATTTTTTATCCATCAATAAATCCAAGCAATCTTTTGCATTTATACGAACCAGTCCAGCAACTTCATCAGGTTGAAAATGAAAATCTGTGAATCCATTTGATATTTTATTTGCATAAATATGTGCAAAAGCACGATCGTGCCAATTTTTTTGTGGTTTATCTTGTCTCCAAAATACAATATCCAACGCAATTGCATTTGATACATCTATATCAATTCCAATTTCTTCATGAATTTCACGATGAAATGCATCACGTACAGTTTCGCCTGCCAGAACATGCCCCGATGCAGTTGTGTAAAGTTTTCCGGAATCCGCACGAATTTGAAAATATACATTTCCAATATCGTCATATATCCAACAGTGAACAGTTTTATGCCATAACCCGTTTTGATGAACAATATCACGCTTTTCTGTACCGATTTTATTCATATATTCGTCATAAATATCCAGATGTTCCATAAAATCTCCCTTTGCTAAGCGCATGATAATAAAATAGAAAGAAAAACAAAACAAAAAATGTCCCGTTGGGACATTTTGTTTTTATGGTGGTGTGTTCAGGATTGATTTAGCTTTACTTAATTCAACACTGATGTTTATATACGATTATATATTTTTGTTATTTTGTATGTTGAGATGCATTATATACAATCGTATCCACAGGATTTGTTTGTGTTTTGTTTGGTTTAGCAGGTGTTTCTGTTTTATTTTGAATTTTGTTTGATTTGTTGTCTGTGACGTTTTGAACACCATTCATAACCAAGCAAGAAAGCACTGATGCAATAATCATCAGCATAAGTTCGCGGTATTTTAGATTGAACATATATTTTTTAAGATTTGCATTAATGGTGCTTTGAAAAATATGATCGACTTGATACCACATATTTTCTGCCTTGTTTGCAGAAAAATTCATCATAATATAATCTGTATCGCTATTTCGTTTCATCCATATTTTATTGTTTGGCAAAATTTTATAACAGTTATCATTGAAACATACAAGGTATTGTTCTGATGATTTTTCTGGATCTATGTTGTTATAACGACTAATGTATACGTTGCCAACCAATACTCTGTTGAAGTCAAACATAATGGTTTGATATTTATTTGTGTTATCTTCTAATTGGTTCAACACATCTGTCAAATTTGTAGCTTCAACATGTTTTTGTTTTTTCATTTTAATTACCTTTTTAATAAAAATTTGCTCGTCAATACTTTACGTATCGTATTTAAGCGATATGATATCACTAAATTTATATCCGTCAAGTTTTTTTCTGATATGAATCTAACACAGATAAAAATAAAACACCCAACAGGGTGTTTAATTTTTATGGCGGATGGTGAGGGTGCCTTGACAAACAAAAATTAAAATCAAAAAAATCGTGTACCTACGATTTTTTAAGATTTTCTTAATTGTTTATCGTCGTATTCCCTCGGCTTGCCAGCCTGCGGGGCATTCGTAACGATTTGATTTCGCATGGCTTATCAAATCTACTCATTGTCGAACCCCTTGGGGGTTCTCATCCAACCACCGCAGATAAAAATAAAACACCCAACAGGGTGTTTAATTTTTATGGCGGATGGTGAGGGATTCGAACCCCCGGTGGAGTTGCCCCCACAACGGTTTTCAAGACCGCCGCATTCGACCGCTCTGCCAACCATCCTAAACTTCATTAGAACCGACACGTAGTTTATATCTTGAAATGAAAAAAGTCAAATGTATTTTTTTATTGCGTGCCAAATTGTGTTTGTTTTTTGGTTGTATTCAATAATTCTTTTGTTACGATATTTTGTATAAACCAGGGGGAATTATTATGAATGTTAAAATAATCAAGCCATCGGAAAAATATATTGAACACATGGTGCTGTTGGCAGATGAAGCCCGTCAGTATCACATTGATATATTAAATGGATATTTCAAATCAGATGCCTCATCTGTGGAACGTGATGTTATTCGGCACAGTATATCGCAATGCGATAAAAGTATAAACTTTATTGCGATTGATGATTCAGATAATGTTATCGGTATGATAATGGGGGACGTGTTATATAAACCTTGGTTGATAAATTCTGATATTGGTCATGTTGGTAATTTTATAGTAACGGCAAATGCACGTGCCCAAGGCATTGGTAAAAAATTAATGGACGCATTTATATCAGAATGTAAACAACGCAATATAAAAGAGGTAACATTGGGGGTATATAACAAAAACATTAATGCATATAAATTTTATAATGACTATGGTTTTGAACCGATTGTGCAAAAAATGAGTTTAAAGTTATAATATATAATCTAAAAGTACCGCCCCAATTGGGGCAGTATTTATATATTCAATAAAATATTTTTAAACAATTTTCGGGCACTGTGGTATTTATCACGCATATCTGTATCAGAACCAATCAAATGTTGTCCCACAGAAGAATTATCCGATACGATTAAAATAGCAGCAGCAGATTTTCCAATTAAATTCATAGAATTGAAAAATGTTGCCGATTCCATTTCTATAATATTTGCACCCATATTTTTAAATTCATCCAGATGTTGGTATTCGCACATAACGCTGTCCACAGAAATAGGGACGGCTTTTACAATATTTATATTTTGCATTTTGCAAATATTTTCAATTTCACAGTTTAACTGTTGGTTGGCATACGCCCGTTTAAACATATTATTTGCATCCAGTTTATCGTATAAATACAATGATGCGCCATCGCCGGATATTGAATATTCTGGAATAATAATATCACCCAGTTTTATTTCTGGTACCAATGCCCCAACTGAACCGATGAACACAAATTTATCACAGTTTAAATCACTGCATGATAAACAAAAGTCAATCATATTTGGTGCGCCAACTTTTAATTGCGTATACAGATATTTTTTACCATTGTGCATAATTTTATGCACAGTTATATCTTTGTTTGAACAAATAACTTCAAAGTTAATATCGGACAAATTAAATACTTTTTCAATGGCCCAAGATGGTGCCACAAAAGCACAGTCAAAATGTTCACTTGATGCAATTCCGTAAACCATTTTTAATATATCATCTGTATTAGAATATTGTTTAAATTTTTCTATAACATTGGTCATATTTTTACCCTTTTATTTCAGAATACCTTGTTAAGGGTACATTATAAAGTGATTTTGGTCAAAATAATTATATGTGTATGAGATTATGATAATAGCACGGTTTGTCTTGCTTTTTGTTCGCTATTATTATACTATCGTCGCAAAAGGATTTTTATATGCCACGTGTATCTGTTTTAACCCCGATTTATAATACAAATCCGACGCATTTGCGTGAGATGATTGAATCTATTTTGAATCAAACTTTTACGGATTTTGAATTTTTGATTTTAAACGATAGTCCTGAAAACAAGGAGATTGAAAAAATTGTAAAATCGTATAAAGACAAACGCATCAAATATATTAAAAATGACAAAAATATGGGGATTTCTGCATCGCGTAATAAATTGATGGATATGGCGTGTGGTGAATATATTGCGGTATTTGATCATGATGATATATCTGTGCCATCGCGTCTTGAACATCAGGTTGCGTTTTTAGATAAAAACCCACATATTAGCGTGGTAAGTGGTTGGCTGGAAAAGTTTGGAGACACCAAAAACAATGGCGAAATATGGCGTCAGCCTGAACATGATTCTGATATCAAAATAGCCATGACAGAAAATTGTTCTGTATGGCATACGGCCGCTATGATACGTAAATCAGTTCTGGTGGATAATGATATTAAGTACGAAGAATATTATTCCCCATGCGAAGATTATCGTTTATGGTCACGTTTAATGTGTGTGACTAATTTTCATAATTTACAAACAGTATTGGTAAAATATCGTGTGTTTGCCAATCAAACATCCGCACGTCAAAATACACGTATGAAGACACTGCATCATGTTATTCGTCTGGCTATAATTAATCAATTTCCTGCATATCGTGATGCAGCGGTTAAGATGGGGCTTACTGGCACCAGATTTAGACTGCGTTTGTTCGGACGTATCCCATTGATAAAGATAAAAAACAATACAATATATTTATTTGAATTTATCCCTGTATTTAAGATTAAGTGGAGATAATTAAATGAAGTTGCTAATACGATTGTTGGTGTGTTTAATTCCAGTCAAAAAGTGGCGTCAGTCATCCAGGGCTTTTTTATTGAATAAAATTTATCGCAATCGTTTCATCGTTTGTTGCATAGATGTAATGAATCTTATGAGCGCAAAAATATGTAATAAGAAAAGATATGATGTGATTTATTCGATTGGACATAATTGTGCATGTGCTGCGAATCTGAAAAGATTTAATCTGCGAAATACAAGTGGCCCATTAGATTGGTTGTGGCGTCCAACATTATCCCAGGTTTTTGATGTTTTATCTAGCGATTTTAAGGATTTTCTTATAAAAGAAGATTTGGTCAAGATAGAAAAAAATCCGGTTCAGACAAATCATGATATGGAACACGATTATTATTACAATACCAGAAATAATTATCAGTTTTTACATGATTTTCCAACAGGATGTCCACTTGATGAATGTTTTGATAAAGTAAAGACAAAATACGACAGAAGGATACAGCGTTTTATTAGTGATATGCATAGTCAGAAAGATGTTTTACTGGTTTACTTGATATTACACGACAAATTTGTATTTTCGGATGCAGAAGTGATACAAATGTGCAATTCATACTGTGATCATATTGGCAGAAGTATTGATTTTTTATTTATAGAAAATACTACATCTGATAATGGCGAAATAATAAAAAAACAATTAAGTAATAATATAACAAAAATATCTTTGTGCGTTGATATACAAAAAAATTTAAATGGTGATAAAAAACAGTTGGCTGCAGTCTTTTCTAAATGTCAACTTAAACATTTTGAATATAACTTAGGGGGATAACGATGCCAAAAATTAGTGTAATTATTCCTGTGTATAACGTAGAAAAATATTTGTCCAGATGTTTAGATTCTGTAATCAATCAAACTTTTTCAGATATTGAAATTATTTGTATAAATGATGGTAGTACAGATAATTCAAGTAAAATTCTGTCTGAATATGCGGATCGTGATTCCCGTATAAAAATTGTAAATCAGAAAAATTCTGGATTGTCTGCCGCACGAAATACAGGCTTGAAAAATATGTCAGGGCAATACATCAGTTTTATAGATTCAGATGATTGGATTGATACTAATTATTACGAGTGTTTATTATCCTTGATGAATGAAAATGATGCAGATATTGTGTCTGCGGGCATTAGAATTGTTAATCAAGGCTATGTGTCAGATAATCCTACAAAAAATTTGATAACGGATAATTTTGAAGAAAAACTGAAAAATCTGATAAATGGCAGTGTTTGTGATAAATTATTCAAGAAAGATTTGTTTCAAAATCTAGAATTTCCGCTTGGACGATATTATGAGGATAATATTGTCATATTACAATTAATGCATTTATCGCATTTAGTTGTCTTTACCAACCAAGTGTCTTATTACTATTTCATAAACCAGTCTGGTATTTGCCGCTCCATAGATAAAAAGATAATGAATAAAAAACGAGAAGACAGGATGTTTTTTGTGCGGGAAATAATGAAGTTTGCAAGACTATTTTACCCGAAAAACGACACAGAAATAAAAAACTTTTTGATAAGAACGATTGCCGGTGATTTTATATCAAAGAAATCGGCATATTATTTAGAAATCAGAAATTTATTTGGAACCAGATATTTGGCCAAAATAAAACTGCGCAAATTATTTTCCAAGCAGTTTGAACATATTAAGAAAAAAATAATCAATTCCTGTGGCACGGGTAAAAGATTACGTTAATAACCAAGGGGATAAAATATGTCTACAATACCAATATTTATAACCACAGACGAAAATTATATCCATTATGCTGCTATAATGATTGCAAGTGTTTGTTATAATACAAAGTGCAAATGTGTTTTTTATTGTTTGGCTGATAATGTATCTGATTTTAGAAAAAAGCAAGTTGAAGAGTTGAAAAAAGAATTTTCAAATTTTGAAATAAATTGGATTGATTTAAGTCCATCTCTTAAAGAATTCATATGTAATACATATTTGCCTAAAAATACTAAACAGGTATATACAGCAAATTTAGCAAATTACAGTCGTTTCTTTATTCCAAATTTGGTGCCAGATATTGACAAAGGATTGTATATAGATACAGATTTGCTATGTTATGGTGATATCGCTGAATTATATAACCAGGATTTAGATGGTAATATTATTGGTGCAGTCGCAGATTCGTTTGTTATGACGGATAAATCGGCATTTGAAAAAGTATATAAATATATTTCAAAACAGCATTTGTACTTTAATGCCGGTGTAATGTTAATAGACTGTAAAAAATGGCGTGAAAATAAAATAGCTGAAAAAATCGCAAAATGTGATTCAGAAATTCGTGATATAAAATTATTTAATACGCAAGATCCGTTAAACAAGTGTTTTGAAGATGCTTATAAATGGCTTGAACATAAATTTAATTGGTTTTCATCATTTAGTAATGAAAATTATTTAGACAAAGATATCCAGAATTATATTTCTAGAAATTTGCCTGTCACGGATATTGTAATTCATCATTTCCCGGGCGACAAACCAGATCAAAAGCCAAAAAAATTTGATGTCAAGACGTTAAGAAATTTTTGGTTCTTCGCATCAAAAACAGTCTTTTATCCAGAAATGCTATCAACACAGATTGAACAACTAAGGGTATTGGCAACCAGTGCTCACACAACAAGAGTAAAGTTGTTCGGAAAAATACCGTTGCTGAAAATTCGCAAGGGGAACGTGTATTTATTTAATTTTATAAAATTATTTACGGTGAAAAAATGAAAATATTAATTACGGGCGGTGCTGGTTTTATTGGTTCAAATTTAGCGGATAAATTATATGATTTAGGGAATGATATCATAATTATTGATAATTTTAATGATTATTATTCGCCAGAACAGAAACGTAAAAATATAATGAACAAACCTTATATTGTTTATAAGGCAGATATTTGTGACATTGATAAGCTGGAACAAATATTTTTAGATCATAATATTGATGTTGTAATTCATTTGGCAGCACGTGCAGGTGTTCGCCCAAGTTTAGAAAATCCAATTGCATATGGTCAGACTAATTTGATTGGCACTATGAATATATTAGAAACAATGCGTAAATATGGATGCAAAAAGTTATTATTTGCATCATCTTCATCTGTGTATGGAAATTGTGCCGCAGATAAATTTAGTGAAGATATACCACGTACAAATCCTATTTCGCCATATGGTGCAACAAAACTTATGTGTGAAGAAATTGCATGGACTTATGCGTATTTATATAATATGAAAATAATAGGATATCGTTTCTTTACTGTTTATGGTCCACGTATGCGTCCGGATTTAGCGATTCATAAGTTTGCAAAAATGATACTGCATGGTGATGAGATTCCAAAATTTGGTGATGGTTCAAATGTTCGTGATTATACGTATATTGATGATATCACAGATGGTATTATTGCCGGTTTATCTTACGACAAGACAAATTTTGAAATTATTAATTTGGGTGGTGGAAACCCTGTGTCGCTAAATCAGATGATTCAAACGATATCTGATGAGCTGGGGCAGACACCAAGGATAAAACAAATGCCTATGCAGGCCGGCGATGTTGATAAAACTGTGTCAGATTGTACCAAGGCGGCACGTTTATTGGGGTATACACCAAAAATAGATTTTAAAACAGGTGTACATAATTTTATTAAATGGATGAAAAATGAAAATATTTAAAAAAGTTCGTTATCAAAATGGGCGTCGTCACATTTATTTGTTTGGAATAAAGATTTTTAGTTATAAAAGGCATATGCCTAAGTATAAGCGTATTTATCTTAAACGTTACAGCGGACTGTCCCGGGATGAAATACAATATTGTTTAAAACAACAGTTTAAGAAATATATAGGACACAGACTACATTTAAATAATCCACGCACATTTAATGAAAAATTACAATGGCTGAAATTGAACTGCCAGAATCCATTGATGACAAAATGTGCGGACAAGGTGGGTGTCCGCGACTATGTCAAAGAAAAAATAGGGGACAAATATTTAATTCCATGTTTGGGGGTTTGGGACAAGGCAGAAGACATAGATTTTGATGCTTTGCCAGATAGGTTTGTTCTAAAAGTTAATTGGGGCAGCGGTCAAAATATAATTGTAAAAAATAAAGCAGAATTAGACATTATAGAAACTTGTAGCCAATTAAACACATGGCTAAAAACAGAGCACAATCATTATTATAATTTTTTCGAATGGCCATATAAAGATATTAAACCCAAAATCATAGCAGAGAAATATTTAGATTTTGCGGCAGATTTATTAGATTATAAAATAATGTGTTATAATGGTATTCCTAAAAATCTATTTGTTTGTTCTGAACGGCAGAGTGGTTTAAAAGTGACGTTTTTTGATTTAAATTGGAAAAGGTTGCCCTTTACAAGAAAATATCCTGCTTCAAAGAAAAAAATAGAACGACCAAAAGAACTTGCAGAAATGATAAATATTGCGAAAGTTTTATCAGAACCTTTTCCGTTTGTTCGGGTAGATTTCTTTTGTCATAATAATCATCTGTATGTCGGCGAATTAACTTTTTTCCCGGGGGCGGGATTAGAACGTTTTACCCCGAATAAATACGATAAAATAATGGGGGCGTTGTTATTATTACCCCATAAGTCGTGTGGTCCAGCACAAATTTAATAAATTTACATCGAAAAATAATCCGGCTTTGCCGGATTATTTATGCAGACAGATATGATACAAACCAGCCTTTTAATGTATTGGTAGACTCAACAACTGAAAAATTAGTAGTTGTTTGTGCGTGTGTGCTTACCGCTTTAAATGTTATGGTATTATTGTTTTGTGTTAATTTATATATGATAAAAACAATATAATTTACATCATGTAATTTTACTGGCATTGTAACGGTTGATGTATTTAAGGGGATTTCGCCACCCATTTCAACCCAGCCACTTTTATATTTTCTGAACCAAGTATGGTTATTTTCGTCGCTTGGATTTTGCCATTCTATTACATAGTCTGCACTTGAAATGTTCGGGATTTCACTTTCTTTGGCCAACGCTACGCCACCTGGTGTTTCACCGTCATGTACACGTAATGTTTTGGCATCTGTGTCCATAGTTATTTCACCAACGGCCCCCGTAAAATTATCGTTTTCCAATGTCGTCCCACGACGAATTTGAATTTGTCTTGCCATTTTTTGTCCTTTGATTATTTGAAAGTTTGGGAAAATAAAAAAAACACCCGCACATTGGCAGGTTTTGTATAGAGATATAATACCACATTTTAACTAAAAAATCAAGTCATTTTATTCGCGCCATACAACAGACGTAAACAAAGCATTTATTTTATCACGCAATGTTGCGTCATTAAAGAACTGTTCACGCAGAGCAGGGGTGGTTTTGTTTTCCTCGTCTTCAAAGTGTGGAATATACTTTTGAATAGCAATGTTTTGTACACCCTTGTGTGCCAGAATATCTGCGATTTGTAATAAATCATCTTTGGTGACAAAGCGTGGGTCGCATGTAATGCGTACTTCAAAATCTTTACCTGTGGCCAGCCATATGTCCAGACTGCGAATCATATTATCATACGCAATATGTTGACCTGTTAAATCTGGATATTTTTCGCACGTTGCCTTAAAATCCAATCCAATCCAATCAACAAATTCAGATGCACGTTTTAATAATTCTGGATAAAAGCCATTTGTATGCAGTCCAATTTTAAATCCTAAATCCCGCACACGTTTCATGTATTCTATGGCTGTGTCACCTTGCATCAATGCTTCGCCACCAGAAAAGACGATGGCTTCTAATTTGCCAACACGTCCCTTTAACCATTCAAAGGTTTTTTCTGGGTCATATTCACCGTCATGTGGACATAATAAATGGGGGTTGGAACAATATACACACCGTAATGGACAACCAACCAAGAACAAAACCGCAGCCAGTTTTCCAGGATAATCTATTGTGGTGAATGGTACCAATCCCCCGATTTGAACTTCACGCATTTTTTATGCTGCTTTTTTCAACAAATCAGAATGTCTTTGACCAGTACTCAGGCTGTTTGCTTCTGTAAATGTTTTACGTTCACAGAATTCAGAATATTTGCCAATATTAAAGTTTGAAACAGGTCTGATAAAACCCATACTGCGTGAAAAAATTTCGCATGGTGTTCTGTGTGCATTATTTGTCATGTTATTCTCCCCTTTCTTTTTCTGATTTGTTATTTTGTTTATTTTTTTTGATTACTCTTTCGTATCCTGATTTGCGGCATTTTCTGCATCGCATTTTGGACAGAATTCAAATTTACCCGCCAAATATCCATGTTTTGGACATATTGAAAACGTTGGTGTCAATGTCATATATGGCACTTTATAGTTTTCAAATATTGTGCGGACAATTTTTTGTGCGGCATCACCACTGGATACAGGTTCGCCCATGTACAGGTGCAACATTGTGCCGCCTGTGTATTTGCGTTGTAATTCTTCTTGGTGTTCCAATGCAACAAATGGATCGTCTGTAAAGTTCACAGGCAATTGTGTTGAATTTGTATAGTATGGTGCTTCTTTTGTTCCCGCAGTTATAATGTCTGGGAAATTCTTGACGTCTGTTTTTGCAAAACGATAAGAACATCCTTCTGCTGGGGTTGCCTCCAGGTTATACAAATTGCCTGTTTGTTCTTGGAATGTTGCCAGATTTTCACGGATGAAATCCATAACATCCAAAACCAATTTTTTACCCATTGGTGTAGCGATATTTTCACGGTCGCCTGTAAAGTTACGTACCATTTCATTTGCGCCATTTACACCAATTGTTGAAAAGTGATGATTCCAATTACCCAAATAACGTTTGGTAAATGGATACAGGCCATTTTCCATGTTTTTGGAAATAATTTGACGTTTGATTTCCAATGCATCACGACCCAAATCCAGTAATCTTTTCAGTTCACGGAACAAACCTTCACGATTGCCACGGTGGATATAGCCCAATCTGGCCAAGTTAATTGTGATAACGCCGATTGAACCTGTTTTTTCAGCAGATCCAAACAATCCGCCACCACGTTTTAACAATTCACGTACGTCCAAACGTAATCTGCAACACATAGAACGAACGTCTGTTGGGTTCAGGTCAGAATTCAAGAAATTCTGGAAATTTGGAATACCATATTTTGCAGCCAATTCAAACAAAGGCTTTACATTTGGATGTTCCCATGGGAAATCAGGTGTAATATTATATGTTGGAATTGGGAATGTAAATGGACGACCCAACGCATCACCTTCGGTCATAACCTCTAAAAATGCCTTGTTAATCATATCCATTTCATTTTGCAAATCGCCATATGTGAAATCAGCCTGTTTTTTACCAATAAATGGACGTTGTGGTTTCAAATCTTCTGGGCATGTCCAGTCAAATGTGAAATTGATAAATGGTGTTTGTGTTCCCCAACGACATGGTACAGCGCAATTAAATACCAATGTTTGCATTGCATTTTTTACATCTGCGTATGACAAATTATCAACCCTGACGTATGGCGCCAAATATGTATCAACAGACGAAAAAGCCTGAGCCCCTGCAAATTCATTTTGTAACGTGCCCAAGAAGTTTACCATATGTGAAATCGCGGTCGCCATATGTTTGGCAGGTTCACATTGTAAATACCCAGGAACGCCATTAAATCCTTCGTATAACAATTCACGCAAAGACCAACCTGCACAATACCCGGTCAGCCAACCTAAATCATGAACGTGAATTGCCGCAGTTTTATGTGCCTCTGCCACTGCACGTGGATACAGATTCAGCCAATATTCTGCGGTAACACGTTCGCTGGTACGCAATATCAGACCACCGATGGAATATCCGATATTAGCGTTCTCTTTGATACGCCAATTTGAACCACCGACGTAACCTTCTATAATTTCAACCGCATCAACCATAGATTCGCGAATTTCTGTACGTTTTTGACGATATATAATATAAGCCTGGGCTGTTTTATATGCACGTGAATCCATCAGTGCACAAACAACTATATCTTGTACATCTTCCACAGTTGGTGTTTTTTCTGCGAATTTTTCATCCAGTCTTTTTAATACTTCCTGGGTAACCTTAACGATTTCGACATCAGACATTTCTGTTGTGACTGCAACCGCCTTTTTAACGGCCTCAAAAATCTTTTTAGAATCAAAAGGTACTGTTTCACCACTGCGTTTCTGCACAGCGACCAAACGTGTCTTTAATGTTGGTGTGATTTGAATTTGTATTTCATTTTGTGTTTCCGACATATCTATAACCCCTATTTTTTGTAAAAACACAACATATAGTATTATTTTTGTTTGCTTAGTAACAATATATAGTTTTGTGAATGAACTCGCAACGAACAAAAAAACAAAAAAATGTTTTTTTTCGCTTTACTTTTTAAAAAGCAGATTTTCTGCATGTTACAGCATGAAAACAGAATCGGTTGTTTGATACCAATACATGTTTTGTGTCAATAAAATGTGTTTTTTATCACAGGAAATGATTCGTTTTTTACATAAAAACACAAAATATAGTTATAAAAACGCGATGCTTTTACTATATGTTGTGTTGAATCGATTCGGGTCGGATTGTATAAATAGGTTGTTTTTCTTACTAAAAACAGGTATATTGTCTATGTCTGTGTTATAAACACATAGATATAACTTTAACTAAAAACAAGAGTATTATCATGATGATGAAAAATATATATGAAATGCTGCAAGATGTCTGTTCGCGGAATAAAGACGGTATTTTCTTTGTCAGACAGAACGAAACATATGCAGATTTGTTAAAAAAAGTAAAGCAACGTGCCGTATTGTTGGCGAAACGCTTTGGAATCAAAAAGGGGGATACTGTCGCAATTTTGTCTGGCAATACACCTGATTTCTTGCGTTCTTATTTTGCCATCACATCTCAGGGGGCCAAGGTTTTGATGCTGGATACAGGATTGCAACCATCTGAACATATCAATATGATGAAACGTACAGATTGCAAACTGACATTGGCGCAAAAGCACTATTTTATAGAAGGTGCCCCATCAGAAATGTTTGATATTGAAAACATTGACGATACAGATGAAAAAGATTTTGTGGCTGCGGACGTTGTAAATACAGATATTGCCCAGTTGTCCTTTACATCTGGTTCAACCGGTAACCCCAAGGTTGTGGGTTTAACTCATAATAACCTGTTATCTTTGGCAGATGGGGCCCAGTTTTATAAAGATGTAATTTTACCGGGATACACATTTTATGGATTTTTACCACTTTATCATATATATGGTGTGGTTATAAATATCATTGTGCCGATTGCACTTCAGGGAAAATTGTTATTACAACCGGTTTTAAAACCCCAAGAATTTATCAAAGACTTTAAACAATATAAACCAGAAGTTATTCCGGCTGTACCCAGAATATGGGAAGTTTTCTATAAGAAAATAGTTGATACGGCCCGTGATAAACACGTTTGGACATTAATGCGTGTTGTTGTATCACTGCGTAAGGTTTTACGTGCGATTGGATTGGGTGTAATTGTGGACAAGGTTACAAAACCAGTTCATGATGCATTTGGTGGTAATACCAAAGTTTTGGTATCAGCGGGTGCGACATTAAAACCATCAATTCGTAAATTCTATGAAAAAATGGGCTTTGTTGTTGGGGATTGTTATGGTTTGACAGAAACCACAGGACCTGCGAACTTTAACTTTGCATTCCGTCGTGCAAATGGTTCTATGTATTACGCAGGACCATTGTTGGGTAACGAAATCAAAATTCATAACCCAGATAAAAATGGTGTTGGCGAAATATGGGTCCGTGGTAATATGGTCATGACAGGCTATATTGATAACGATGAAGCCAATGCCGAGGCTTTTGAAGACGGGTGGTTTAAAACAGGCGATATTGGTTGTCTGGACAAAGTAGGGCGTTTGACCGTCAAAGGTCGTCAAAAACAGGTTATTGTTTTAGACAGTGGTAAAAATGTTTATCCAGACGAACTGGAAGATCTGTATATGCAAAATGATGAAATATTGAATGCGGCTGTATTTGAATATGTTATCAAAGACAAAGTCGTACCTTTTGCAGTATTTCAGGTAAAGCCAGGTACAACCACCGCACGTGTTGCGTTGTTGTTGAAAAAGTCTAATTTGGCAATTGCACAATACAAATGGGTAAAGCATTTCGCAATTACCGAAGAAGAATTGCCATCAACATCTGCCAAGAAAGTAAAACATTTCGCGGTTCGTGATATGTTGGACAAAGGTGCGTTTACACGTGGTGAATAAAACTAAATATTTGATATTAGGTTTTTAATCATAAAAAGTGGGGTTGCGGACCCCACTTATTTTCCTATAAAAACCTCTTGACAAATAATTTTGCTGTGTTATATTCCTAAGGTTGTAACAAAGGATACAAGATATGTTTAATATGATAAATGGTGCGGATAACATGGAATCTATTGATTCAAAGGTTAATAAATTGTATGACCAGGTTTCTGTTGCAAAAATGCATTACAGAACGCCTGAAAACGCTCAATTTATTGCTGATATGGAACGCGATATTGATACTTTAATCGAAAAAAAGATGAAGTTATCAATGTGTGCGATTCCTACAATTAGTCGCTAAAACAATGAAAAAAATCCCCCGATTGGGGGATTTTTATTTACATATTGCAACATACGGTGATACGGATTTTTCTGTATCTATGGTTCCTGTGCCACAATCCATACAATTAAATCGTCTGTTTTGGTTATGCAGTGAATCTAATGGAATATCAATATTTTCAAAATCTTTGATTGCGTCTATATATCCCCGATTTGGAAATCCGAAATACAATGCGCGACTGCTGCCACTGCAATCGGCTATATTTCCGGCATAGCATCGTGGGCTGTCCAACTTAGATGGGTCTGGAACGCAAATTGTTTCGCATGTATCTGGGTCTGTAATCATACGTTCACAATCTGTACATGATGTTTGCGGAATACGCAGTGTCGTCCCAGGTGCCGCATATATATTGCCCTGGATAAAAGAATCACATTTTTTTGAATCTGTTATTGTTGTGGGATCTATGACGCATTCCCATTCCATTGTATTATAATTCAGGCGTGCAATCATTTTATCTGGGCATGTTCTGTCTGGAAAAGGGCTGATACAATCCCATACACTGTCTATTAAAATAGCGGTTTGATCATTTGCACATAATGGTTTTCTTCTTTCATCTGCCACGCATTCTTGTAAATCAGAATCCCAAATTGTATCGCCACCGCAATCTGTCTTGGTGTTTTGCCCGATGCATTGCCAACGTCCAAATCTGTATGTTTTAACGGTGCCAGTGGGGCAATTAACATCCGCGGTTACAACGTCAAAGTTAGTCGTTATTATTTGGGGTTTTTCATAATGTGTCAGATATACCAATTGATTATCAACCAATTTTAATTTAGATATTATTTCGGCCGGCACAATTCGTTTTGTTGATGTTCCGCCTGAAATAATAGTTTTGTCGTTAAACATGCCAAAAGTGCCAGAATCAGCATAATGTTCTTCCAATATTTCCATCATTGCATTGTGATTTTGTGGGTCAATTGGTGCGGTATAGGTTACGATATAACTGAATGCGGGCTTTTGACGACCTTCTGCGTTACAATCTGTTTGTTTAAATTTCGCGTTCAGACATATAAATTCACTGCCTATGCCATTTTGTTCAATGCATACGTCTTGAAAAGGAACAGAATTAATTTGTGCGTTATGCACTGCAACGGCACATTGTGCGATTGCACGCAAATCAGATTGTTCAATTGCATATTCTGTTTCGTGTTTTTGGATACGTTGGCTGGGGCTGTCCATTAAATAATAGCCCGCCATAAACAGTGCAACTAAAATCATGATAAAAATATTCATCATTCCCTCTTGCGATTTATTAAAAGTCTAGGTAATATAGAAACAAATTGCAACAGGAAATCTGGAAAAGATATGAAAAAAATTATATTTACTTTATTTGTTTTGTTTTTGACTGGATGTGGTTTCAGACCAATGTATTCTGGGACCAGTACGGATATATACGTAAAACCAATCAGTGGTATCAATGGTATTGATTTGCGTAACGCGTTGTGGGCAAAGTTTGGTGGTCAACACAGTGCAGATGCAAAATATACACTGGTTGTTGATCTGGATGAACCCATTACTCAGTACAAAGCGTTGGAACAAACTGGTGATGCCACATGGCAAGAGGTGTCTTTGGTCGCCAAGTATTCATTGTTCTATGGCGATAAACAGATTGCCAGTGGTACCGAACGTGTTGCAGAATCATATACGTTTGTATCTTATTTGGTGGCGTCAAATGCGTCTTATAATAATGCTGTACAAAATGCCATACGTGTATTATCCGAAGAAATTGGTGCACGTGCAATTGCGGAAACATATAAATATGAAAACGAAAGTGCAGATAAATAATGAAATGGAAAGATGCAGATTTTAAAAGCGGAATTGATAAAGTTCGTGCAGTCTTGATTTTTGGACCGGACGCAGGGCAGGTTGATGAATACTGTGATTTGGCAATTGAAAAACTGGGAATTGAAAAAGATAATTTATTTGCGCTGGATTCTGATGATTTAAATGAAAAGCAAGATGCTTTGTTCGCAGAAAGTTGCAGTCCATCAATGTTTGGTGGTCGTAAAATGGTTTTAATATCCAATGCAGGCGATTCTTCTGCTAAGCAAATTAATGATTTGGTATCACACCCTGGATTATGCGCCACTGTTATTGTAACGGGGGGTGATTTGCGTACTGGTGGTGGATTGCGTTCTTTGTTTGAAGGTTCGGATGATATGGCGGCTTTGGGTTGCTATACAGACGATGCACGTACATTGGCAACGTTAATCAGAAATGAATTATCTGCATCTGCGGGGATTATGCAAATAACACCAGATGCAATGGAATATATGACATCTCATTTGGGTGGGGACCGTGGTATTACGCGTGGTTTTTTGGCAAAAATTGCATTATATGTTAATGACAAAAGAATTGTTGAATTGTCTGATGTTGAAAAATGCTTGCCTGATACGGGGGCGGCGGACATGGACGATTTTTTATATTCTTTGACGGCCGGACATATCCAGCAAACAATGACCGCTTTGGACAGATTATTATATGATAACAAAGAACCAAATATGTTAATACGTATGTTGGATATTCATTTTAAAAAATTACAAACGGCGGTTGTAGAAGGTCAATTACCCAGACTGTTTTGGAAAGTAGAAGATAAATTTAAACAAGCAATGAAAATATGGCCTGAATCAGAAATAACGGCTGTATTGGTACGGTTAAATGAATTGGAACGCCAATTGCGTACCAAGGGTATGCCCGCTGAGATTTTATTGCGTGATTTCGCATTAAAATTATCTGTTCGTGCTGCCAGATTTGCAATCAGACGGAGGAATTAAAGTTATGCTAGCATCTGTTTATGCCCCAAAAGATTTTAAAAGATTACGTGCCGCAGGTGATATTGTCGCCAGATGTTTTGATTTTATATCTCCACATATCAAAGCAGGCATTTCAACAGGCGAAATAGACAGAATGGTTGCCCAGTTTTTAAAAGAAAACGGCGCACGTTCGTCTGATTTGGGGTACCAAGGATATCCAAAAAATATTTGCACATCTGTAAATGATGTTATTGTGCATGGAATCCCCAGTGATGACGTTGTTTTAAAAGACGGTGATATTGTAAACGTAGATTTAACTGCCGAATACAAAGGATTTCATGGTGATGCATCACGCATGTTCATGATTGGTAATGTGTCATCTCAGGCACGTAAATTAGTTAATGTATGCCAAGATGCATTGAACGCTGCAATATCCATTTGTGCCCCCGGTGTCCCATTGTCTGAAATTGGAAAAACAATAGAAGCGGTTGTAAATCCACATGGTTTTTCTATATCACGTGATTTTGTTGGTCATGGCATTGGTAAAGTAATGCACGATGACCCGCAAATATATCATTTTTATGATCGCCGTTGGGACAAGGTAAAAATGGTCCCAGGTTTGGTCTTTACAATTGAACCGATGATAAATACGGGATCTGCTGAATGTAAAATAGACCCAGATGGTTGGACTGCACGTACTGTTGATGGTGGATTGTCTGCCCAGTGGGAACATACGATTGGTATTACCGAAGATGGTGCAATTATTTTCACAGAAAAAATGATTTAGGTAAATTATGGCAGATAAAGACTTGTTATTTCATAATGGTCATCGTGAACGTCTAAGGGAAAAATTATTGGACGATAAATTGACCAGTTATGAAAAACTTGAATTACTGTTAACCTATGCGATTCCCAGACGTGATGTGCGACCACTGGCACGTCGTTTGATACAAAAGTTTTTAAGTGTGTATCACATATTCACTGCACCAATGGAAGACCTGCTTAGTGTACCCGGTGTTGGTAAAAGTACAGCATTATTGATAAAGCTTGTACATGAATTAATGTTGGTATCGTACAGAGAAAGATTGGCAGACGGTGTTATATTAGAAGACCCATTTGTTATTCAAGAATATTGCAGACAATTATTAATCGGCCAGAAAACAGAAGAGGTTCATGTGTTGTATTTGGGACCGCACAAGCGTTTAATTCATAGTGAACAACACAGTCATGGTGATTTTACTAAATCTGGCATTATACCGGGTGCAATTGGTCGTACTGCGGTGCATAATCATGCGGTAAGTGTTATTATTGTACATAATCATCCATTGTCGGATAATGATTTTTCACAAGATGATATAGACGCAACAACTATGGTTGAACAAGTTTTGAAACCACTTGGGATTGATTTGTATGATCATTACTTGGTCAAATCTATTGGTTCTGTTGTCTCTTTACGTGAAACAGTTTGGATGCATAAATCTTTATTTAACAAATAATTCCGTAACGTCGCATACACTGGATAACTTTTTTGATTCAACCATAACCATTTTATTGTTTATTAATTCGTATGTTGTCTGGGTTGCCATACTGGGGGTTAACCAAGATTCTATCCATGGTCTGGATATTTTTATTACCTGAAATTTTGGTTTAAAAATAAATTTCAATTTTTGTAATGCGCATTCTGCGCCATTTATTGTTCTGAAATCATCGGTTGTTATGGTGCGAAATCTATTATTTTCATTTATTTCAATTGTATATTCGTCCCAAAAATGTGCTGTTCCATTTTCATGACGTATGCGTGTTATTTTATCATCTTGACCATCAGAATTTATATCAAATGAAAAAGTTTCTATTCTGGTTACACCTGTGCCTGTTTCGTCGGGTTTATAGCCTATTTTATCTTTGGTTTCCCCCAGTCCATCATTAAATATTATGGCACGATTTTTTTGTTTTTGTGTTATATTTACGGCTGCGGTTCCAAATGTTTGCACATCGTTTTTGTTTTTATGTATCAGACCGTATCCAACAAACACTGACACCACTATGCCTAACATAATTAAAACAGTTATTGTATTGCCGCGAATTTTCATTGTATTAAATCCTTTGTGTTTGACCGACTTTCCAGCCTTCTATTTGTTTTATTGCGTTTGCTACACGTGTCAGTTCGCCTGGGGTCAGTTCGGACATTTTTTTAGTAATAGGAATACCGGTTAATTTTTCAATACGTCTGTGATAAGACGCAGTATTATTTTCAGATGGCGGGGCATATCGACTGATTGCACCCTGTACAGTCAGTTTATTATAAGAATCTGTACGTAATAATGCTTCGATTGCATACATTCCGGTTGCTTCATCTGGGAATACTGCAAAACCACCCGCCTGTCCGATTGCGCCGACTTTGCGTGCGAATTCAGAATATCTGATATTGCCAGGGTTTGAATTTCGCCATGCACGTGTACCGCCTGTACGTTTTACAGATGTTCCATCTGGCATTTTATATATTACATCTTTACCTGATTCGATTGCCTGCCTTGATTGATTGGCGACATTTATTGGTGCATATTGTTGTGATGTATTAACATTAACTTCTGATGGGGTTCCTGCACCATACACAGGCATTTCTGAAAACGGAATTTCATGCAAAGGCACGTCAGACACATTAGAATCATAAATACGTAAATTTTCATATAACCCGCCGTTGCCATCCAGTGTATCTTGACGCATTGCCAACAGTTTATTCATTTCATCAACAGAAACACTAATCGTTTCACAACCCCGTGCGAATAAATCTTCGCCATAAATCAAATTGATAACAGGTTTTGCTACAGACAGTCCTGCGAATATTAATATCAAATTTCGCATATTCATAAATATGTTGTCTGTTTTTGCACCGCGAATCATAGAAAACGCCCATCCACCCAACATAAATCCGGTCAGTGCCAGTGCTGCCACCCATGCATATTCAGCAAAAGTTTCAAAACTGCGTAAAATACACGACGGATCTTCCATGTATATAAATTCCGAATCTGCAGACAAACCGTGAAATCCGGAATTTTCAAGCAATCTAAGAATCGTGTCTATGTTCATGTAATATCATTATGAACCTTGTTTTCTGGATGCACTTGGGGTAAAGAATCCAGGCATTGAAAAATCTTCGTCATTTGCGGCAATACCGGCCCATCCGAACAAATCACCCATTAAACTGTTGTCTTGTGGTTTCAGTTTTTTAAATGGCAAAATACTTTTTAATTTACCGATTTTTCCATGTGTTTCAGGTTTATTTTCAACTACAATTTTATCTTCGGTTTTTGCGAATTCAGATGCCAATTGTGCCAAAGTTGCATCTTCGTCTTCATCAGGTTCGGACGCATCGAAATTAAAATCGGTGATATTTTCATCTGGTTGCGTATCTGTATCAAAATCTTCACGCAATGGTGTCATACTTTCCAACAATTGTTCAATAGTTTTTTCAGATTCACTGATTGGTGCCTCGTCATTCAGCATATCTGTAATAATTTGTTTTGTTAAACCTGAATCAGCCTCGTCAACTTCTGCATTAATTGTTATATCAGAAATAATAACTTCTTCATCAGCATTTGATTCTATATTTGTTTGTTGGATTTCAATGGTTGCCGGCTGTTCGTCAACTTCGTCCACGATAATTTCTTCAACGTCTTCTGCGATTTCTACGTCATCAGAATCGTTTGTTGCCAAAATAGACAATATAGGAATAATAGTTTCTTCGTCGTGTTGTTCATCTTGTACATCTTCGTCCAACACAGGTGCTATTTCTTCAATATTATCAATAGAATTTTCTATAACATGCACAACATCTTCGACAACAGGTTCTATATTATTTTCGATAATTTCTTCTTGGATTACAGAAATAATTGGTTCTGGTTCATTGGCAATTTCATCTGTTTTGATTGTCTGTATTGGTGTGTTTATCGATTCGATATCTGTATTTACGGTATTTTTATCAGCCAACGCATCATCAGAATCGACCGGCACACCGAATAATATAGTATTTTTATCCAGTCCCAATGTTTGTCTGATTTCTTCAAAGGCCGCCCGAACCTGAGACATTTCAAAGACTTCGCTGCCTGAAATATAAATAATTTTTGTTTTCATGAACCAATACTCCCACAATATATGGGGACATTATATCACATTTTAGGGTTGAACGCATATAAAAAATATCGTAAAGTGAATATATGTCAGATTTAAAGAAACAAATTTTTCAAGAACTTGCCAGTTTAGAAGACGCAGTTGTGCGTTTACGTGGCACTGCGATTAACGCAGGCAAGCAAACTGATTTAGAAGTCGCCATTTTAACAGAACAGGTACGAACACTGCGTGACAAGAACGCACGTGCCACAGAAATGATTGATGAATCCATATCTATAATAAAGAAGTTGAAAAAATGAGTGTTGTTTCTATACCAATTGTAAATAAAAATTATCCTATGGGCTGTGAAGACGGCCAGGAATCTCGTTTGATTGAATTGGGATATATGGTTGATAAACGTGCACGTGAAATTTTGGATAAAATCGGTCCATTACCTGAAAATTCTTTATTGGCAACATTGTGCATTGTATTGGCGGACGAATTGCGCAATCGTCCGGCACCTGTGGCCAGTGATTCTGACTTAAAAGAAATATTGGCACGCATTCGTGAAATTAAACATAAAATATCCCAATAAATCCCCTTGTGGGATTTTTTGAAATATGATATAATTCGGACAAGAAAAACAAGGGAAAAGCGAAAGAAAATGGCGAAATTCCGCAGAAATCTAGAGAGAGAGAGAGAGAGTTAAAAACATTTAACGCAAACCGTGTTTACGTTTATGAATAATCACCTTAATGGCATACCATG
>JAZNBN010000017.1:0-41599 GCA_045587125.1 Candidatus Enterousia sp.
TTTATATGATATAATTACTATGATTTTGTAACGGGGGAATATATGAAAAAAAATTCAATTAACTTAAAAAAAGGTTAAAAATGCAGAAATGGGAAATTGCACTTGATAAATTTATGCAACGGTACAAAGATAAACCTTGGTTTGAAGGTGCTGTTTTATGTGGCAGTTATTCAACTGGTAATCAAAATAAATTTTCTGATATAGATGTCGCAATTGTTGGTTCAAATGATATAGGATTTCAAGAAAAATCAAATTGTTATGTTGATGGTTTTTTGATGGAATATACTATAAATCCTGTATATAAAATCCAAGAATTTATGCAATCCGGCAAAGAAAGACATCGTTTAATTGATCAAAATATGTTTGCATACGGTGTTGTTTTATATGATAAAAATGG
The DNA here is from genome assembly GCA_045587125.1 of Candidatus Enterousia sp. GTDB lineage: Bacteria > Pseudomonadota > Alphaproteobacteria > Rs-D84 > Rs-D84 > Enterousia. Next base: position 398 of record JAZNBN010000017.1, read on the forward strand.
TGCTGTTAAAAAATTACGTAATCAGGCAATTCGTGAATTAAATAAAAAATTAAAGCCTTTTTCTAAATATTCAAATGATTTTAAAAAATATCATTTGTGGGATAAATATGATGAATTACAATCTTTGAATTCAGGCGGTTTTCATACAGATTTAGTATATTGGAATTTGATAGAAATGTTGTTAGAAGCATATTATGATTTTAATAATTTACCACATGTTTCTTGGTCAAAAATAGAAAAGATTTTAACAAACAAAGAATTTGCAAAAAGATATCATGTGCAACAATTACCAAGTAAAAAATTTACATCATTATTAATGGATTGTTTTAATGCAAAACAGAAAGATAAAATACCAGCAATTACAAAACTGTATAACTATGTTATGAAATCTGGTGGTGGTTTTGATATCGGACAATTCTGTGCAAGACGTAAAATAGAAAAAAGATAGGTTTGTTTAGTTAAAAAAAGTGGCGATTTCGCCACTTTTTTGAAATTTTATATTATTTTGTAAATATTATTTGAACACTTTTAGCTAATTGTTTTGCTGCGTTTAACGCATTATTATATGTATCAAATGCGGCACCAATGCTATATACCTGAACACAGCCAGGCATTTTTATATATTCATATGGAATTTTATAGGGTTCTACGGTTGTAATATTATATGTTCCACGATGAGATTTTTTTACAATATATTTAACAATAGTACCTTCAAATGCAGATCTGTCTATGTCTGTATCCAATGGTAATGTTATAACATCTGATATTGCTAAATTATTTGCTTTGATTTTGTTTTGTATAAATTTATAAGATTTGTAAATAGATTGTTCCAAAGGTTTGCAATAAAAATTCGCAGTTTCTTTAAATATTTTATCATTTTCTTGGGGTGTAAATTTAACATTATTTAAAGATTCTATGATATATGATAATGTGTTTGGATATTTTTTAGGTCCAAAATTATCAGTTAAATCCATTGGTGTTATAAAATCTGTATCAAACTTTAATGCTGCATCATTGGCTGTTTTTATATCTGTTTTGTATTTATTTACAATATATTCTGAACCAATTGCGTCCCATAATAATCCCAAAGAAGCGTATTTTTTTCCGTTTTGTCTGATACGGGCGTCCTGTTGATGATGATCAAATTGACCACAACCTATGTCAAAAGCCAAACCTTTAAAATCATTAGGGACGTATCCCACACGATTTATAACAGAAACACAAGGAATAACCCCAACAATTTTTAATAATGCAGCGGAAAAAACATCGTCTGCATGAAAACGACTTGAATGTGTAATACATCCATTTTTTGTCATATTAGTTAATGTTTCTATGTTTTTTGACATTAAATACTCCTGTAACATATTGTGTTTTTTGATATTTACATAGAAATGTTTTATTGTCTAATAAAAAATACGTAATTTTGGAGTTTTTTTAAAATAAATTTTATGTTATTATAAATATTGAATCCGATAGGGGACTAGCGGGTTTGGGGCTGTGGTGGCCCGCAAACACGATGCTAAAGCATCGTAATCTGATGTTTTCGGTGCTTTTTGCATCGTTATCATCCCTGACATTTATGGTTGGGGAGCCGTTTACCGAAAGGGACGGAGCATTTGTTTGCTGACACCAACTCCCCGACCGCTAAATTCTGTTGGCGGTTTAATTTTTTTATAAAAAAAGGAGAAAATATGAAAAAATTACTTTTAATTTTACCTGTAATCGCATTGGTTGGATGTAATTCTGATATCAAAGATATAGAAAAAACAATGATAGATTGTGAAAAGATAGCATCAACATCTACACACATTGTTTATAAATGTCCTTCTAGTTTGGAATGGATAAAAGATGTGAAAGCACAGCAACCAACAGGAAAATGGGTTGATGCTTCTGGCATTGATGAAACAAAATTATCAGAAATGGCAAAAGACCCAGAATACACTTATGTAGAATTTGCTTTTGATCAACCTGGTTGGACAAAATTATGTAAAGAAAATTATACAATGCGTACAATGTTAAAAGAACCAGGTGAAGACAACTGGGCTTTTGTTGGTTGTAGATAAATATAATTATATTTTATTTAAAAAAGTGGCGATTTCGCCACTTTTTTAAACTAACGTTCTTTTGTGAATATCAAAGAATCACATTTGCCAACGCATTTTGCCCATGATGCCATAGGTAATATTTTTTCCAGTTTATAACCATTGCGTTTGGCTAAGTTTTCAGAATGTGTATTTCCATTGTCTATGTCTAATATAATCTTTTCAAAACCAAATTTAAATAATTCTGTTTCTAATGCGTTTAGGGCTTCGGTCATAAACCCATGGCCGTTCGCAGATTTTATCAACCAATAACCAATTTCACAGGATTTTTCTTGGATATTAAAAAAGCGAATACGCCCAATGATATTGTTGTTATGATAAATATAAAAACATATACCTGAATTTGTTTTTATTTGATTTGCACGTTTGGTTAAATATGCAATTACATCATTAACAGTCTTTAATTCACCAAAATGACCCTGCCAATTTATAAAATAATCACGATTTTGTTCAATTATATTTAAAAGAGCAGATGCGTTTTCGTTTGTAGGTTCTGTTACACGTAATGTTAAACGCTGTGTTTTTATAACATGTGGAAAATTTATAAGTGGTTGTATTTCCATGATTATATATCCTTGTGTTTATTTTTATTATATCATAAAAAGTAAAAAACACCTCAAAAAGGTGCATTTTCTATTAAATCTGGTTGCGGGGGTTGGGTTTCCCTCGGCATAAATGCCTGCGGGTATACCGTGACGATTTTGGTGTACTATCGTTTCCAAAATCTACTTGTATTCCCTCGGCATAAATGCCTGCGGGCAAATTTGTAGTTATTCGAACTTCGCTAAAATCACCCACAAAATTTTTCAAATTTTGCGGGGCCCGATGCTCGTTCTTATATACAAATTTTGAACCAGCAACTATGTTGCGGATTACAAACCATCCGACCACAAAATATATTTAATAAAAAACACCCCAAAAAGGGGCGTTTTTATTAAATCTGGTTGCGGGGGTTGGATTTGAACCAACGACCTTCAGGTTATGAGCCTGACGAGCTACCGGGCTGCTCTACCCCGCGATAAAGCCTGCATATTATATTATATTTTTGTCAATAGTCAATAAAAATTTTTATGTTTATTAAAAACGACTTTAATCCTAGTCTTTGTTGAATTATATTTTTTTTATTGCTAAAATCAGCCATAGTTTATAAAGGTAAATTATGTTACAGAATAAAAAGTTTAGAAAATATTGGAAAAAGTTTTGGGAACCTGTTTTAAGTTTGGGAATAATTCAGTGGATTATCGCTGTTTTTATGGCTATTCCAATATGGTTTGTTTATTTTACATCTATTAAGCGTGTAACTAATATTAAAACTTTTTATGAATATTGCAAAAAACCTGCTATTTTTGTGGTTTGGCATGGACGTAGTATGATGCTTAGTCCTATTCTTTGTATGGGAAGAATGCGTGCATATGTTGTTGCAAGTCGTCATAAAGATGGACGTATGATGGCAAAATTACAACGTTTATTTGGTTTGCGTGCAATATATGGGTCTTCACATAAGGGTGGGGTGTCTGTGTTACGCAAGGGGTTACGTATATTATCCAAAGGAAAAAGTGCAATTTGTATGTCCCCAGATGGACCAGGTGGACCATCACTGCGTGTCAAAGATGGTGCAATGTATTTCGCAAAAATGTCGGGGGCACCAATTATTCCAGTGTGTTATTCTTGTTCAAAGTCTTGGTTCCAAGACCGTTGGGATAGGTATTTAGTTGCGTTGCCTTTTTCAAAAATTACATGTAATATTGGAAATCCTATATTTGTACCAAAAAAAACATCACCCCAGGAATTTGAAGAAATTCGTAAGCATGTAGAAAATGTTATGGTTGAACAAATGCGTGAATTAGATGCTGAATTTAATCTGCGGGAAATAGAACAGGATTTAACAGCACATGAATTCAAAAAAGCAAAACGTGAACGCAAGAAAAATAAAAAGAAATAAAGGTTTTATATGAAAACGCCAAAGTGGTTTTTACGTAGAAATTTGATTTCTGTTCTTTTAATTCCATTGTCATGGGTTTACTATTTAGGCAGCAGTTTGGTTTTCTGGATGCGTAAACATATGCAATATTCTTCACAAAGACCGATAATTTGTGTTGGAAATATATTGGCAGGCGGTGTTGGTAAAACACCAATAGTTCGACAAATTGCGACTTTTTTTGATGCACCTGTGGTTATGAGGGGATATAAAAAATCTGCACAAACAGGTGATGTTGGTGACGAGGCTTTAATGCTATCCAAAGATGGTTTAGTCGTGCATGTTGGCGACAGAAAAAGCAATATTGTTTTATTAAATAAACAATCTAATAAAAAAACACCTATTGTAATGGACGACGGATTACAAAATCCAAAAATAAAAAAAGATATATCTGTTATGGTTTTTGATGAAGGTTTGGGTTATGGAAATGGGTTTTTATTGCCGGCTGGTCCTTTGCGTCAACCAAAAAGTGCTGCAAAAAATGCAGATGTTTTTGTTGTGATAAGAAATAAAAATATTCATAAAAATTTTATTTTACCATATGGAATACCGGTGTTTTATGCACAAAGTAAAACAATTTCGCCGTATGATAATACAGAAAAATTGGTCGCGTTCGCAGGAATTGGATATCCTGAAAAATTCTTTGCTGGGTTGGAAAATGTTGTTGTAAAAAAATCTTTCCCAGACCATTGGCAATATACAGATGAAGATATTGAAGGTTTAATAAATTTGGCAAAAAAACATAATGCAAAGTTGGTGACAACTGAAAAAGACTGGGTCAGATTACCACAAAAATATCAAAGTAAAATAAAATATGCTAAATTGGAATTGAATATTGAAACAACGTTTTTTGATTGGTTAAAGGAGAAAGTAAAATGCCAACTTTTAACAAAAAAATAAAAATTTCTGGGGTCGGAATTCATTCTGGATTGCCTGTTAATGTTGTGATAAAACCGTCTGAAAAATATGGTATTTTTATGCAAAGAACAGATATAAAAGGTTCTGGTTTAATATCTGCGATGTATGATAATGTTGGTGAAACAAAAATGCGTAATACAACCATTGGTAAAACAGATGCTGAACATGTCCAGACAATTGAACATTTAATGGCGGCTATGTTTATGATGGGGGTGGACAGTGCAATTGTTGAAATTGATGGACCAGAAACACCGATACTGGATGGCAGTGCAGCTGAATTTATTAAAATGTTTGAAAAGGTCGGTGTGACAGATGGAATTTTGAAAAAAATAATTGTTAAAAAAGAAGTTATTGTTCATGCCAAAGAAGTATTAAAACAATTACCTTTGTTTGTACGTTTTAAAATATTCGTATTGAATAAAATTATGGGACGCAAGTCAGATGGTTTTGTTAAATTGTCACCAAATTCAGGTGATAAATTAAATATCAAAGCGACGTTGGTTTATTCAGAAAAAATTATCGGAAAACAATCTTGTCAGTATTGTTTTAATGGTACAAAAAAATCAGTGCAAGATTTTGTTAAAAATATCGCACGTGCCAGAACGTTTGGTAAATATTCTGAATGGGAATATTTGAAAAAACGTGGTATGGGACGTGGTGCAAACGAAGGAAATGTTATCGCGTTAAATGATGCAGGGGACGGAACGTTGAACAAGTTGATATGGAAAGATGAATTTGTGCGTCATAAAATAATAGATGCAATTGGTGATATGTTTACCAGTGGTGGTTTTATTTGTGGCGATTTGGAATCTTTTAAAGGCAGTCATGCTTTGAATAACTTGGTACTTAGAAAGTTATTCAGTAATCCAGAAAATTACGAAATAATTTAATCAAATATAAAAGGAAAGGAAAATGAAAAACGTTTTTTTGTTATGTGGGATTATGTTGTCTGTCGCGGCATGTGGCGGTTTGGTAAAAAATAAAAATGGCAGTGAATTTTTAACCAGATTAGATAAAGAACCCATAGGTTGTACTTTTTTATATAAAATACAAACAGATGTTTCTGTGTATAATATAGAAGATGCACACAGATATATGGAAAATGCAATTGTTGAAAAAACAATTTCTGGAAATGCGTATTGGATTACCAGTCAGACAACAAAACAAAATGATTGGGTTATATTTGGACCAGAACGTTCCTTTGTGTTGAATGCGAATATTTATAATTGTCCGCATTTAGCACCGTTGCCTAAGATAGAAAAATAAGAGAATAAAAATGAATTTTGAACAAGTTTTAGATATAGTTAATAATGCGTATGAAATAAAAAAAGGTGTTGAAAAATATGAAATTTATTCGAGAAAAGGATTTTTGATACTTTGGTTGTATAAAACTACACCGACCAGTAAGTTTAATGGAAATAGTCTGAAATACAAATTAACCAAAGATGAAGAAGAAACAGTGATGTTAACTGTGAATTTACAGTTGCAAAAATTAAATGGTCAAAAAATTGTTGTTTCTGGAATGACACAAAATAAAAAATAAAACAAACCGGCAATTGCCGGTTTATTTTGTAACTTGGTTCGGTATAAATTCATTAACAATATTTATCCCCGTATTGTTAAAAAAATTGTCAAAATACCCTGCATGATGTTTTCCGCCTATTAATCCGATACCTCGTGTGTAAATACCCATGATTTCGCCATAGGAATCAAATATGCCACCACCTGAATTTCCTGTCCATGTTTGACAATGTTTGGTGCTGCCTGTGTTATTGAAAACACAAATTGATTTTTTTAAATATCGGTCAAAAAATATATTCTGGTACGTATCTGCGTCCAGACTAAACATAAAATCAGATACTTGTGAATTATTGAAATGTATACCTTGTCTGAAAAAACCGTATTCATCTATTTTATTAGTGTTGGTTGTTTCTGGTTGTGTGTAATCAACAGATTTATTGTTTTTAAGATGTGATATATACATGTTTTTTAAATTTGCAATTTCTTTATCACTCATAATTTTTAACAATCCGTATCCAATAACAGTGGAATAATAGTATATAAGATTATCTGGATTTTTGAAAAAATCACTTATATGAACATACGGGATATTATCTTGGGTATTGTTTATTTGATATACAGCCCAATCACCATAATGGTTTTCATCAGATTTTATATCATATCCACCTGTTGTTATTCTGGTGGCGGTTATTATACGGTCGTCCTGTAATTTTATATCAATTTTTTTATCTGTTTTGTTATCAAGGTCTGTGTCGACACAATGTTTGGCTGTGTATAAATACAAATTATTATTATCTTGTACAATGGTTCCGGTGCAACCATTTTCAACCAAATATACAACCGCATTATATGGTTTTGTTTGTTTTTCTGAATCTGTTACATAACAACGTTTATCAATTGTATATTCTGTTGGATATAAACATCCATCACGATTTGCAAATAATTGCATCGGAATTAAGAATAACAAAATAGTAATATATTTATACATTTTTATATTACACCATAAATGGCAGGTTTTCCAACGTTCCTTCGGCAACACGAACATTCACGTCAATCATCATAAATATTGAATCAGGTGTGTATGCAATATTATCAGAAAAAATTTGTGTGCCAAGCAAGTGGCTGGTATTAACAGACAGTTTTGTTATCAAATGGTCATCGTCCAGCAATGTATAAATTGGGCCAATGTCACGTGGTGTATTTGCACCAATTTCATGTTCGTTTTGTGGACAACGCAGACCGTCCATAATTGTTTTTACACGATTATCAATATCACTGCGTGGTACGCCTACGATTTCAGGGTGCAGCATTTGAATATCCAGTTCTGCAATCAATTTTAAGTTCGGTGTTATAATCGGATTCCAATCAATTCCACCAACATGACGTGTTGTTATAGGACTTTTTGTTGGATTTGGTACCATGTATTGGGTTAAGTTGTTCCATGGGCTGTGTTCAATCAGTTTTTTTAATTGAGGGTGGAATTGCATGCGAATATCTGCGATATGTTGTGCACGTTTTTTTGGGTTAATCAAAATATCGCCAAAATACAATAATTTAAATTTCATATTATTTATCCCTTGGTTGTTTTAAGTATAATTTTTTATACCCTTTTTCCTTGATAATTATACCAGAAATTGCTATGTTTTACATAGAAAAAAGAAAGGAATGTTAAATGTCTGTAAATAATGAATATACCGGTGATTCAATTAAGGTTCTAAAAGGGTTAGAGGCGGTTAAAAAACGCCCTGGAATGTATATCGGGGACGTTGGCGAAGGTGGTGCGGGTTTGCATCATATGATTTACGAAGTTGTTAATAATTCTATTGACGAAGCGATGGCTGGATATGCAGATACTGTGTATGTGTCTTTGAACGCAGATGGCAGTGCAACAATCCGTGATAATGGTCGTGGTATGCCATTTGATATAAATCATGAAACAGGTCGCAGTGCGCTGGAACTGATTATGTGCGAATTGCACGCAGGTGGTAAATTTGATAACGAAAGTAATGGTGCGTACAAGGTTTCTGGCGGTTTGCATGGTGTGGGTGTTTCTGTGGTAAATGCTTTGTCCAAATGGCTGGAAGTGCGTGTTTGGCGTGGTGATAAAGAAGCGTTTATGTCTTTTGCAGATGGTGTTCCAACATGCGATTTGAAAATTACAGAAAATAAATCTGGGATTGAGCATGGAACAGAAGTTACTTTCTTGCCTTCGTCTGATACGTTTACAGGTACAGAATTTAGTTTTGATACCATGGAAACATGGTTGCGTGAACAATCTTTCTTGAACGCAAATGTTAAAATTATTCTGGAAGATTTACGTGGCGCAGAAAAGAAAGAACGTGAATTCCACAGTGTTGATGGACTGAAAGGTTTTGCAACATATTTGGATAAATCCAAAGAATTGTTGAACAAAGAACCTATCCAGATGATAAAACAACAAGAAGATACATATATTGAAATTGTTTTACAATGGACAACTGCGTACACTGAAACATCACTTTGCTTTACAAACAATATTCCAAACCGTGATGGTGGTACACATTTGGCTGGATTTCGTGCAGGTTTAACACGTGCAATTAACAAATATATCTCAGAAAAGGGTACCAAGAAAGATATCAATTTGTCCGGTGAAGATTTCCGTGAAGGTTTAACAAGTATTGTAAGTGTTAAAATCCCAGATCCAAAATTTGGATCACAAACCAAAGATAAATTGGTGTCATCAGAAGTTCGTCCAATTGTTGAAGGTACTGTATCTGAAATGTTGTACGAATTCTTGGATGAAAATCCAGCAATTGCAAAAACTATTATTGATAAAATTATAGAGGCTGCAACTGCACGTGAAGCTGCACGCAAAGCACGTGAATTATCACGCAAGAAAACAGGTCCAGAATTGGGGGGACTGCCTGGAAAATTGGCAGGGTGCAGTGAACGTGATCCTGCAAAATGCGAACTGTTTATTGTTGAGGGGGATTCTGCGGGTGGTACTGCAAAGCAGGGACGTGATAGAAAAACACAGGCTATTTTGCCATTGCGTGGTAAAATTTTAAATGTAGAACGTGTGCGTTTTGATAAAATGTTGGGGTCTGATACTATTGGTGCACTGATTACAACAATGGGTGCAGGTATTGGTAAAGATGACTTTGATATTGAAAAAATGAGATATCACAAAGTTATTATCATGACCGACGCGGACGTTGACGGTCAACATATTCAAACATTGTTGATGACGTTCTTTTATCGTCATATGCCTCAGGCTATTGAACGTGGTTATATCTATGTTGCAAAGCCACCACTTTATGGTGTTTCACGTGGTAAACAACAAATTTATCTGCAAAATGAACGTGAAATGGACGATTACTTGATGGAACAATTGGCAACAGATGGTATGATTGAAACCATTGATGGTGTTCAGGTTTCAGGGGCTGATTTAAAACGATTACTGACATTAGTATTAAATATGCGTAATTGTTTGCAACCACTTAATCATATTGTCCCACTGCGTTTTGTAGAAGCGTTGGCATTAAATGGTGTGTTTGATAATGAATCACAGGAAAACTTTGATTTAACACAAAAAATGCTAGATGCCCAGGAATTAGAATTTGAACGTGGTTGGAAAATTTCATCAGATGAATATGGTATTACAATAACCAGAACTTTACGCAGTGTTACAGAAAGTTATTTCTTGCCACGTGAAAAAATCAATGGTCCAGAAATACGCAGTTGGCACAGATTAGACGGAAAATCAGAATTGATGGAAATGTTTAGTAAACCAACAGTATTGCGTGTGAAATCTAAATCACAAAAAATCTGGGGTGCGTTGACATTGTTGAATACTGCATTTGAATATGCAAAAACTGGTCTGAAAATCCAGCGATACAAAGGTTTGGGTGAAATGAATGCAGAACAGTTGTGGGAAACAACAATGGATCCAAATCATAGATCTTTATTCCAAGTAAAAATCGATGATGCAGCCAAAGCAGATGAAGTTGTGTCAATGCTGATGGGCGATGTTGTAGAGCCAAGACGAGACTTTATCGTTGAAAATGCATTAGAGGCAAACTTGGATGTTTAGAATTATGTGGTGCAGCGAAATCTGCACCATGTTTTTTATAACAGGAGGCGAAAATGGATAAAAACTTTACAAATAAATTTATCCAAAATATAGATGCTTTTGATAGGGCAAAAGATAAAATAAAAAAAATGGCATTTGTAAAATCTAATAATTCTGTGCTAGCATCTATTATCGCTGATATGGAAAAGGAAAACAAATGAACGCAACACCGATTATAAAAAAAGAACCAACTAAAAAAGAAAAATTAATGCGTGAAAAACAGGCGTTGGAAAAAGAATTGTTGGAACATGGTAACAATGTTTCTGAATCTCAGGTTTGGCATAAAAAAGCCAGAATCAGAGAAATTGAAAATCAAATTAAAGAAATAGACCAGAAAAAAGCCATGTCTTTTAACAAGGCGACAGGTAAATTAAAATCAGATATGCAACAGAAGAATATGACCGCTTTTAATATGCAAAATTCTGGGGAACGTGAATAAATATGTTTTCTGCAAAATGGTTTTTTGATTTAGATTCTAAATTACGTGCGTTGGGATTGGACAGTGATGCACAATCATTTGATGAAATCTTGGAAAACTTGAACCAACGTAAAATTTGTTCGCCAGATGAATTTGCAGGTAATTGTGCGTATGTTATTTTGGCTGGTGGTTTTTCCCAGAAAACTGCAAAAAAAATTCATGCAAATATTATGCAAATAATACAAAAAGATGGTGCATGTTTTGATACATTGATAAAAGTTTTTAATAATAAAAACAAGATAAATGCAATTTGTAAAATTTGGGAAAACAGAATTGATTATTGTGATGGATATTATAAATTACAATCTTTGGATGATAAATTAAGATATCTACAAAAATTACCACATATCGGAAAAATAACAGCAAATCATTTGGCACGAAATCTGGGTGAAGATGTTGTGAAATATGATATATGGATTCAAAGACTGGGGGTGGTATATGTCAAACGTCCGGAATTGGTTAACAAAATAAATAATGGTGATTTGTGTGAAGATATAAAAAATGCATGCGATGACATGTTTGCACATTTGGTCGCAGTAACAGGTTTACCACGTGGGTATATAGATGTTGTATTGTGGAAATCTTGTCAGCAGGAGTTGATAAAGTTATGAATGTGAAAATAGAACAATCTTGGAAAGATGCGTTAAGTTCGGAATTTAATAAAGATTATTTTATTAAACTGACTGATTTTGTGCGTGGTGAATATTTGTCTGGGAAAACTATTTTTCCAGAACCAAAAAATATTTTTAATGCGTTTAATTTGTGTCCATTAAATCAGGTCAAGGTTGTTATTATCGGACAAGATCCATATCATGAACCGGGTCAGGCACATGGACTTTGTTTTTCTGTGTTGCCGCCAACGCCGTTGCCGCCGTCACTGCAAAATATATACAAAGAAATAGAATCTGATATCGGTAAAAAATCTGTAACAAATGGTGATTTGACATATTGGGCAACCCAGGGTGTTTTATTGTTAAATTCTACATTAACTGTCCAGGCACATTTGGCGGCATCACATGCAGGACGCGGTTGGGAACAATTTACAGATGAGGTTATTCGTGTGCTTAGTACACGTGAAAATATTGTTTATATTTTGTGGGGATCTTTTGCCCAGAAAAAAGCGGCTTTCGTTGATGAAAATAAAAATCTGATTTTGAAAAGTGCACATCCATCACCACTGTCTGCGTATCGTGGATTTTTTGGAAATCACCATTTCAGTCGTACAAATGATTACTTAATACAATGTGGAAAAACACCAATTGATTGGTAATTAAAAATTAAAACTTAAACCCAAACCGTAAAACGCATAAGAATTGTTTTCAGGGGCGGTGTTGGCATTTGAAAAATGTTGCATAAACATTTCAATAGATGTGCATTCTGATATTCTGTAGCCGGCACCAATTTTGAATCCAAATAATAGTTTTGATCCAATTCGTTCGTTTTGTTGTGCCTGAAGCCCGATACCCAGTCCAGAATATACATACCAATTACAATTGCTGTACAACATAATATCTTCGGTCAGCATTGCAATAGGAATAGTGTATTTATCCCAATTCCAACCATATTTTTTGCCAAATCCAATTGTTTGAATAACGTTTATTGATTGACGTGCGTGTAATCTGAAAAAAGTTGCAGGTTGTGAATATTGAATCTGAATCATGGAAAAAGGAACCCATTGGGTTGGTGGGGATAATAAAAAACCATGATTTGTCCCGTAACCCAGATTCATTGTTATTTGATTGTTATATCCATTAAAAAAAGGGTTTTCTGATGCGTGCGATGCAGAAATAATGGTTGATAGTAATAAAGCAGATAAAAATTTGTTCATGAATTGGATTTTATCAGATTAGATGTAGATGTTCAATAAAATTTATTAAAAATAATAATTATTATATCTATGAATAAATTCATAGATAATGCTTTTACTTGATTTTCAAAAAATTGGTGTTATAATCTGTGTCGCTTGGCAGCGTAGCTCAGTGGTAGAGCAGAGGAATCATAATCCTTTGGTCGGGGGTCCGAATCCCTCCGCTGCTACCAGAATTCAAACCGTCCGTAAGGGCGGTTTTAATTATTGTATAGTTGTGGCGGATAAGGACCCCAGGGTCCGGAGCGTCAGTTGGTGAAAACAAGTGTAAACGAAGTTTGAACCATACGTAGCGAAAGGGGCCCATAGAGCGAAAGCGAATATGGGAATCAGACAATCCCTCCGCTGCTACCAGAATAAACAAACGACCCGATGGGTCGTTTTTTTATTCTGTGCGTCGGGGTGGTGAAGGACACCCAGATGGGGGTCCGACCCGCAGGCAAAAGGCAGACGGGCCGATTTAATCGGACAAAACAGAATATTGTTGCGGGCACAACGCAATATAAAATTTTGTGCAAATGGTTATCACTGCATACAGGCTGGTTTAAGCTGGTCCGTATATAGTTTCAGTTTTACATATTTTTTACACAGGAAGTTTGGTTGTGAGGTTGGTAATTTGCTTAGTCGTACATATTTTCACAAGTATAGTCAACAGATACAGTAATGTTGATAAAAACACTAGATGGTCCGGACTCCTTATTTGATTGGATAAGCAAACCAGTGTCCGTTACTTTCAGAAAGTTTAAACTTACCAGACTGTTGCAAGACATTTATTATATCTTCTACATTTTCTACACCTGGTTCTATTCCCAAAATCACATTTGAATTTGGATTAAATAAATCAACCAACAAAGCATCCATAGGGGAGCTGGTACCAAGTTGCTTATAATTAATTGGGAGTGCCTTATTATTCATATCAAGAGGTGTTATTCTTTTGTTTAAATCAACAGCATCAAGCAACACATCTGTCAAATCGCTGTTGTCATACGAATTTACAACTGACGAAACCTCCCCAATTCGCCACGACGTCTGTTCTGTTGGTTTTGCACGATATGCATCATATGCGGCACCATATAAATCATGAGTAGCATCTTGCAATTGAGCCCCCAAAGCCCCTGCATTGGGATTCAAATTATCGATTGCATGACCACCGGTTTCATGAGCAAGTACATCTATAAACGACTCGTAATCCTGTACTTGGTCAAAGTCTATTTGGGTCACATTTGTTCGGTTGTTATATGTGCCTGTATCTCCAATTTCTAGTTTTGCTGCACGAATTTCGGTTGTTTTATTGTACGCAACTCCATTTTTACGAAGTAACCTATCAGAAACTTCTTGCGCAAATTCTCTCTTTTCGTCCGTTGTTAAATTGTACCAATTCTGTTTTTGCGATTTTAACCAAGAATCAGATTCTATTATATCATGCATTTGGTCTGCGCGCATCAACGCCACATCGTCTAACTGTGAGATTGTAATTTGTTCGGCAGTTTCCCGCAACACATCATCGGTAGTGTATTTTCTTGTATCTTCCACAATCTTTGTATATAAACGGTCTATTTCCTGTTCTGAATATCCCTGTTTGCGAAGCAGGTTTACTTCTGTTTCCGTCATAGATTTTTGTAGAGTAATATTTTGTTGAGCCTTTGCTTTTAGCTTTTTTGCATTTGGGTTTATAGTAGAATAATTTCCTACAAAACCCTCGCTATTTAACTGATTACGTCTTTCTATAAGTTCTGCCAACTCAGGATACTCTTTCATGGTTGCACGAGGGTCTTTATACCAAGATTCTGCTATAGAAGGATTAGCATCCCAAATATCATCTATTTTTTGTTGTATCACTCTCATTTCTTCATCTAAATCCCAACTTGTCCAATTTTTTGCCATTTGTTGCATTTCTTCTAGGTTGCCATTAGTCATTGCTTTAAAGTCATCAAATGATTGATTTCTTGGTGCGTACTTTTTCCACAATTCATAAAAAGCGATATCTGTATCTGACATACCAGCGGTCGGATTGATCGCACGCATTTGTGCAATCTTGCGTTTCAGTGCCAATCTGTTACCAGTCAGTGTACCTTCTTGGGCACGGTCTACATTGTCTATTGCCGCTATAAACTTAGATTTAATTGTGGCGGTGCTTTTCATTACTTGTCCTGATTTTGATATTGCCCACTTGGTAATACCTGTGACCAACGATGCCATTTGCAGGCCAATACCAACCGCCCGCCAGACCTGTTCCGGTTCCCAGGATTCCCAGAACCCTGCTTTATTATCCGCCATGTCGGTACCATTTACTAACATGGTTGCCCATATTTCATCATCGTCTGGGATAAGGTTTGCCAGACGTGCCAGTTCGCTGTTAACAGCATCAAATTCTGCGGGGTGCATGTCATTTTGTAAGTTTGCCATGCGTTGCAGGTTTTCAGCCAGCATTTTCTTGGCACACGTTGCATCTTTACATTTATTACTTTCAACCAAGAAATCGTCTGCAATTCCGTTGATTTTTAATTGACTGGTTATTTCAATACCGGCACCAACCGTTTCTATTCCGGTTAAAACAATAGCTGTAACTGTTGCACCAGCCGTACCAGCGGTTGCAACTGTCATTGCAACACCAATAACTGCACCGCCAACAATCAGTGAAATGTTAATACCTTTTTGTAGTTTTTGTGCAGATTTTGATGATGGTAATATACAACTTTGTGTTTCATTGTCCCATTTTGCGGCTTTACATTCTGGACAGTCTTTTATGTTTGATTTGCGTAAAACTTCACATTGCTGTTCGCCCAGTCCGATACAACGTTCACCACTGTATGTGCCACCAGATACAATACAAGACATACCCTGAACACCACCAGCAACAGTTTTTTTCCATTTTTCGTTTATATCATCAAAAACAAAGTCTATTTGTTTATCGCCAACACGACATGTTTTTATGTCATCTTTGATATCTGTTATACCATTTGCGGCACATCCTGAACCTGTATATGTATTAAAACCAGAATCACATTTTACAGATGATGCCGATACACCCGCACGTTCTGCAACATATTGTTTCAGGTAAGTTTCTACATTTGGTGCATTTGTAACTTGAATCCCATGACAGAACACAAAGTTATCTATACCATATGCGGTTTTTAGTTCTTCGTTGTTTCTTATTGTGTTAAAGTTTATTTCACATTTTCCATTTTTGTATTCGGTCGTATATCCAAATTTAGCCATAGATTGGTTTATCTTGGCACATTTTACACTGTCTGCATTGCAAGATGCGCCCCAGCAAGTTGTTCCTGTTCCAGAAGTGTTGCCAGCGAAGGAAGCACTGCCACCATTGCAGCCCGCAAAGGTTGGTTTGGTGTCATACATTCGGCAAATCGCACTTTGTATACTGTCTTGTATTGTTTTATCTTTTGATTCTTCTAGGTCATCAAAAACAAATTCATAAAAACTATTCTGATTATGTGATGTGCACATCAGGGTATCGTCTAAAGTGCCTGGGTCAAATTTATTTCTGCATTGAACCGTACTGTCATTATGTTTCAGGCGTGCGTATTCTTTGGCCAGTGCCTGTCCAGGAATTAAATTTACCTGGGTTCCTCCATAAACCTTGTTTGTAAAGAAATCGTCAACACAAATATAATTAGGTTTGCCTTTGTATTTTTTGTCACATGCATGATAGAAATTTATAGATGCATTGCGAACCATAGTGTTCACAAAGTCTTGACATTTTGATTCGCCATCAGATTTTTTTATATCCCATCCTGCAATTACACAAATATCCCATAAGCCCTGGGCTGAGATACCAGTGCCATTGGATGCCTTTAATTGTGTGTTGTATTCACTTATTATTGGATCTATTTTGTCTGATGATACAAACTCTTTTACAACAGATTCAACTGTATCTGGATTTATATGTATATTTGACAAACATGGAGTAATAAAAAATATTGATAATAAAGTAATAATTATCTGTTTCATTTTTTATCTCCGTTTACCGACTGTCTGTTTTTTGATAGCAGATGAATTTTTATTATCTTTATCAACATGATTAATCAATGTGTTTCCAGTTATGCCTATGGCAGTTCCGGTTCCAGTTATAATCGCACCTGTTTTTAAATTCTGTTCGGATTTTTTCTTTTGTTCAGTCCATAATTTTGCATCTTCGCTGTTTGGATCTTGTAATGCACGGGCCAATGAAGCATATACCCCAGATGTTTTTCCTGTGTTTATATCGTCATATAATCCAGACGTTGCAGCATCAAGAATAGGTTCTGATTCAATGCCTGGTTTCATTTCAAGTGACGATTTAAGTGTTTTTAGATTGTTCGCTATTGCAATGTATTCACTGTATAGGTTTATTAAGTCGTTACCACCTGGTAATTCAATATCAACCTCACCACCGTTGGCATGTTTGTCTCCATATTTACATGTAAATGTTGCTAGGTATGATTTCATAGCCATTTCTGCATCTTTGTCGGCACTTTGTTCTGATATTGCTGTTGCCATCATTTGCCCACCAATTCCTGTTGCAGCCATTGTTATACCGCTTAGCATACGATTGGCAAAAGAATGTTCTTTTTCTTTGGCTGTTTTAGCTGCTTCATAAAACTCTGCAAGAAACTCTTCTTTTTCTTTTTCTGTTGGATATATTGCGTCTTTTTCCAATTCATATAATTCTTGAAGTAATTCATTTGTTCTTGTGCCACTAAAAGACGACGTGTTTGATAGGGCCATGAATGGAAATATTATAAAGAATAAAAAAATAAATCGCATATCCCCCCCAAAAAAAAATAAGAATAACCGTCACAAAGTGGACGGTTGGAGGTTCGAAACTATAATGCGTTGAAAATAGCGGGTTTATTCTGTTTATTCACCACCCTCCAACCATTGGTTGAGGGTGTTTTATATCCCCACGGATACAACGCATTAATGAGGTTTCGACGCCCCAACACAGTCACCTGTGTTACGGGAATTATATCATATATTTATAAAAATGTTTAGAGTTTTTATTTATATGCAAAAAAATTGTTGTGAATTCATACCTGTTGGGAAAAGGGGGTGTTTTATATATAATTTTGCAACAATAAAACAGAGGGATTTTCTATGTATAATAAAATTGATTGTTTGGTGCAAAATTTAAACCTTAGTTCGTATCAGGCGAATAAATTAAAAACGGATTATGATAGGTATAATATTTCACGTTTGGAAAAACGTGGTGGGGTTTTATATGCGCCATATGTTGTGCATGGTTTTTTAGAACGTGTGTATAATTTGTTTTTGGGCAGACGTGCTGATTTAATCGGACAAAACAGAATATTGTTGCGGGCACAACGTAATATAAAATTTTGTGCAAATGGGTATCACTGTGTCAAAGTAGGGCGATATACATATTATGCAAACGCCATAGGTGATGTCGTGTCACGCAGTGAATTTATGCGTCAAACACGTAATTAAAACCTGTCATTTGTTTGTATGAATGCACGCATGTATCCGATGTCTAATGTTCTCATAATTTCTGATAAAGAATAATTACGTGTGCCATCTGGTAAAATACTTAGTGCAATTGTAGTGGGACTTGGGGCGGTTCCACGCATTGTTATATCAAATTCAGCCGTCATGTTACCGTCTGTGATTGCCAGTCCACCAATTACATCTGTATGACGCATTGATAAAACAAGTGGTTTGGTTGTAATGAAATTGCCGTTATTATAATCGCCAACTATACGCATCTTTTTTATCTTGGTTTCGCCACCACCAAATGTGTTTGCAAATGCGTATTCTGCATTTAATGCGGTTATGTCAGATACAGAAGAATAAAAATCATCAAATGACATACCGATTAAATAACCGCCGTCAAATGTCATGTCCAAAGTACCGTTCATGTTATAATATATGTCGTGTGCAATTTGACCGTATGTGTTTAAATTTAGTTCAGCAGTTATCATTGTGTCACGTATGTTTAATGGCATGTTTGATGATAATAATTTTCCATTAATTACAAATTTATTTAATTGGGTGAATATTTTATAACTGTGTTTTTCACGTTCAATGGTTGCCAACAAATTGCCACGTGACGCATCTGTGATAGAAAAGGTTTGAACGTTTTCTTTTAATGAATATGTAAAGTTACTAAATTCACTGCCGTTATATATCATTTTGTCTGTGTATAAAGATACATTGATTGGTAAATTAAACAATGTCATCAGTGGTGCATTTGTTAAAAATTCCATTTCAGAATATTTACGGGTGAATTCTGGATTTATAAATCTGTCTATGGATAAAACGTCTGTAAACAAAGTTAAATTTTTTCCAGATAAAGAACCTGTAAATTCATGTCCTGATATTTGTAGTTTTAAATTAGATATTTTGTCATTGGAATAATGACCAGATATTGTATATGAATCATCTGAGATAAAACGCAGGTCTATGTTTGGTAACCATGTTTTAAAACTGTCCCCAGATAAATAGAAATAATTATCAAGTGTAACCAATTTCCATTTTTTACTGTGCGGTGTAAATGTTAACATGTTGTCTTGCCATGAAAAATCACCACGTTCAGACATCATAAATTCTGGTAAAAATGGTATGTTTATATCTAACCATTTTAATGTTTGATTGTCTGCATAATCATATGTTGGAATTATTTTGGTTGGGGTTATTTCCATTTTCCCGCCGGCATTCAAGAATTTAAAGCGGATTGTTCCGTGTGTGCCAAATTTTGATACCAATTGTTTAATGTCTTTATTAGATGGTATTTTTTTATCAGATGTTACGTATATATTAAATTCACCATCGTGGACAGATATAGACCCATGCATGTCATGATATGCAAATTTACTGCACGTCCAATTATTTGATGTGCCTGAAAATAAACACATAGAATCATATCCATCAAAAGGCATTGTAATTAATAAATTGTTTGCACCATCTGATGTTATTGTGCCACCTGTTATGGCCAGATTATCTGCAACAATGGTTGATATTTGTAATTGGTTATTTGTTCCAACGGCATCTATTTTTAAGTGATGAAATTTATGGTTTTGAAAACTTAAATCGCCGTAAAAGTCTAAATTTATTTTTGTTTTATGAAATAATTTTGTCGGGTTGGCCAGAAATGAAAAATCAAAGTCCAGATTATCTGAAACCAACTGAATAATACGTTCGCCGTTTGGTAGCATTTCAATGTTACCAGACATGTTATCTGTTTTAAGATTTGTGAATTTATATCCATCACCACCATCCCATTCAAAATTTGTGGTCAGTGATGTTACTTTGTTAATTTCAGGTTCTTTGATGCCCAACCATTCATTTATATTTTTTGTTTCAATAGACAGGTGACCACGAATGCTGCCGTCTGAATACATTTGACCGGTTATATCAAGGTTGTTGTTTTTGTTTTTAATGTTAAATGTGTTGCCTATGAATTCAACGTCGTATTTATGATTTTTTGTTCTGATTATTCCGTGAAATTCACCGTTTGTAAAATCTGCACGGACTATATAAAACCGGCGGTCCATAAAGGTCAGCATACTGTTATATATTTCAATATTATGATTAAATGCGGCAGGTTCCAGTTTGTTAACAGTAATGTCTGCATCGTATATAACAACAGGCCCTTTTAATTTCGCGTTTTCTAAATCAAAAAAACTGCGAAACGGAATAGAAAACATTACAGAACCAATTTTGGCAGTTGGAATTTTTACATCATGTGCAACAATAGTTGTCCCACCAACCAAACTAAAATGTATATTTCCATTCAATTTTAATGGAACGTTTGTTTGTTCGTGTACAGCCTTTTCAACAATTGGTCTGAATGAATTTAATGTAATCATGGGTGGTACAATCACCATTGATAAACCAATCGTGCAAATAACAGATAATAATATCCAAAAAATTCTGCGTTTATGTCTAGGTTTTAATGCCATTCTCTCTTTCCTTGTAATTTCATTATAATAGATTACAATTAGTGTTGTGAATAAAAAAATGAAAAAAGCAGAATTTGTTCTTGAAAGTGATTATAAACCAATGGGCGATCAACCGACCGCCATATCTGAGTTGGTATCTGGTTTACATGATGGACGACAAAGCCAGGTGTTGTTGGGGGTTACAGGATCTGGTAAAACCTTTACAATGGCAAATGTTATAAAAGAAATGGGGCGACCTGCATTAATCATGGCGCCTAATAAGATTTTAGCGGCCCAACTGTATACAGAAATGAAATCTTTTTTTCCGCATAATCATGTTGAATATTTTGTGTCATACTATGATTATTATCAGCCCGAGGCATATATGCCAACAACAGATACATATATAGATAAAGATGCATCTATAAATGAACAACTGGACCGTATGCGTCACAGTGCAACGCGTGCAATGCTGGAAGAACGTGATGTTGTTGTTGTTTCCAGTGTGTCTGCTATTTATGGTATGGGGTCACCAGAACAGTACGCTGGTATGCGATTGGTTTTAAATGTTGGTACAAATATTTCAATGCGTGATGTGATAAAGGCGTTGGTTGATATTCAATATAAAAGAAATGATGTTTCTTTTGCACGTGGTGAATTTCGTGTGCGTGGTGATACGTTGGATGTTTTCCCATCTCATGCAATGGACAGGGCGTGGAAGTTGTCTTTTTGGGGTGATGAAATAGAAGAAATCTGGGAATTTGATACCCTGACAGGGGCAAAACTTAAAAAGATAGACAGAATTGCAATATATCCAAATACTCATTATGCAACACCTATGCCCAGTGTTTTACAGGCAATTACCCAAATCAGACAAGATTTAACAGAAAGATTAGATTACTTTCATCAGAATATGAAATATATAGAAGAACAAAGATTACGTGAACGTGTGAACTTTGATATAGAAATGATGGAAAGTACAGGCACATGTCGTGGTGTGGAAAATTATTCGCGGTATTTGTCTGGACGTGCACCTGGACAACCACCACCGACATTGTTTGAATATTTGCCTAAAGATGCGATTTTGTTTATTGATGAAAGTCATGTTACTGTGCCTCAGATTTCTGCTATGTCACGTGGTGACAGGGCACGTAAAGAAACTTTGTCCCAATATGGATTCAGATTGCCGGCATGTGTTGATAACAGACCGCTTACATTTGATGAATGGGATATGTTGCGTCCGCAGACTATATTTGTTTCCGCCACACCGGCAGAGTGGGAATTAAACCAAGCCCAAGGCATTGTGTCAGAACAGGTTATTAGACCAACGGGATTATTAGACCCAATTTGTGAAGTCAGACCAACTAAATACCAGGTAGATGATTTGTTAGGGTTGGTTAAAAACGTCAAAGGACGCACATTGGTAACAACGTTGACTAAAAAAATGGCTGAGCAGTTAACGGATTATTTTGTTGAAAACGGCGTGCGTGCAAAATATCTGCACAGTGATATAGAAACGTTGGAAAGAATAGAATTGTTGCGTGATTTAAGATTGGGTAAATTTGATGTGTTGGTTGGTATAAATCTTTTGCGTGAAGGTTTAGATGTGCCTGAATGTGAATTGGTTGCAATTATGGACGCGGACAAGGAAGGTTTTTTGCGTTCAACACGTTCTTTGATTCAAACTATTGGAAGAGCTGCACGTAATGCAAATGGACGGGTTATTTTGTATGCGGACAAAATTACAGATTCTATGCAATCTGCGCTGGAAGAAACAGCCAGACGACGTGAAAAACAAATGAATTATAATATGGAACATGGAATCGTTCCAAAAACGGTTAACAAAGCAATCTTTGCAGAGGTTGGTGAAAAACAAGAAAAAACAGATGGTGGACGCAGGTTTGTTTATGATAAAATGGGTGGTGTAATGGATGCTGAGTCTATACGCAAGGAAATCAAAAAATTAACCCAGAAAATGAAAAAACATGCAGAAAATCTGGAATTTGAAGAGGCAGCACAGGTACGTGATGCAATACATAAACTGGAAGATGATTTGTTATTAGTGGGGTAGGTTATGAAAGAATTTATTTTAAATAATATAGATGAAACAAGGGCATGGGCATCTGAATTTGCAAAGAATTTAAAGACCCCATCTGTTGTTGCGTTGCATGGAAATTTAGGCATGGGTAAATCTGAAATCGCACGTGCAATTATCAAAGAATTACGTGGTGCAGATACTGTTGTCCCAAGTCCAACTTTTACAATTGTTCAATCTTATGATGGTATTTCGCATTTTGATTTATATCGTGTTCAAGACGAATCAGAATTGACCGAGATTGGTTTACAACACGCAATTGAAAATGATATTACATTAATTGAATGGCCAGAAATTGCAGAATATATGTTGCCACATAATACAATACATGTACATATATCTGAATATAATGACGGACGCAAGGTGGTTGTTTCTTAAATTCAGGAATATATACAAATAGACTTTGTGTTTCGTGATTAATATAATATGTGTGCATACTTTGCATTGATACGCGGACTTACACAAGACCCGAACCCACATCCCTAAGGTGCAATGTTTGCAAATAAAAAACGCCATAACGGCGTTTTTTATTTTGTAGATTCTTTTTTTAATAAACTTTGTACGGCCAATGGAAAATCATGTGCATGTGCAAGATATGAACCACATACCAACATGTCTGCACCTGCGTTCCAACACAGGGCCGCGGTTTTATCATTTATGCCGCCATCAACGGATATTTTGAAATTTAATTTAAACTTTTTACGTGTCGCATTTAATACAGATATTTTATGCAACGCACCGGGGATAAATTGTTGGCCCGATGCACCAGGGGTTACAGACATAACCATTACTTCATCAATTTCACGTAAAATATCTTTTAATAATAAAACAGATGAGTTTGGATTTAATGCAATACCAACACGTTTGCCAGATGCACGAACAATTTTTATAGCAGCACGCAATCCAGATGTGTTTGTAGATAATATAACTGTGTCTGCCCCAGCGGCAATTGCATCGGATGCCCATATCTTTGGACTTTCTGTCATCAGGTGTACGTGCAGATGAGATTTTGTATGACTGCGTATTTTACGTAGTTCTTCAATATTGCTTTCTACCCTGTCAACATAAAAACCGTCCATTATATCTACGTGAATCATTGATATACCACCAGATTTAAATAATGTGTATGTTTCAGGATTGGACATATCAAAACACAATGTACTGGGTAATATAGGAATAGATTTTTTTCTTTTCTTTGGTTTCTTTTTAAATAAGTTTGTTATTTTTTCAAACCTGCGAGACCATTTTTCTGATTTTGATAAATATGCCTGACGATGTGGTTTTTCTGATTCCCAGATGTAATCAGATAATGCCCGCACGGTTGTATCAGGTGCCAATGTTTCGGTTGGAATGTTGAATACGTTTTCAATAATCGTTCCCAACCCTTCTATTGCTGAGCCACCACCAGTTACAATAATTTTTGTTGGTGTACGATTTTTTATTTTTTCGCTGCATATTGTTTTTAATTCTTGTACAATATCAATAAACATAGGTCTTATTATTTCATTTATATCTGAACGTGAAAAGTCATACGATAAATCCGCAGGGGTAAACCTGTCCATTTCTTTGGGAACAAGAGAGGCAACTGTTTTTTTTATGCGTTCCGCATCTTCAAACCCCAGATTGAATGTCTTGCATATTTCGTTGGTTACATTTGTTCCGCCTGAATTTATTTTTTTGTGAAATACAGGCCCACGTTTCGTCCAAATAGACGCAGATGTATATTCGGCACCAAAATCAATAAACAAAACAGTGTCTTCGTCTTTCTTTATTGTGGCACTTTGTAAAAATTGTGGGTCATAAAAATTATCGGGCTGAATATGTGCATTACGCAAATATTCATGAATTTTATATATTCCTTGGTGTGAATAAAATATTGTACCAAACATAGATATCAACTGTTTCTCTATGAATCCAACTGGTGTGTCTGTATTGTGTTTGTGCGGTGTGTCATAACGAAGTGGTATTAAATGTAACGCAGAAAAACCATCAGGTGGGGTGATTCTGGTTATTTGATTTCGAATGTCGTTTGTAGTGATTTTATGTTCGTTTGACCACATTGTGTTTTTTATAGCCAAGTCAAAATAAGATGGTCCAAAATTACCGGTGATATATGCTGTGTCAAAGTGAGAGCCAATTTGTTTTTCTAATTCATCAATGACAGTTGTTAATGCAAACATTGTGTCGTAACTATCGCAGGTGAAAAAAGCAGATTTTTCAAAATTGGCATCTTTTATATGGTGTGCAATTCCACGGACACCACTGGTGCCAATGTCCAGACATAAAAAAGATGAATCTATTAAGTTCATATTGTTGTAATTATTTCACCAATATACGCGAAGGGTCCCGCATATCAATTGTTGTAATTTTTTTGTTTAAAATACCATGTTTATTATTCAAGACAATTAATGTATTTATCGCAGCAGATGGATTATGTTCAGGCAACATTACAACAATTCCTGTGTTTGTATGCAAATTCCAACGACGATTTTCAATCCATTCTATGTAATTTAAATGGCCAACCAATTTATGTGCAGATGCAGTTATGTTAGATATATCAGATGGAATTTTTCCACGAAATACAATATTGCTGATGTTGCGGGTTTGACTGGGGGTGTTTACAATTGTGCCGTCTGCGGATAATGGAAAAAAGTTTTCGCCATCTGTCCATAATGCAACGGCCTTGTGTAAAGATACATGTACGGATATATTGCCGTTCGGCATACGTCGCACAGCAGATTTTTTTATTCCAGGTACATTGGATACACGTTCGTTCATTTCTTGTAAATCAATAGAATATGCGTTTGTGCCAGGGGTAATGTTGATTGCAGATACCACCGCAGACAAGTCTTTGTTTTGTTCGTTTGCGGTAATTGACACATTACGAACAAATGAATTTCGTGATTGACCAATGCCAGTTGTTATTATGCGTACAGAAAAATAGATTGCTAAAATAACAGCAACAATAAAACTTAACCAAAACCATATAGTACGTTTCATGCGTGGTATTATATCACAAAATCATCTGTTTAGCAAAAAAACAATATTTTTACATTGCACGCAGTAAATATCCGCGTCTGAACATACATTTTCTGTATGCACCAACAGATTTTGATGTTGTGTTACGTGGAACAGACATTAAACTGCGTTGGCCAACATCCCTGTATTCATTTGATTGAAATGTAACCCACAGACCGTCCCAATCAGGCATCATGTCATTTTGATTGGGTAGTAAAAACTTTGCAATACGGGAACGTGGTTGGTATGGGTTTTTATCAATCCCCAGACAAGATTTGTGGTCGCGAACAAATTGTTCTGTGGTCACGGCTTCGTTTTCCCAGTTCAATACAGTTGCGTCATCAATGTTACCGCTGTTGACGGATGCACATGCGGAAATTAATATAAAAATAGGTAAAAATTTTATTCTCATGTTTTCTATTATAATTTAATTGCCTTTTGGTGGCAATAGTTTTTATAATGTAAAAAAGAGAGAAAGGATTTAAGGTGGCACTAACGGTTCAAAAGTTTATAAAACTGGCAAATTATTACAATCAAACGGCAATGTTGATGTCTGCAATTTGTGTGCAAAAGGGCGGAATTGCATTGGAAAATTATGTCGGACGTTTTTTTGCAGCCGATCTTTTGCAGTATGTTGTTGAAT
This sequence comes from Candidatus Enterousia sp., assembly GCA_045587125.1. GTDB lineage: Bacteria > Pseudomonadota > Alphaproteobacteria > Rs-D84 > Rs-D84 > Enterousia. The sequence continues at coordinate 27,027 of JAZNBN010000017.1, forward strand.
ATGGACGACGTTTGGTTGAACAAAATAAGTCGGCTGTGTCCCCAGATATTGTTGCATTGATAAATCGTTTTGGTGCACAATATGAACATGTAAAAGGTTTGGTTACACCATCACAAAAACCAATTCATGAAATGACATTGGAAGAATTTGAAAAAGTTATGAATATTTAGTATGTTAATACTAAGCGGTCAAAGGAGAAGTTATGATTATGTGTAAAAAAAATAATTTTGGGTTTTGTTATATTAATAGGGGTAACTGCGTGCGTCAAGCAACAGCAAAATATACCGCTGTTTGATACGGTAACTGTTGTGGATCAATTGGTTATAAATGATAAATCTGTGCCAATTTTTCCAAAGAAAGCCGCTTTGACAACTGATACAGCCAGACGTTTTTCTATTGAATTGCCAAAAAGGTGCGAAGTTAATTGGGATAATCAAACTGTTTTGTCTGTGGTCGCAGAAGAACCTATTGAAATAGTACGTTTGGGAACAGGTGATGCGTTGCCTGAATTAAAGGTAAAAGATTATGATTTTGTACAAATGACTGTAAAACAGGCGTTGGATAAATTGTTAAACGGAACAGATATTGCAGTCATAGAAGATGAACCGATATATGAAAAAATAACTGGGACTATTTCTTCGGGTAAATTGTCTGAATCTGTTGAATTGATGACAAAAATGGGGCGTGCATATTATCATTACGATGATAAAAATGGTGAATTACATTTGTCGCATCATGGAAAATTCTTGATAAAAATGCCTTATGATCAAACTATTATGATGGCTCTGTTAGATGCGATGCATGGGGCAGATATAAGAAATTTGCTGGTGAATTGGCAGGATAAAACAATCGTTTTTGAAGGTAATTACCAAACAGAACGTGAAGTCGCAAAGATAATTGCAGATATTTCTGGTAAAAAATATATGTTGGCATGGGATATTGATGTGTATCGTGTTTATCCGCGTACCGATAATCCAATCGTTTGGATGAATTTGTTGCCTGCGTTCGGAGACAGAAATATTAAAATGTCTATACCTGGGGTGGTGGGACGTGCGTTGGTTGTAGGACCTGAAATAAATACAAAAACATTGCAAGAATTTTTGTTGCAGCAATCTAATATTGTGTTGATATCTCAGGGAACATTTGCAATACCAAATGGTTGGCAATCCAGATTTGATATCGGACAATGCAGTAAAGAAGAAAGATTGGAAACAGATTTGATTATTGGTGCAACTGGTAAATACGGTGATTTTGGTGGTATGGATAAAATAGATGCAAAAATCGTTTTGCGAACCAGTAATGGTGAATTGTCTTCTTTTAATATCCCCAGCAGTTTGGGTGATAATTATGTAATTGTAGGTATTCCAACACATTCTTTTGTTACAACCCCAGAAACATTGGTGTCGCCATTTGCTGAATTGGTTGTGTTTATGTCGCCACGTGTAATATCTATTGTTGATTCACAAGGTGCCGGTGGTGGGGATGAAATGTTGTCTGGTGATGCGTTGCGTGATTTCTTAAAAGAATAAGGTAAATAGATGTTGTTTTCAAAACTGGAAAGAAAAATTGCTTTTAGATATTTGGGTGCCAAAAAACGTGGTTTTGGTTCTGTTATATCATGGGTGTCGTTGATTGGTATTATGTTAGGTGTGGCAACGTTGATTGTTGTTATGTCTGTGATGGGCGGTTTTCATGACACGTTGTTGGGACGTATTGTGGGTATGAACGGGCATGTTGTTGTTTATCACCAAGACGGGGCGATTTCTGATTTTGATTTTTTGATTGATAAAATGAAGCAAAATAAAATCGTCGCACAACATGCAAATGCAATTGTGCCAATTGCCGAAGGTCAGGTTATGGCAACCGCCAATGGTAACAATACAGGTGCGATGATACGTGGTATTCGTATGTCGGATTTATCAGAAAAAACAAAATCAGGCACACGTATTTATGGTAAAGATTTATCAGAAATCAAAGATGGTGAATTGGTTGCAGGTGCGTCTTTGACACGTGCGTTGCGTGTGACAATGGGTGATAATATATCATTGGTTTCTGCAAATGGTGCAACGCCGACACCATTTGGTTCTATGCCGCGTATTATGGCATATCCAGTTATGAGTTCTTTCTTTATGGGAATGCATGAATATGATTCTGGATATATTTTTATGCCATTGGACACAGCACAGAAGTATTTAAGTATTCCAAATTCTGTAACACATATTGATTTATTCTTGGATAATCCAGAAGATACAACCGCGGTTGTTGAATCTTTGGTGAATTTGTTACCAGATGGTTTTGTTGTTCGTGATTGGCGTGAATTAAATCGTGGGTTTGTTGGGGCTTTGCAGGTTGAATCAAATGTAATGTTTTTAATTTTATTGCTGATTGTTATTGTGGCCGCATTTAATATCGTGTCGTCTTTGGTTATGTTGGTCAAAGATAAAAATAAAGATATCGCAATTCTTAGAACATTTGGTGTTTCCAGGAAATCTATGATGAAAATTTTTATTTTGTCTGGAACCAGTATCGGTATAATTGGGGCCAGTTTTGGAACTTTGTTGGGTGTATTGGTTGCGATATATATTGAACCAATCAGACAATTTTTCCAATGGTTGACCGGTCGTGATTTATTCCCATCTGAATTGTATTATTTATCTGAATTGCCATCAAAGTTGGTGTTAAGTGATGTGTTAGGAATTGCATTTATTGCGGTGTTACTTGCTTTCTTGGCAACGTTATATCCTGCGTGGAAGGCGGCAAATACTGACCCAGTAGAGGTTTTAAGAAACGAATAAAAAGGTATATTGATAATGGCGAATATTTTAAATTCTTTATCAAAAGTAAAAAAAGCAGATGTGGTTATGTCTGTGCGTGATATTAAAAAGACTTTTGTAGAAGGTGGTCAGCCATTACATATTTTGCGTGGTGGTGGATTTGATTTGCATCGTGGTGAAATTATTGCAATGGTGGGACAATCGGGGTCTGGAAAATCTACGATGTTACAATGTGTAGGGTTGTTGGATAAACCAACCGGTGGCAGTATTGTTATAGATGGTGCCAGCGTGCAGAAAATGGACGAAGATATGCGGACAAAAATTCGCAGAAATAAAATAGGGTTTGTTTATCAAAAACATAATTTATTGTCTGATTTTTCTGCGTTGGAAAATGTTATGTTGCCAATGTTGGCAAACGGAATGGATGAAAATGTGGCACAGGCCCGTGCATATAAATTACTTAAAATGACAAATGTTGCACATCGCGCATCGCATCTGCCTGGGGAAATGTCTGGCGGGGAACAACAAAGAACTGCGGTTGCACGTGCGTTGGCAAATAATCCTGATATTTTGTTGGCAGATGAACCAACAGGCAGTCTGGATCCACAACATGCAGGTGCTGTATTTGATTTGTTGTTGGATATTGTGCGTAAAAATAAAATGGCAATGTTGTTTGTAACCCATGATATGAATCTGGCACAAAAAGCGGATAGAATTATTACTATTAAAAATGGTATAGTGGAATAACAAATTAAAAACAAGGAGAGAAAAAATGGCAAAATTACAAAAAGGTTATATTGTTCATACAAAATCACAAAAAATATATGGTTGGTTGGCATTTATTGCGTTGTTTATTTGTGGTGTAATGGTCGGTATGGGGGTTAAAGAAAATAAAAAAGTAAAAGATGTTTCTGTTATTCAAATGACAGAATCACAATGCAATGATATCGCAAGACAGATGACAAACACTTCGTTTGATGCGGCAAAGTTAGCAGAACTGAATAAAATTTATTCTGAAAATTGTGCAGGACGATTGCAACCAAAACGTGTTCAGCAAAAATCGACAGAAAAAAAACCACAGGAAACATGTGAAATTATCGAAGAAATGTTGTCCAGTGATTTATATGGTGCAGGTATGTGGGATTATAATAATCCAACACATGATATAGAAATATATCAAAAATTAATTGAATATGGTTGTCCAGAAAATCAAGAAAAATATCAAAAAGCAATAGAATCTGAAAAACAAATTATTCGGGCTTTGGCAGATAAACGAGAAAAATCAACATGCCAACAAATAGAAACAGCATTGTTAGATAAATTATATCATTTTCAAAATATGTACGCAGATGATAAAATAGAACGTGCGAAAATTTATGCGAATTTATCAGAACGCGGTTGCCCGGAAAATTCACAAAAATATGTAAATTTGGCACAACAAGAACTGGAAATCGCACGTGCGTTACAAGATGATAAGTTTTCAGAAAATGATACAATAGAAGTTGTTGAAACTTATAAGCGTTTGAATATGCAGGCTGCGGCACAGGAAATTTTTGATGTTGCAAAAAAATTAACTAATCCTGCAATAGACTTTATTTTGGAAGTTGAAAAAATTATAAATGAACAATAAGGTAAAATTATGAAAATATTTTTAGTGTTATTGTCTTTGTTTGTTATGCCTTTGGCGTATGCAGATGAAGAAGTAGCGGAATCTGAAACAACAGGGTTGGTTGTTGTAGAACGTATGTCTTGTCTGGATATTAATACCAAGATATCTGAATTGTCCGCAAAAGAAGAACCTGATGATGATACGATAATAGAATTGGAAAAATTAAAATCAGATTACAGACGCAAATGTATGAAGTCTGCGGGTGGACGAAAAACTGCCGCCCAGAGTCGTAGCGTGATTAATAATGACCCCATAGAAGAAACCGAAGTAGTAGAAGAGGTGGCAGAAGAAACAACAGAAGTTGAACAAGAACCTGTTGAAGTGCCAAAAAAACAAGATAAAAAAGAAACTGCACCTAGCAGTGTGCCTGCAACAGCAGAAGAAGTAAAAATGTTTGAAGAATTGATGAATTTAGAAATGGGATTGTGTTCAGATGGAACAAAACCAAATAAGTTTGGTTGTTGCACAGATGAAATATTCAAGGATATGGGGAATAATGTTTACGCATGTTGTCCAAAAACAGGTGGTGATTGCTATCCGCCAATGAAGTAAAAATCCCCGTTTTGGGGATTTTTTTATGATATTAAATAATTACTTGATTTTGATTTCATTTATTATATAATCACATGGCTTTGAAATTTTGTTGCGGGCATAGTACAAAGGCTAGTATGCAAGCCTTCCAAGCTTGAAATGCGGGTTCGATTCCCGCTGCCCGCACCAGAGATGAAGTGCGCGTAGTTGAATTGGGTAACCTTGCGACGCAAACATCAATTCGTTGCTAATAACGCAACTCATTGTGTTTTTGTACGTTCGGTTTCCCGCTGCCCGCACCAAAGATTGGGCGTGCGCCGGAGTTGGAGAGCCGGGGCAGACTGTAAATCTGTTGGCTTAAGCCTGAGTTGGTTCGAATCCAACCACTCCCACCAAAATAAAAACACCCCATGCGGGGTGTTTTTATTTTGATAAAGGCAAGTGGTTGGATGCACCAGAGTGGCAACGGCACGATAAGTGCCGTACGAAAATGAAATTTTCGTCGGCGATAGCCATGACACGCATGGTGAATACGCAGATAGACAATTAAAAAAATCTTAAAAAATCGCAGATATAAGATTTTTTTGATTTTGGTTATTGTGTATCAAGGCAACAACCACTCCCACTATTAAAACAACCCACGAATGTGTTTTTTTTTATTTCTGTGTTTGTGGTTTTTATGATATAATTATCAATTATGGGAACTGTTGATAAACCAGATATTATTAGAAAAACAATCGTTATAAATGACGATTATGTACGTCAAAACCGTAATAGTGATGGCAAAGTTATTTTGACTATAGGATTGGCGGATAACAATAATAAACGGATCATAATTAATAATTTTGTTATAGATAAAAATGCGACATTGTTAACAGGGGCTGATATAGTAGATATTAATCGTAGAATAAATTCTGTGGATAATGGCACTGTAATCGCACATGAATCACAACATATTCATAATGGGGCGATTGGATATCATTATTTGGCGAATTCTGATAATATTTATGAATGTATGTTGTTGGCATTTGCCGATGAGTATTCTGCTATGGTGGCGGGGTATTATCATAAAACAAAAAATATTGATGATGCGATTAATGCCGCAATGAAAAATTTGTCAGGTGATGTCCGTAAAAAATATATCCAAGGACAGTTTACAAACCATTTTAAATTGTTGAAAAAACAGTGGGGAGAATCCAAAAATTTATATGAGCATAAGGTTGATGATAAAAAATTGCGTAAAGTATTAAATTGGTATTTTACAATTGATGGGCAACAGGTTATGCGACAAATGTCAAAAGACACATTGATGTTACATAATTCTTTTATTGTCAGTATTATGGGTGATATTCGTGAATTTATTAATAATAAGATTGTGAGAGAAAAAGATTCTGGTATGGAAAGATAAATTGATAAAATCACACTCCATACGGGGTGTTTTTATTTCTGTGGTTTTGGTTTTTATGATATAATTCATATCATATATTAGATAACGAGGTATTGTATGCAAAAGAAAAAAACATGGGATTTAATCCGTTGGGTGCTTTTGGGACCTGCTGTTTGTGTGTCATGGTGTGTTATGTTGATAGGTAGTTTATTTTTTGCTTGGGCGTTGCCCTATTATAAAACTATATTTAGTGATATGTTATTTGTTTTAGTTTGCATCATTGTACCGTGTATAATCGAATTTTTTATTGCAAAATGTATCGCACCAAAATATAAATCTAATGTAGGTTGGATAGTCGTTGTTTTGTGTGTTTTATGTTGGTGTTTGATGATAGATTTTGCGAAATAAATTGGTTGTAAAAAATACCCCGTCGTTATGACGGGATTTTTTTACTTTTTCTTGCATAATTCGGCACACTGCTTGTCACATTCTGGGGTTGGTTGTGATGGCGGAATGTTGTCGTTGAATGTGCTTTCAGTATAACTTTCTGTAAAAGAAAATTCTTTGGCGGGTATCATAAAACTATCGCTGTTTTCTGTGTTGTGGCATTTGCACAGTTTTATATATGTTGTTTTTCTTTCAACAAATTGTCCGTCTTGCTCAGTCGTGGTAACAGTGTAATCATTTCTGACACAGTAACCTGTCATATTATTATTTTTGCTGTCGCATCCACACAAAGCAATGCATAACATCAGAAAAATGTATTTTTTCATATTAAATCCTTTTTTATTCTATTACTTCGTATTCTTCTATGTATGTTCTGTTTACAGTATCCAGTGTTACAGGTTGCCAATCTTTGGATTTTACAACTGTGTCATCTGTTGTTTCCGCAGGAACACTGATAACAGGTATTGTCCCGATGTTTTGTGATTCTTCAACTGTTATATTTGTGCCAATTGGATCACTGTCATATTTTGATTTAAAACGTTCAGGCAGGGTGATGTAGTCATCTGGATCAATGCCAGTCGTTTCCATATCCATTGCGGTCGCAGGTTTTATATGACGTTGTTCTATGTTATATAATGGTGTTGTAAAGTCTGTTGCCGCAGGACGTACTTCGTGTGGAATGCCGGTTCCATTTAATTCCATAATACGCAGACCTCGTTCGTTGTCGCCGGTTGGCTTTAAACGTATCAGACCGTCTACGCCGATATAACCACTGGGGTCCAGCAGGTATGCAGCATTTGATTTACCAGAATACATCATGCCAATTGCAATGTTTGTTGCGTCATATCCAAATGACGCAAAACGATTTGGTGTGGTACCTGAGATTTGTGAATAAGTGCCTGCAAAGTCTGAGTTTGTTTCAGGTAATGATACAAATTTAGAACCAGACATTGTGAAATCTGATGCAATATCTGAATGTTCCCACATTGATGTGCCATAGAAATTTGCATCACGTGCACCTATGTTGTAATAACGCAAAAATGATGCTAATGATTTTGTATCATCACCATTACCAAGAAATAAAACTGCGTCATATGGTGCATGGCCAATTGTATCTGATTTAGACAGTTTTTCCAATTGTGCATTCAGGTTTGATTCTTCGATTGGTGTTAACATTTCGTTTGTTAAAATATCAGATAAAACCTGACGTGCACGTGTGTTTGCAGATGCACGTACGGAATACATAGATGCATCTTTGGCTGTGTTCTTTATAGAATCTGTGTCTTTTTCGTCATAGTAAAATATTCCAACCAACGGCATATCGTAAATAGATGCAGCATTTTTCGCAGTCCCAGCCAATAGTTTTCCAGATGCTGTGTTCGGTGCCATAATTATGAATTTTTTATTGTTGTCAATTTTCATTTCTTTGACGATTTCTTCGACACCATTTGTTGGCATTAACCCAAGTGTCATAACACCATTGCCAACCGCGGTCGCATCAGATGTAAAAGACAATACCGGTAATTCAGATGGTTTTATACTGCGTACTGTTTTTGTGTCCCCCGCAAACACAGGCCCAATTATGATATTTGGATTTGTAGATAACACAGTCTTCATTGTTTCAGATATATCACCATTTGTATCATAAAATGATACAGACAAATTTTGTGGTGCATTTTTCAAAATGGCGGTTTCAACAGATGTTCTGATTGCACGTCCAACAGATTCAGCCGGTCCCGTCAATGGTAACATGACCGCCATAGTATACGTTGTTTCTGCAATATTGCCATATCCATCGGATAAATAACCGTACTGTAACTTAGCGGGTGCACCGGCAACAGAAGCGTTATATCCATCCATCCAATCAGAATCTGAAATAACATCGCCACCACCACAGCCGGTTAAAAAGGCAAGTGTTGCTAAATAATAAAAAAATCTGTTTATATACATTGAAAAATCCATTTTATTCTGTATCATTTTACTATAAAAGGACATAAAATGCAAACGGGGCTTTATATTGTTGGTACACCAATTGGAAATTTATCTGATTTTTCACCACGTGCAATAGATGTATTGCAAAATGTAGATTTGATTGCGGCCGAAGATACAAGGGTTTTTGCAAAATTGGCATCTAGATTTAATATAAAAACGAAAAGAATTTCATGTCATGAGCATAATGAACGTGATGTTGTGCCAGAAATAATTGAAAAAATTAGTGCAGGGGCGTCTGTTGCGGTTGTGTCTGATGCAGGTATGCCGGGAATTTCGGACCCTGGATTCAGATTGGTGCGTGCGGCACGTGGGGCGGATTTGCCTGTGTTTGTGGTGCCGGGGCCTGTGGCGGCAATATCTGCGCTGGTGCTGTCTGGTTTTCCAACAGACAGATTTACGTTTTGTGGATTTTTTGATGAAAAAAAATTACGTGATGATAATAAAATTCCTCATACTATTATTTATTATGAAAGCCCAAATAGGATTATGAATACGATTGCGGCGCTTTCACGGGTTATGCCGGAAAGACAAATCGCAATCGTTCGGGAAATAACAAAAATTCACGAAGAAACAATAATTGGTTATCCGGCTGAATTGATGAATATAACGCCACCACGTGGTGAAATTGTAATTGTTGTGGCACCACGCCCAGAACACAAAATGTCAGACCAAGAAATCAGTAATATTGTAAATGATATTGCAATGACATCTATGAAATCTGCGGCGGCTGATTTAGCAATGCGTACAGGAATATCTAAAAAAGAGGCTTATAAACGTTTATTGGATAAAGGGGGCCAAGATGATTAAATTTGTGGGCAGTTTTGAAACTGTCAAATCTTTGCCTAATTCACACTTTCCAGAGTATGCCTTTATCGGACGCAGTAATGTTGGCAAATCTTCTTTGATAAATGCGGTTGTGGGGGAAAATGTTGCACGAACTTCAAATACACCAGGGCGTACACAAAGTTTGAATTTATTTAATTTGAATGACAGAATAATGATTGTGGATTTGCCTGGGTACGGTTATGCCAAGGTGTCCAAGGTTGATGCAATGCGCTGGCTGCAAAGATTGCAAGATTATTTGATTTCACGCAGGCAATTAAAAAGATTATTTATTTTAATTGATTCACGTATTGGGCCACGTGACTCAGATTTAGATTTAATGGATTTTTGTGATTTAAATGCGATTCCTTATCAGATTGTTTTTACAAAAAAAGATAAAAAAGTGCGTGAAAAAAATCAGTGTGAAATTATACATACTGAACATGGGGCAATGATACCAGAAATTCTAGAAACGTCCGCAGAAAAAAAGACAGGATTGGAAAACATAAGGGAAACACTTGGGATTAAATAGTAATATTTTTTATGCGACAAATCCTGCCAGAATGTCTGATGCGTTGTGGAAAATTATGATGCAATCTGGGGTTGATGTACCAGATATGTTGATTTTTTTGCCCAGCAGACGTGCAGTCAGAACGGTTGAAAAAATGATTGCGGAAAAATCAGGTGGCTGTGCAATTTTGCCAAGGTTGGTGCCATTGGGTGAAGGTGCAGATGATTTAGACGAAGATGAAATCAGACCAGATGTAATTTCTGATATGGAACGGGTTATAGTGTTGGCACGATTATTGGCGGCCGATGCCAGTATTGGAAATTTATCAAATGCATTGCCTGTGGCCCATGATTTGGTGCGTATGCAGGATTATTTGGAAAATGAAGGTGTGGACGTTTCTACAATAAATTGGATTGAGATAGTAGATGAAAAATATGCTCGGCATTTTCAAAACAAAGCAAAAATTTTAAATATATTATCTGAATTTATGCCAATGTATGCGAATGGCAGAATTACATCGACCGCCGCCAGAAATAATGATATCAGGGCATGGGTAAAAAAATTACATGATTATAAATTGGTTATTGTTTGTGGTTCCACCGCCAGTGTTCCTGCAACGTCTGATTTGATGGTTGAAATTGCAAAATTATCACATGGGCGGATTATTTTATCTGGTAAAATTTCGGGGCGTGTGCAAGATTTTGAATTAGATACAAATCCATATAACGCAGAATATAAATTTTTAAAACGTTTAGAATTGTCACCAGCAGATGTTTTGCCAATTGATGTTGGAGAATCTGTGATTGATTTTATGAACTATGCGTTTGGCAATGATTGCACACCAATAAATGTTAACAATGATTTATCTTCGTGTCATCTGATTCAGGCCCCACGTGAATCGGTCGAGGCTAAATTGGTTGCAGAAATCGCAAAACAATCAATTGATGAAAATAAAACTGTGTTGGTTATTACACCGGACGCGGCCGGTGGTCAACGTATTTCTGATGAATTAAATGTGGCTGGAATAAGTGCAGATTTTTCAGGTGGAATGCCCGGAACAATGACACATGCAGGACGTGCAATATTAAATATATTAGACGGTTGGCAGGAAAATAATCAGGATGTATTTGATAAATTATATACAGAATCTGGTTTTGATTTGTTTAATACGGTTGATAAAATTGTTGATAATTATTCGGGTAAATTTATGCCATCTGTGGTGCCGGACGATGATGCGTCTGTGCAGATATGGTTGGCTATTAAAAAATTATCAGACGCATTAAATATTGCGGACGTTCGTTTAGATTTATCAGATGCGCGTGTATTTATTGCCGATGCAATTAAATCTGTTTCTGTGCGTGGTCAAATGGATTCCGGTGCAAATGTTGTTGTATTGGGTACGATTGAATCGCGTATGCAAACGGCAGATGTTGTTATTTTAACCGGATTGAATGATGGTATGTTTCCGTCACGTGGTTATGAAAACTCATGGTTGCCATTACATATTGCAAAGCAAATTGGATTGCCTTCGCCTGACAGAAAGGTATCTTTGCAGGCGTTGGATTTTATGAATTTGTCTTGTGGTCCGGAAGTTTATTGGTTACGCAGTACGGCATCAGGTGGCGTTCAAATGCCGGAATCCAGATTTATTTCACGTGTTATTGCACGTCGTGGAATAATTGATAAAAAATACGCAGATGTTTTATTGGAACGCGTTGCGAAACGTGATGATGTACCGAAACGCAGTTTGGATTTTGTTGCACCACAACCGCCAAACGATTGGTCTGATGTTTATGTAACAGAATTGGATTATTTAATACATAACCCATATGCATTTTATGTCAAACATATTTTAAAACTAAAAAAATTAGATGATTATTGGGCGTTGCCTGATGCACGTACGTTTGGAAATTTGGTGCATAATGTTATAGAAAACGCCACAGATTTAAATCCAGATGTTTTAATTCAACAAATGGATAGGTCTGCGTTGGAAATATTGGGGCGTGGAAATGTAATATTTCATTTTTGGCATAAACGGTTTACGGAAATTGTGCCTTTGATTGTTAGTGAATTATCAAAAATTCAAAATGGTTATTCTGAAATTTCAGGTGTGGTAAAAATCGCAGGACGAAACGTATGTGCACGTGCCGATATGGTTTGGGACGGTGGTGTTATGGATTTTAAAACAGGGTCTGCACCGAATGAATCACAGCTGTCCAGTGGTAACGCCCCCCAATTACCCCTAGAGGCATTAATGTTACGCAGTGGTGGTTTTAAAATTAAAACGACCGAGCGTGCAAAAACACCGGTGATAAAATTTTTACAACTTAAAAATAATGACACCCGACCAATTGAATATGATTCCGCAACAACGGACATAATGATAAAAGCCGCCGTTACCAAGGTAACAGAATTATTTAATATGTACAGTGCAGGTGGTGCACCATACGAATACTTTGAAACATCGGATTTGAAATATAAACAGTATGACGATTTTGCACGTAAAAATTAAATCTAATGGCATATCTATACACAAACCCGACATCTCATGTAACATTTGTACACTACGTTATCGGGACCGTTCCACATCTAAACCGTTCTATTTAATTTTCTGCTTTTAATAATGTGTGGTTTGTGATAAAATTCAAATAATCAGGGAAAAACGAAGGGAAAAAATGATAAAAATCCGCAGAAATCTAGAGAGAGAGAGTTAAAAACATTTAACGCAAACGCAGTTTGCGTTTATGAATAATCACCTTAATGGCATATCGTGCCATTAAGGTGATTATTTTTTTATCAGTTTTGTCTTCCTGGGGCTTGTTCGGGCCCCGCAAAAATGAAATTTTTGTGGGTGATGTCCCTAGGAACCAGGTGAATAAGTAGTGCGAAGCACACAACAAAAAAAGGAAAAAAGGCACAAGAAAGAAAAAATTAAAAACATTGTCATTGCGAGGCGGGGGAGTGGGGGCGCCCCCCACTAGCGTTTTGGAAAATCTTTGATTATCCGAAATGCTTACAAAACATTAATAATGTTTTGCATCAAAATTCCCCGTGGCAATCCAGTAAATTTGGCTTTGTAATAATAATGCATCAACTGGATTGCCACGCTATCGCTCGCAATGACAAAGGAAGAAAAACAAACAACAACAAAACAAAAACGAAAGAGGGAACGGAATGAAAAAATATTTATTTTTATCCAGTGCACTGGTAATGACCATGACGGGTGCGAACGCGGCCGACAAAATAATAACCAGTGCGAATACATGTACGGTTGATGTATTGGGTGTATCGGACAATAACGCGACGGCAAACACGATTGCGACATGGGATTTGATAGATTATACATTGAACCCTGGTCAATATTTAAGCGTAACAGAAACATCTGTGGACAAAACAACATGTCCGGCGGGTTCATATTGCGTTGGTGGTGGATTCACGGTTGAAACGGCGGGCAACAGTATCGCCCAATGTGCGGCGGAATACCCAAACAGTGCCGAGGGTGCGGGTGCGAATACCCAGTGTTACACGGCCTGTACGGTTGCAAATGCGAATATCGCCCACGCGACGGCGGTATCTGGTAACGATTACTATGGCAGTGGGGTTGATACCTGCGAACCAACGGCGTGCGTTGCCGGATGGCACGTAAAACCAGGATTGGATATAGGTGCAACCATTGGTGAAGAAGCCGGCGCGAACAGTGCATATATAAGAAATGATGGCACGTTTAGTGAAATGAACTATGACGGCAAGGGTGCCAAAGGCCAAGAATACTATGGTATCAGCGATAAAATGTCATTTGCGGTAGATTACGCAGGTAAAGGGATACTCACGGGTCACGGCCGTTGTAGCACACAGGAAGGCTATGGAATATGGACAGATTACAATGGCACCCCAAATAACCCCGAAGATGTAACAGTTGTAAACAACCTGGCTGATGAAACGGGTCAGGAAGGTGCGCAGTATTGTTATTGTCAGGTTGATGGCTTTACGCCCGTTGGTGGAACAAAGGCAATAGTTACATCGGCTCCGTGGGTGTTCGACTACGTCAGCGGCTCGGCTGCTTCTTGCGCGGACGATTGCGCGGACGGCTGTGCGTTCTACTTGCGCCTCGGTGACGCGTACTCTCTCGCGTACCGTGCGGCGGTAATGGACAGTCTGCCTGCAATGCCTGCCACATGTGCGGCGAACACAATCAATATTGATTGGAATCCGGACAATGGTGGTGATCATATCAAAAATATGTGTACATACGAAGGTGAAATCACATTACCAACCCCAGACCCAGTTAAACCTGGTTACACATTTACCGGTTGGAAATTGGTTGAGTAAAATAAATTATAATAATTCATCTAAAATCAAAAACGATGGCTCATGTAACTTCTGTACACTACGCCATCGTTTTTACTTTTATCTAAATCATTCTAATTCATTTTTTTGCTA
>JAZNBN010000018.1:0-13553 GCA_045587125.1 Candidatus Enterousia sp.
TCCCATACGATTTCCGCACCTGGTTCTACTAACTCACCATCCAATAACCAACCTGCAAATTCCATTCCAGCATGTTGACAGGTTAAATTATTCAAAATAGTAACAGTATCCCCCTGTAACACCTGTTGTTTCGCAGGCGGCATACCATTGCCAGAGCCACAACTATAGGTTATTGTGCTTACCGGAGGACAAGCAGTGCTTGTTATTTCACCCGTACCATTACATGCAAAACGACTGAACCATATTTCATTAGAATCAACATTACATTCTGTATCATTATATATGGTACCCTGTTCGTCAATACAAGCAAATCCCGAGGTTAATGGTAATCGGATACTGGCATTATAAATACCAATAAATTTGGCGTTATCTTTTGTCGGGATTTCCATATCAATATCACGCAAATCTGTAACTTCATTACCCGGTGTGCAATCTGCATCTGCGTATGTCTTTACATCATCTGTTTTTTTATACAGATAAAATTCGTCCGTATTTCCACCAACATTTGCACTACGCACTGTGACTTTGTAACATATAGGTGCCCATTGAGCAATTGCTGTAATATAATCATTTGTACTTGTTACAACGTCTGATAAATCCATATTACCATTAGTTATGTTTCTAATTTCACTTTCACCTTCAATCAACCAACCTAAAAATGCATAACCGTTACGTTTAAAATCATACCCCGTGTCACCAGGAACAGGTAAATAGCAACTTAAATTACTGCATTTGTTATAGGATATAGCAGGTGCACGACCACTGGTAGCACCATTTAAATCAAAAGTAACCAATGCACGATTTATTTCATCTGCATACTGTGCAATTAATTTTGTTGAAGGTGTCTTATAATACTGCCACACAAAATTATCAGATACGATATCATTTGTACCTTCTACCGCCCAACCAACAAAATTCAAACCTGTTTTGTAACAAGTACTTTCAGGCAAATCAACGGACGAGCCATATTTTATATTTTCTATGTTGCTTGGTGGGGTACCCATACCATCACCACAGTCAAAAACAGCAGTATAAGTAGTTTCTTGGTACTGTGGGTATGCAATAACCGTAAAGGACAAACCATCACACGCCGTTATTGCACCAGTCAAATCTTCAATTGCTGGCATCAAGCCCGCAACGGGGTTAGTGACAGCATCACATATACTTTCTACGGACCAACCAACCACTGTATATCCAGGTTTAAAAAAGATATCTGTTGTACCACAATCAGTGGCTCCAGATTTACACCCCAAGAAACAAGGTTCACCAGACCTACATACGTAAGAGTACATAGTATCGCCGCTATATGTGATCGTCATTTGTATTTCTTCGTCACCAACGGCACGGGCGTTTGTCGGTGCACCAACACACAACCCCACGACAAAAAATGTCGCCATTACGATTCGGATTACAGACAGGTTTGCAAAAAAATTTCTCATATTTTTCTCCCCTATTTAGCGCAAATTTGCGCAAAAATCTTTATTTCTTCCTTTTATGAATACTATACACCTTAGTAACAGCATAGAAAAAATTGGCAAAGTAGGGCAAGTAAAAAATCCACCCGCGAATATTTTTATTTAAACCTGTTATATAAAATAAAAAAATGCGCCACTGGCGCAAATATGTTGGTGGGTTAGGTAGGACTTGAACCCACGACCAAAGCGTTATGAGCGCTCCGCTCTAACCAACTGAGCTACTAACCCACGGGGACCATTATACATAATTTATTATTTTGTGCAAGTCAAAAAATATTTATTTTTACTTTTTTTATAAATATGGCATTATATTCAGTATGAACGATATAAAACCTATCTTAAACCAATCGCAAATCACTGCATTTAATACCATTGAACACACAAATTCAAACGTGTTAATCTTGGGGCCGGCGGGCACTGGGAAATCAACATTTATAAACTTTTTAAAGGCTGCATCAAAAAAAAGAATAATTTGTGCATGCCCAACTGCGGTGTCTGCGTTAAATGTCGGTGGACAAACGATACATTCATTATTTCAAATTCAACCACGTGACTTTATTTTACCTGAATTTTTAAAATTAAAGGCTAAACCCAGAAACATTCTTAATGCCGTCGATATTTTAATTATTGATGAAATTTCAATGGTTGCACCGGATTTATTAGACGCAATTGATATTCTGGCACGCCAGGCACGTCGTAACAATGCACCTTTTGGGGGAATTCAGGTTGTCGGAATTGGTGATGTGTTTCAATTACCGCCTGTAATTACACGTGATGCAATGGGATTTTATTCAAACGAATATGGGCAACCAAATTCTTACTTTTTTGATAGTCATGTTTATGGTCGTGCAAACTTTGTAAAATTCGATTTTGATTTAGTTTACAGACAAAATGATACAGAATTATTAAATAATCTGATTAAATTGCGAAATAATCAATCAGACGCATTGGATTTCTTTAATAATTGTAAAATATCTGATGAAGAAAAACGTTCAAATGCGGTGGTAATCACACCTTTTCGTGCGGTGGCGGATAGAATTAACCAATCCCGTTTGGCACAAATTCCAGAAACAGAAATAACATACAACGGTATAATATCAGGTAACTTTTCAGAAAAAGAAACACCGGCCCCACTTGAATTAAAATTAAAAGTAGGGGCGTTGGTTGTTTTTGTAAAAAACAGCGACAAATGGCACAATGGTGCAATGGGAATAATCAAAGATTTATCCACACGTGAAATAAATGTACAATTATTATCAGGAACACGTGAAACCGTGTCTGTTAAACCAGACAAATGGTCTAAAATAGAATACAGCCGTGATGAAAACGATAAACTGATTGAAAAAGAAATAGGTTCATATAAACAATTTCCATTGATGTTGGGATATGCGATGACCATTCACAAAGCCCAAGGAAAAACATTAGATGCAGTTGTATTGGATATATCACGTGGTGCATTTGCACATGGCCAGGTTTATGTGGCCTTGTCTCGGACCAGAAATAAAAATGACATGCATATTGCCACACCGTTGCGTATGCATGATGTCATTTTTGATAATCGTGTATTGGAATTTATAGAAAAATCATAAATCTTTTTTCATCATAATGGCATCAATACCATCATAATATTTTGGACGAACACCAATTTGAACATAACCATTTTGTTCGTATAACGCACGGGCAGGGCGATTGTTTTTTGCCACTTCCAAGAAAATTGTTTTAACGCCATTTTTGCGTAATTCACCATCAATAATACCCAACATAGCAGATGCAATTCCTGTTCGTCGGGCATCTGGGTGAACACCAATAGTTATTATTTCTGCTTCGTCCAATGTTTGTCTGTATACAATGAAACCATTTTGACTGGCGATAACTTCACAGCCAGATTTTTTCAAATCTTCAAAATCATGGCTGGACCATGGTTTTTCTGGAAAACACTTTGCATGTAAATTTGCAATATCTTTTAGCATTTTGTTTTCGCTAGCAATTGTTTGGTTACATAAGACATTGGATCTGGCGCACTGATACGTGTACCTTGTGTTTTTTTGCGTGCTCCAATATGCCTTATATGCTTTTGATATGCACAGCAAACTTTATGGTATGCATCATATGCTGTATTATCGGCAACTTCAAACTGTTCACCAGACAATATATCTTTTATTCTTAAAACAAATCGTGCAGGTTTTTCGCGTTTTTTATTTACGAATGAACGTATAACCGCACTAATTTCTGGTGTATTAATTGAATAAAAATGTGCAACCAACCCCGATTCAGAAACACCGGTTACCGTATATCGTATTGTGTCGGCATACTTTTCAACACTGTTTAATAAATTATTCACAGCATCTTTTTGTGTCATATTTTCAGTCCTTTTTGTTTTGTTCTGCGTAACTGGGGCGTAGATACATTGGCACCACAGGCTCCAATTTTCCCAATTCTAATATTTTTTGAACAACACCTGTTCCTAATTTTAAATCAAATGGTTTATGTCCAACTGTGCGTGGCCATTCCATCTGTTTTGTTTCCAATTCGTCTATGTCCATGATTTGCGGTTCTAAATTATCTGCTGCAACAAAGAAATCGCCACGTCCAGAATCAATCGCAACAAACGCATCTGGGTTTTGTGCTAAATACAAATCAAAAGCACTGATACCAATCACAGGTATTTTTAATCCCATTGCAATTCCCTTGGCATAGGCGATTCCCAAACGAATCCCTGTAAAGCTGCCAGGTCCTGTTACAACACCAATTGCACTGATATCATTCCATGTTACGTCTGATTCCTGTAAAAATTTTTCTGTTTCTATTGGCAATGCCACAGATTGTTTTTCCACCGCAACAGATTTGTATTTATCACCCAATACAAATTCTAAATTTCCACCAGAAGTATTTATAATCAGTATCATTTTTGGTACGCGCTATATTTATAAGCATGTGCTATTTTTGCATACAATTGTCTTGCCACCAAACCGCCTAAAAGCACTCGTTTGTTTTCCAGTTTATGCCCAGGTTGATGGATTGTAGCATCAAATCGATAATCTTTTTCTTTTTTTGGATATGTTGGTATATATTCACCAACACTCATAATTATATCAGCGTCATTTACAGAATATAAAATATCACCATTATTTTTTTTATTTCTCATTATGCTTTTCTTATTTTTGTCAGTGTATCTTAGTACATAGATACATGCCAAAAATTTTTCAAATGCATTCATTTGTATTTCCTTTTATTTTTTGATTGATTTTATGCGTTTAAACCAAAGCCAATTTTCTTGCTAAATCCGGCAGATTTACGCACAGACAATAACTTATCAATTTTATCAATTGTAAATTCTGTTTTGACATCCGCACAATCGTTTTCCAACAATTCACGACGCAACACAGCCGTTAATTCACGTTGTACTTCACGTACACCTTGTTCAGATGTGTATTTCTGAATAATATGACGTAACACATCATCAGAAATGACCACATTATCAGCCAACCACCCTGTATCCTTGGCGGCCCGACCGATTAAATGTTCACGTGCAATTTTTATCTTTTCATCTATTGAATACCCTGGAATTTCTATAATTTCCATACGGTCTTTCAAAGCGTTCGATAGATTTAAAGTATTAGCAGTCGCAATAAATAATACATTAGACAAATCAAAATCCACTTCTAAATAATGATCACGAAATGTTTTATTTTGTTCTGGGTCCAATATTTCCAACAGGGCTGATTCAGGATCACCACGCCAATCACGTCCCATTTTATCAATTTCATCTAATACAATCACTGGATTATTTGTTTTGCATCGTTTCAGTGCATCCATAATACGCCCAGACTGTGCACCGATATATGTTTTACGGTGTCCACGGAAATGTGCCTCATCTGAAATACCGCCCAAAGATATGCGATGATATTTGCGACCCAAAGCCTGGGCAATTGATTTTCCCAATGATGTTTTACCAACCCCAGGTGCCCCAACAAAACACAAAATGCTGCCTTGATTAGAATTGGTTTTCTTCATAACAGCAATATGTTCCAATATGCGTTCTTTAACAGCTTCCATCCCAGAATGTTGCGAATCCAGAACCGCACGTGCATTTACCAAATCAATAGGTTGTGCATCTGCTTTTTCCCATGGCATAGCCAACAATTCATCTAAATATGTCTTTAACAAACCACCTTCATTAGACATAGGTGACATAGAACGCATACGTTTCCATTCAGACAACGCCTTTTCCTTGGCTTCACTGGGCATTGCAGAACGCAGAATTTTTTTACGAATATTGTTTGTATCAACCTCGGCATCATCTTCGCCCAGTTCGTGTTGCAATGCACGCATTTTTTCCTGCAATATTGCTTCACGTCGACCAGATTCCATTTGTTGATGAATACGTTTGTTGATACTTTCTTCTATCTTAGCAGATTCTTGCATAAATTTAATTGCTTCTAGTAATATGGTCAGTTTTTCCTGCCACGATGTTGCAGACAAAACCTTAATCGCAATATCTGTATCAATACCCGCTGTTTGAATAACTGCATCAACAAATGCGGGCAGGGGATAATTAGTAATAACGTTGCGTAATTTATCTGTTTTAAATTTACGTGTCGCATTTCCTAATGCGTTCATATTATCAGCCAACATATCACGCAACATCAATGTTTTGGCATCATTCATATCATCTGTGATTACTATTGGTTCTGTATTGCCGGTAAAAATTCCATCGTTTATATCAATATCATGCAAAGACACCGCATCCGTTGTACGAATCAAAATATGAATTGCACCTTCTGGCATAGTCAAGACCTGGATAATATCACCAATTGTACCGACTTTATAAATATCGGATTCGCTGTTTGGATATGTCCATGTATTCTGTGGAACTAAAACAATTTTTTGTGCCCCAGATTTTGTAACTGCCTTGACACAATTAACAGACAATGGGTTTTCAACCAATACCGGCACAGTCAGTCCCGGCGATACAACAAAATCACGAAATGGCAGTATATAATTTTTCATAGCCTAACAAATATAATACATTTTTCTAAGTTTTCAAGAACTATGAAATTTTTATACAAAAAAACCGCCAATTGGCGGTTTTGTTTTTAATGACGGCGAAAGTTATTTTTCTGTGCCGTATTACTTGAACGTTTTGACAGGTAACGTGCTGCAATTAAAATCATCCATTCCAGTGTCAATATTGCCATCGCAATCATTTTGTTTTGAATACCTGCAACCCAACCCAGTACATAAACCAATTGAGCAACAAAAGATATATACAAGACACCAAATACGCCTGTAAAGAATACTTTTTTAATTTTTCCGAACATTTTATTTTCCTTTCTTACAAATGTATATTTTTATGTTTTTTATGTCGGGTTTCTGGTGCCAGGTACCCGACGACCCCGCAAT
This sequence comes from Candidatus Enterousia sp., assembly GCA_045587125.1. Classification (GTDB taxonomy): domain Bacteria; phylum Pseudomonadota; class Alphaproteobacteria; order Rs-D84; family Rs-D84; genus Enterousia. The sequence goes on from JAZNBN010000018.1 coordinate 6,879, forward strand.
CGCTAAAATGAATACAACCAACAATCGCCAGTCATATTCTGTGCCATCTTAGGCAGCCATTGCAATGCGAACATTGTCGTTCGCAGCGATTCTATCGCCATTCAGTTTTTATTTGGTATTTTACGACACCACGTCGGATTCAGCCAGTTTGTCTTTCATCACCTGTCGAAACTATGTCAGCCCCATAACTAAATATGACACCAATCATATTAAATCATGGTGGAGCTGTGGGGTACCGCCCCCCAGTCCAAAATGACTATTGCACAACGGTTTCAGAATCATCACCGCTATACGGCATGGCAATTATAGTCTTTTGGACTGGAAATTGCAAGTTTTTAAGTTATAATATACACAAAAGGTAAAAATATGAAGTTCTTAGATCGTGCAAAAATATCTATCAAAGCAGGTGATGGTGGTAACGGTTCCGCCAGTTTTCGCCGTGAAAAATACATTGAATTTGGTGGTCCAAATGGTGGTGATGGTGGACGTGGCGGTGATGTTGTATTTGTTGCTGTACCAAATGTAAATACATTGATTGATTATCGTTATAAAACTAAATTCGTTGCCCAACGTGGTGAAAATGGCATGGGTAAAATGCGTACGGGTGCATCTGGTGAAACATTGGTTTTGCCTGTCCCAACCGGTACGGTAATTTTATCTGAAAACGAAGAAATTGAATACGCAGACTTAAATGTTGATGGCATGGAATATCGTGCTGCACGTGGTGGTAATGGTGGCTGGGGTAATTTACACTTTAAAAGTCCAACAAACCGTTCACCGAAACAGGCAAATGACGGTCTGCCTGGCGAAGAAAGAACGGTTGTATTACGTCTGAAATTGATTGCAGACATCGGTTTGGTCGGTTTTCCAAATGCCGGTAAATCAACATTGTTATCTGCGGTAACTGCGGCACGTCCAAAGATTGCGAACTATCCATTTACAACCCTGAATCCGCAATTGGGGGTTATGTACGCACACGACCGTGAATTTGTATTGGTTGATTTACCTGGTTTAATAGAAGGTGCACATACCGGTGTTGGTCTGGGCGACAGATTTTTGGGCCACGCAGAACGCACTAAAATGATATTACATGTTATTGATGGTACAGAAACTGACTGGGGTACACGTTACAAGGCCATTCGTCATGAAATGGATTCTTATGGTGGCGATTTAACAAACAAACCAGAAATTGTTGTTATAAACAAAACTGATGCAATTGACCCGGACGTTTTAACAGAAAGACTTGGCGAATTTAAAAAATCGTTTGGCCGCAAGAAAAAGCCACAAATTGTAACAATCAGTGCAGCCGGCCGCATTGGTATTGCGGAATTAATATCTGTAATTGAAAAGCAATTTCTGGATTTGGTACATAATCCAAAATAATTTTTTGCAATTTAGTATTTTCTTTGTTAAAATCTCACCAGAAACAAACAACAAAGGAGAACTATACCATGGTATCATTAAAAGGTACACAAACAGAAAAAAATCTGTTGATTGCATTTGCCGGTGAATCCCAGGCACGTAACCGTTATACATTTTATGCGTCTGCCGCTAAAAAAGAAGGATTCCAGGCCATCTCAAAAATCTTTTTAGAAACAGCAGAACAAGAAAAAGAACACGCATCACGTTTGTTTAAATTCTTAGAAGGTGGTGATTTGGAAATCACAGCCGCATTCCCAGCTGGCAAAATCGGCACAACATTGGAAAATTTGCAGGCTGCTGCATACGGTGAACACGAAGAAAATACAGAAATGTATCCAAAATTCGCACAAATTGCCGCCCAAGAAGGTTTTCCTGCAATCGCAGAAATCTTGAAAAACATCGGTTATGCAGAACGTTATCACGAAGCACGCTTTCGTGCACTGGCCGAAGCAATAGAAGCAGGCACATTATTCAAACAAGATAAAATCGTAATGTGGCGTTGCACAAATTGCGGTATGTGGCACATTGGCACAGAAGCACCAAAAGTATGTCCTGCATGTTTACATGACCAAGGTTACTTTATCAGCGAAGGTGTAACTGCACGCTGTGATACAAACGAAGGCTTCTGTGAATACAGTGCAATCGACGAATAAAAAAATCCCCAATTTGGGGATTTTTTTAACTGTATTAATGACAGAGACATGATTAAAAGTTTATTCGTTTAAATTACACGATTTTTTTATGTCATCCGCACAATTTCCATCATCAACACACGCCACACATTGTTTGAAATTCTCATTGTTATTACACATGAAGCATTTTGCCATTGTCTGACGACTTACTGTGTTCATATCTTTTTTATCTATACATTTATCATTTTCTTTATCAAAAAATTGCTTGTCTTTGTCACATTTTAAACAATACGAAGTTTCCTCTGCGTTTACTGAACCTTGGTACACTGTTGTTGGGCATTCAACACATTTATTTGATGTTGTGCTTTCAAAATCCGAACCGTTTGGACATGGTTCAATACATACACCATTCCGCAAGATGTATCCATCTGTACAGTTTGTAGGTTCGGTACATGGTTTTGTTAGTTCTGTACCACATCCATTAAATTTTGCCGTATATGTACACTTTCCGCCACCTGGCAAATCTACAACAACTGTTTTTGTGTAATATGCAGTACTGCCATTACTAGTATTTTGCCATGTTATACCATTGTCACTATCATTCTTTATTTCCTTAAACACTCCTTTGCTAGTGTCTGTCGCATTACAACAAACATATGTTTTGTTATCAAAAGTATGTGCCTGTCCACTAGAATAATATGTGCGGTTATCGTTGTTATGCATTCCAACTTTCGCACAGCTGCTTTGGCCACCACCACAATACCAATATGTATCGTTACCCTGCGTATCCAAAAAACATTCCATACGCACACCGTATTTAAGTGCGGATAACGCCGGATATGGCACTGTTATAAAGATTAACATAAATAAAATTTTGAACATTTTTTCGTCCTCCTGGTTATGTATTAAAAGACCGCCGTTGAATTGGCGGCCGGGGAGTTCGAAAAATCATAGAGCTAGTGACTTCTGCTGGTCTTTCGAAAATCGTACGATAATCGTATTGTATACACCAACAGCTCCCCGACATTCCATACGACAGGGGACAAGACGATGCAAAAGCACCGAAGAATTTTTAATAACGATGCTTTCGCACCGAGCTCTATATGGCTTTCGACAGCCCCGAACTCAATTCACACCGAGTCCTTGTTTAGAATAATACACATAAATAAAATTCTTTGCAACCCATAAAAAAAAAATCCCCAAATTGGGGATTTTTATTTTCGTTCCATTTCATCCAGTATTTTATCAAATTTTCTGATTGAACTGTTTACGCAACCATAACCAAACCAAGACATAATTTCTTCGCCACTTGTTTGATCTGCAATTGTCATATTAAACCGCATCCACCATAATCCATTAAATGCACACCAAACCGGTGCAAATATTTCCTGACGTTCTTTGACACGTACAGAATATTGTGCATCACTGGGGACAGAATACAAACCAACTTCAGCATCACCATCATCCGAATCTAAAATATTATCCGTTACAGCCTTGCCTGTAACAACCCTGTACCCACGTTCACGTAATTTATCTTTGACAAAGTGTCGCATTGCAAATCCAGGAAGTTCCACATAAACAGTACTACCATTCGTAACAGACTCAGGTTTTACATAAACACTGTTACATGCGGTTAAAATAAAAATCGGTAAAAATATCACAAAACGCATACGCATAATATCTTCCTTGGGTTGCAATAAAGCATAGTCAAATATTCCCATGCCTTCAAGGATATTTTACAACTTGCAAAGATTTTCCGAATAATATAACATTCTAACCAGAATCCCAGGGATGGGGTTCGCGGGACGTAAGACACCCCGTATAAGCACGGCGTACAACACGTCGTAATCCGATCGTGATGCATTTTATGCAACACATTTCTCGATATATACGCATATGTCGGGAAGTCACTGGCTATAAAACAGGGCCTACCCGAAAACCAGTGGGGTCATTTGCTTATATGATTGTCTTAACTTCCCGACTGTCAATCTGACAGTCGTTTCTTTTTGTTAACAAACACAAAAAAGGGGATGTTATATGACAACTGTATCAGTCGTTGTGCCATGTTATAACGTTGAACAATATGTTAAGAAATGTTTAGATTCACTGATAAATCAAACACTGCACGATATTGAAATAATCTGTATTGATGATAAATCAACAGATAATACACTTAAAATTTTGCAAGATTATGCGAAACAAGACAAACGTATAAAATTATTTACCCACTCTAAAAACCAAGGTGTGGCGGTGGCACGCAATTTGGGCATAAAACACGCAACTGGGCGATATTTGGGATTTGTTGATCCCGACGATTGGGTTGATTTAGACTTTTATGAAAAACTGTATATTCGTGCCACAGAAACAAAGGCCGACATTGCCAAAGGCAGGTATAAAATATTCGATGTTTTAACCAAACAAACACGCCTAAGCGATTTAAATACAAAAATAGAAAAAAATCGCTTTTGTTTTACCAGTGAACATCAAACAGCGATATTTCTGAAAGATTTTTTAAATAAATACACATTACGATATCCAACAGACGTAATAACCGGTCAAGATTCTGTATTTTTATCTATGGTCTGTGTTCGTTATCCATCAATTGTATGTGTTGATAACGCAATTTATAATTATATTTATAACAGACCTGGTTCACTGGATTCTGTAACACTTAATCATGAAAAGGTATTGTCCAGATTAAAAATGTTGGATTATAAAATAAACATTTTAAAGACAGCGAATTTTGCAAATACTGCGGATAAAGATGTTTTTCAACATAGGCATCTTATATATAATTTTATATATTTGTTTAACAAATCGTTTGAACAGCCTGATGATAAATATAGTATATTTATGTGGCTCCGAAAGAATGCAGGGTTATTTTCTAAATCTGTTTTACATACCAGATTCACAAAACAACAAATTAAAACCATTGTCAGGGGAAATTTTTTCTTGTTTTGTCATCCTGAATACCGCGAACTGATATATAAAAAACGTTTTGACGACGGCAGACGTGAAATATATGTGCTGGGGAAAAAGATATTTAGTTACAGAAAAAAGAAATAAATACATGGCGTGCCCAGCGGGATTCGAACCCACAATCTTCACCTTCGGAGGGTGACGCATTATCCAGTTCTGCTATGGGCACACGTCACAATTATATATTTTTTGCATTAAAATGCAAGTACAGGCAGGGTGCTTTATTTACTTTTTTTCCGTTGCGACATTTGCCACAATAATTTCTTGCCTGATGCCAACATGTTAATGTTTCTTTGTATTGATTTTTCTTGCAGCAAATCATGGGTTGTATTGCGATAAAATGTTATCAAATCATTTATATCAAATCCCAATTCATGATACTTGGTCGCCATCATTTGAAATGCGTATTCCTTTGAACAAATGTTCACACTGTCTACATCAATAAAACTTTCAAATTTACCATCCTTATCAACAATAATATTCTCGGGTGTTATACAAGAATGATACAAAGCCTTGTCGCGTCCAATATTTAATAAATATATCAAACATTTGAAAATATTTCCCACCAATTTTCCATTGGCATTTGAAATATTGATTTTCTCAACTTCGTGGACTGAACTGGTTAAATTAGAATTTACATAACATGGATGTACATTATTCATCTTTCCAAAACATATAATAACATCACGATAAACCTGTTTTATTTGTTCTTTGGTCATACCACGATGAATAGCTTCGTGCAAAGACAACCCTTTAATTTTCTCGTACTCTTCAAAATATAAACCATTTTTACAACGTGCTGTTATTTGTGGTACAGGTATTCCACGCATTCTGTATAATTTACTGACTGCTTCGTTCTTTTGAACCAACTTTTTGTCACCAAATTTGAACGCTATACATTTTTTACCAACATTTGCAAACACAATATTATTTTGGCTGCCCGCGTTTTTTGGTACAGAAAAATTCCATGCATCTGGATACAATGCTTGAATTGCATTTTTGTATAAATAAAAAGTTTCTTTATTCATATTATAATCCGTTATTTTAAGTAGAAATATTTTGATTTGTTTTTATTAAAAGTCAAGTTATATCTGCCATACCCGTTGCAGACAAGCCAACATAAAATCGTCTAAATCACCATCCAAGACCGCATCAGAATCTGTCTTTTCAACATTTGTTCTGACATCTTTGACCAATTGGTATGGGTACAATACATAGTTTCTGATTTGACTGCCCCATTCGATTTTCTTTTGTGCGGCCTTGGCGGCATCTTCTTCGGCGGCACGCTTTTGCAGTTCTAATTCATACAATTTACTGCGTAACATTTTCATAGCCATTTCACGATTTTGAATTTGGCTCCTTTCATTCTGGCATTGAACAACAATTCCAGTTGGCAGGTGTGTAATTCTAATAGCACTTTCTGTTTTATTAACATGCTGTCCGCCCGCACCACTACTTCTGTAGGTATCAACTTTTAAATCAAGTCGGATCGTAGCCATGTCGTTCTGTGAGCCAAGGAGTTGAAAATGAAAATTGTCTTCCTAAGACCGCTTGGCCTCCGACTTATTCTAATAGCACTTTCTGTTTTATTAACATGCTGTCCGCCCGCACCACTACTTCTGTAGGTATCAACTTTTAAATC
>JAZNBN010000019.1:0-13776 GCA_045587125.1 Candidatus Enterousia sp.
ATGAACCCAGTAGATCACCCAATGGGTGGTGGTAATGGTCACTCTAAGGGCCACGAACCGGTATCACGTACAGGTATTCCAGCCAAGGGATATCGTACCCGTAGCAATAAACGTACTGCTAAGATGATAATTCGCAGCAGACATTTGGCGAAAAAGAAATAATAAGAAATAAACGGAGTAAATGATGTCTCGTTCAGTATGGAAAGGTCCTTATGTTCATCCATCTGTTTTGAAAAAAACAGCAGTGGCAAATGAAAAAGATGACCGTAAACCAATTAAAACATGGTCTCGTGGTAGTACAATTGTGCCACCAATGGTCGGTTTGACATTCGAAGTTCACAATGGTAATAAATTTATCCCTGTGTCAATCGTAGAAGATATGATTGGACATAAATTGGGTGAATTTGCACCAACACGTACTTTTAAAGGCCATGCCGCTAATAAAAAAGCCGCAGCAGGCAAAAAATAAGGGTGGTAAGTTATGACAGCAAGATATGGAATTAAAGAAAATCAAGCACGTGCATTTAATAAAATGATCCGTGTTAGCCATCAAAAGCTGAATCTGGTATGCGATATGGTTCGCGGTTTGCCAGTAGAACGTGCAGTTGATGTGTTGAAGTTTTCAAAAAAACGTGTATCTGGTGAAGTGCTGAAAACTTTGTTGTCTGCGGTTGCAAATGCAGAACACAACAAAAAATTGCCAGTAGATACTTTGTTCGTCAAAGAAATTTGGTGTGGCAAAGCATTGACAATGAAACGCATTATGGCAGGTCCACGTGGTAGCGCACGTCCAATTCTGAAACCTTTTTCAAATTTGACAATCGTTTTGGAATCAGGTGTGGCACCATCTAAGAAAAAAGTAAAAAAAGAAACAACAAAATAAAACAAGTCGTGGCGGGCGGTATGGAATGAAAATTCCTGAATAAAGTGGAAACACTTCAAGAACGCCCCCACTAAAATTAAGGAAAAAGAAAATGGGACAGAAAGTATCACCAATTTCATTACGTGAATTTATCAACAAGATTACAGATTCACGTTGGATTGCGGGTAAAAAAGATTATGCTGCTTTGTTGGCAGAAGATGTTAAAATCCGCAAATTTATTGAAAAGAAATTAAAGAAAGCTGGATTGGCAAAAGTTGTTATTGAACGTTTTGCTAAGAAAGTTGTCGTGACTATTCATACCTCTAGACCGGGTATGATTATTGGTAAGAACGGTGCTGATATCGAAACATTGCGTAATGATATCAAGAAATTGGTTAAAAATGACCAAGTTGTCGTAAATATTTACGAAGTTCGCCGTCCGGACCTGAATGCGCAATTGGTTGCGCAAAACATTGCACAGCAAATTGAAGGCCGTGTATCATTTAAACGTGCTATGAAAAAAGCTGTACAAAATGCTCAAAAAGCAGGCGCACAGGGTATCAAAGTTATGTGCTCTGGTCGTTTGAATGGTGCTGAAATCGCACGTAGCGAACAAATCCGCGAAGGTCGTATCCCATTGCATACATTGCGTGCAGATATTGACTATGCGTCAATTCAAGCCAAAACAACATACGGTGTAATCGGCGTAAAAGTTTGGATTTACACAGGTGATGTTGTAAATAAAGAAAAATTGGCTTCTGAAATGGCAAGACCGGCAGAATATGCTGGCAGCAGCGAAAGAAAGCACAAATAATAATTTGAAAATTATTAAATTGAAGGATTTGTATCATGTTAATGCCAAAGAAAACAAAATTTCGCAAACAACACAAAGGCCGTATTCACGGCGTTGCGAAAGGTGGCAGTGAATTAGCATTCGGTTCTTTTGGATTGAAAGCGATGTCACCAGAACGTGTTACTGCACGCCAAATTGAAGCAGCTCGTCGTGCGATTACACGTCATATGAGACGTATGGGTAAACTGTGGATTCGTGTATTCCCAGATGTTCCTGTTACCAAGAAACCAGCCGAAGTTCGTATGGGTAAAGGTAAGGGTGCTGTTGAATACTGGATTTGCCGTGTAAAACCAGGTCGTATTATGTTCGAATTAGACGGTGTAAAACCAGAAGTTGCATACGAAGCATTTGCATTGGCTGCAGCAAAATTGCCAGTCAAAACAAAAGTTGTTGAACGTAAAGTGAACTAACATAATTGCATTCCCAAGGATTTTTTCCTTGGGGCAAGGCAAAAAAGGTAGCTAAAATGGCAGAAAAAAAAGTAAAAAATGAATCTTTGACGACAGAAGCATTGGAAAGCAAATTGACTGATTTGAAAAAAGAACAAATGAATCAACGCTTTCAACATGCAGCAGGTCAGATGCCAAAAACACATGTTATGCGTCAGACCCGTCGTGAAATTGCACGAGTAAAAACAAAACTGCGTGCAGCAAAAAATTAAAAAAATTGCTGATTTTTGTTGAGATTTCTAAATTTTTAGATATTATATGCAGGGTCAGAAAAATAAAAGAACACATTTAATCCATAGGTTTATGATAAAAAATGTCGTAAAAACCGTGGGTTAAGCAACAGTATAAGGGATAATAGTTATGCCAAGACGTATACTGCAAGGAACAGTTATCAGTACAGCCAGCGACAAAACTGTCGTTGTAGAAGTGGAACGTCGTTTCCGTCATCCATTGTACGGTAAGTTTGTAAAGCAGAACAAAAAGTACAAAGCACACGATGAAAACAATGAATATAAAATTGGTGAAATCGTTGCAATAGAAGAACATCGTCCAATCTCTAAGACAAAATCTTGGGTTGTAAAGGGACGCGTTGGTGTTTCCAAAGACGATGCAGTAGAAGTAGTTGACTAAATAATCAACAGGTTCTTTGAGGTCGTATCGGGATTGAAATAAAAAAACGACAGTCGGGACCTATAACAAAGCGGTGGGGGATGGCCCCGCCTGCAGGAAAAGGATTAAAGTTATGATTCAAAATGAAACAGTTATGACAGTTGCAGATAACTCTGGTGCACGTAAAGCTATGTGTATCAAGGTTTTGGGCGGTTCACATCGTCGCTATGCAACAGTTGGTGACAAAATTGTTGTTGCCATTAAAGAAGCCATTCCACGTGGCAAGGTTCAAAAAGGTACTGTACAACGTGCAATCATCGTTCGTACAAAGTTCCCAGTAAAACGCCCAGACGGTTCTATTATCCGTTTTGACGATAACGCAGTTGTTTTAATTAACAAAAACAACTTTGAACCAATCGGAACACGTATTTTTGGGCCGGTTGCTCGTGAAGTTCGTCGTAAATACGATGTACAGAAAATCGTGTCTTTGGCACCGGAAGTAATCTAATAACAGATGGAAGGTCACAAAATGAAAATTAAAAAAGGCGACGAAGTCGTAGTTATTTCGGGAAAATACAAAGGCGTCAAAGGTAAAGTGCTGGAAGCGCGCCCGTCTGAATCACGTGTTGTGGTTGAAGGTGTCAATCGTCGTAAATGGCATATCAAACCAACACAAGAACAACCAGGTCACATCATTGACCGCGAAGCCCCAATTCATGTTTCCAATGTTGCATTGGTTGATCCAAAAACTAAGACTGCAACACGCGTTGGATACAAAGTAGAAGCGGGTAAAAAAGTTCGCGTTACAAAAAAATCTGGTGCGGAAATATAAGAAGTAAATTGTTGCCCGCTGTTACGGGGACACAACATTAAGGAAAAAAGAAATGCAAAGCAGATTGCGTGAAATTTATGAAAAAGAAATTGTGCCTGAATTGGTAAAAGAATTCGGTTACACAAATGCATTGGCAGTTCCAAAACTGACCAAGATTGTTTTGAACATGGGCGTTGGTGAAGCGGTATCTGATAAAAAGAAATTAGATGCTGCGGTTGCTGATTTGACAGCGATTGCTGCCCAAAAATCAGTTGTTACACGTGCAAAAAAATCAATTGCTACATACCGTTTGCGTGAAGGTCAGGCGATTGGTACCAAGGTTACATTGCGTGGTAAAAGAATGTATGATTTCTTGGATAAACTGATCACAGTTGCATTGCCACGTGTAAAAGACTTCCGTGGTCTGTCAAAATCAAAGTTTGATGGTCGTGGTAATTACGCATTTGGTATCAAAGAACATTTGATTTTCCCAGAAATCTCTGTTGATAAAATTGATGCTATCCGTGGTATGGATATCGTTATTGCAACAACAGCGAAAACAGATGATGAAGCACGTGCATTGCTGACTAAAATCGGCTTGCCATTGGTTTTAAAATAATAAACAAAGGTAAAAGAAATGGCTAAATTAGCGTTGATAAACAAACAACATAAACGTGAAAAGCTGGTTGCGCAGTATGCTAAAAAGCGTGAAACAATCAAGGCAAAAATGTCTGTAAATGCGACACCAGAAGAACGTATTGAAGCAATGAAAAAGTTGGCAAAATTGCCACGTAATGCAAACCCAACACGTTTGCGTAATCGTTGCAGTGTTACCGGTCGTTCCCGTGGATTTTCCCGCTGGTTCGGTCTGTGCCGTCAGCAGTTGCGTACAATGGCAAGTGAAGGTAAATTGCCAGGCGTACGTAAATCAAGCTGGTAAAATAAAAGAACCCAACTGTGGACAATGCAGTTGTAGAAACAGTGCAGGGCAAATCCCTGTTACGTTAAGGAGTAAAAAAAGATGTCACTATCACACCCAATCGGCGATATGATTACCCGTATCCGTAACGGTCAAAATGCAGGTAAAGAAACAATCGTCGTTCCAAACAGCAAATTGCGTGCAGCAGTTTTGTCTGTGTTAAAAGAAGAAGGTTTTATTACTGATTTCCGTGTCAATCAAATTGACGAACATCGTTCAAATTTGGTTGTTGATTTAAAATATGTTGGCGGAAACGGTGCTATCCAGGAAATTTCTGTTGTATCTAAGCCAGGACGTCGTGTATATTCTGGCAGTGCAAAGATGCCAAAAGTTTTGAATGGCTTGGGTATTGCAATCGTATCTACACCAAACGGCGTTATGACCGATCACAAGGCACGCTTGATGAATGTCGGTGGCGAAGTATTGTGCAAGGTTATCTAATAGAAGTGAGGTAAAAGTTATGTCTCGTGCAGGAAAATATCCAGTTAAATTAAGTGAAGGCGTTTCTGTCGCAATTGCTGACAACGTCTTGGTCGTAAAAGGCCCAAAAGGTGAAATTAAATTGCCATTGGATACAAAAAATGCTGGCTTGGTCGATATCGTAATCGAAGAAGCACAGGTTGTTATCAATCCAAAAGATGCAGAAGACAAGGCATCAAGAACTATGTGGGGTACAATGGCTCGCAATGTTCGTAATGCGGTCGAAGGTGTATCAAAGGGCTTTGAAAAGGCAATGTATATGAAAGGTGTTGGTTATCGTGCATCTGTCAAGGGTAATCAGTTGGTTTTGGTTGCAGGTTATTCCCATGATGTTATCATGGATATCCCAGCAGGATTGACTGTTGTTATGGGTGACGCACCAACAGAATTTACAATCAAAGGTATGGATAAATGCTTGGTTGGTCAATTTGCTGATAAAATTCACAAAGTTCGTAAAGCAGATCCATATAAAGGTAAAGGTATCTTCTATAAGGGCGAAAGAATCCGCCGCAAAGAAGGTAAGAAGAAATAATAATTAACTTTGATTTCCGCTGTTACGGAAATCGGAAAAAAGGGAAAAGAAAATGTTGAAACATTTATCTACAGAAGAAAGACGTACACTGGCAAACCGTGGTGCGTTGAAAAGAAAAAATCCTGGCAAAATTCGTTTGTCAGTATTCCGTTCTGGACGCCATATTGAAATCCAGGCAATTGATGATACCAAGGGACACACAATTTGTGCTGCTTCATCTAAAGAAAAAGGTTTTGCAGGCAAGGGTTGGAATGTCGCAGGTGCAGAATTGGTTGGCAAGGCATTCGCTGAACGTGTTGTCGCTGCAAAAATTGCAGAAAACTGTTATTTTGATCGTGGTGGTTATCGCTATCATGGTCGTGTAAAGGCACTGTGCGAAGCAATCCGTGCAGGCGGCGTTAGAATATAATTGAAATAAACGGAGTATTATAATGGCACGTTTTGATGATAAAAAATTACAGACGGATAATTTGGTAGATAAATTGGTTTCTATCAACCGTGTATCAAAAACTGTAAAAGGCGGTCGTAATATGTCCTTCTCAGCATTGGTTGTTGTCGGGGACAAATCTGGTCGTGTAGGTTTCGGTAAAGGTAAAGCACTGGAAGTTCAAAGTGCTGTACAAAAAGCAACAAAAGCAGCAAAAGCAAAAATGATTCGTGTACCACTGAAAGAAGGTCGTACATTGCATCATGACAGTGCTGCTAAATACGGTGCAAGTAAATTGGTTGTACGTAGTGCAGTTCCAGGTACTGGTATCATTGCAGGTGGTGCTTTGCGTGCAGTGTTTGAATGCTTGGGTGTTCAGGACGTTGTTGTAAAATCACAAGGTTCTAATAATCCAAACAACATGATTCGTGCTGCGTTCTTGGCATTCAATAAAATGAATTCCCCAAAAACAGTGGCAGCACGTCGTGGTAAAACAGTGGCTGAAATCATCGCAGGTCGTGATGGTAAAAAATTAGAACCAGCTGTTGCGACAGAAGATAAATAATCTGGGTACAGATAGAAAATAAACGGAGTTTGAATTATGGCAAAAATAATTGTAAAACAAGTTAAAAGTACAATCGGTCGCCCAGAAGCACAAATCAAAATTGTGAAAGCATTGGGTTTGGGTCGCATTGGTAAAACCAAAGAAATCACAGACAGTGAATCTGTTCGTGGTATGATTGCCAAAGTTTCTCATTTGGTAGAGGTTGTTAACCAATAAAAATTTAACCGAGTACGAAAACATATCTTGTTTTTGTGCGACAAAGAACTACATAGGTAGTTATAGGACAAAAGGAAAAAGAAATGAAATTAAATGCATTGATGGATAATTACGGTGCACGTCAAAGTGCAACTCGCGTTGGTCGTGGTATGGGATCTGGTTCTGGTAAAACAGCCGGTCGTGGTCACAAAGGTCAAAAGGCACGCAGTGGTTCACGTAAACAGGCGACATTCCAGGGTGGTCAGATGCCAATTTTGCGTCGTTTCCCAAAATTTGGTTTTAACAATCCTTTCGCAAAAGAATATGTTACAATCAATTTAGGTGATATCGAAAAATTCATCGCCAGTGGTAAAATTGATGCGTCTGCACCAATCACAATTGATTCTTTGTTGGCTGCAAAAATTATCAATCGCAAAATGAGCGGTTTGAAAGTTTTGGCCAAAGGCGAAATCAAATCAGCTGTTAACGTTGTTGCAGAAAAATGGTCTAAATCAGCCGAAGCAGCAATTGTAAAAGCTGGTGGTTCTATTAAAAATAACTAAAAATAACATTCGGGTGTCTGGGGGACCAGACACCCGAGCAACGGTTAAAATTCACTTACAATGAAATTGTTACAACGCTTTTTCGGTAATCTTGGTGATTTACAGAAACGAATTCTGTTTACGTTGGGGGCACTGATTGTTTATCGTATTGGGTCGTTTATTCCACTGCCTGGGGTTAATGCATCTGCTGTGTTGCATTTGTTCCAAGGTGATAATGGAATGATGGGTATGTTTGATATGTTCAGTGGTGGTTCTTTGTCACGTATGTCTGTGTTGGCATTGAATATTTTCCCATACATTTCTGCGTCTATCGTTTTGCAATTGTTGTCCGCAACCAGTAAATCATTGGGTGAATTGCGCAAAGAAGGTGAATCTGGTCGTATGAAAATCAACCAATATACACGTTATTTGGCGGTATTGTTGGCTGTGGTTCAAGGTTGGGCTGTGATTCGTGGATTGGAAATGATGGCGCCTGTTAATGGGGTTGCTGCGGTTGTTAATCCAGGTTTTGCGTTTGAATTGTCTGCGATTATTGCGTTGGTTGGTGGTACCGTGTTTGTTATGTGGTTGGCAGAACAAATCACTGCACGTGGTATCGGTCAAGGTGCATCATTGTTGATTTTTGCAGGTATTATTGCCGAAGTTCCAGGTGGAATCGCACAGTTGATTTCATTAGGTTCTGTTGGTCAGATATCGCCTGCAATGATTGCGTTGGTTGTTGCGTTCGTTGTAGGTATTGTTGCGTTGATTGCGTTCTTTGAACAGGCACAACGTCGTATCCAAATTTTGTACCCACGTCAGGTTATGGCAAATGGTGTTATGAACACAAACGCATCTTATTTGCCAATTAAAATCAATATGTCTGGCGTTATGGGACCTGTGTTCGCTTCAAGTATCATGATGTTGCCTGCGTTTATACAACGTTTTGTGCAAAGTGATAATTTGACTGTGCAAACAATCATGGGATTCTTTACATACGGTACATGGTCTTATATTATCATGTTCACTGTTTTGATTGCGTTCTTTGCATATTTCCAAACTGCGGTTATCTTTAATTCCGAAGAAACCAGTAATAATCTGAAAAATGCAGGTGGATATATCCCAGGTGTTCGTCCAGGTGAACAAACAATCAAATATTTAGATAATGTTGTATCACGTACAACCGCGATTGGTGTTGCATATTTGATTGTTGTTTGTGTATTGCCAATAATATTGAATACACATGTTGGTATGCCTTTGGCAATTGGTGGTACCAGTGTTTTGATCGTTGCAGGTGTTGTTTTAGATACTGTAAATCAGGTTCAATCATATTTGGTTGCAAAACATTACAGTGGTGTTGTAAATAAAACACAAAAGAAAGGGCGTTTCCGTGGATAATTTTTAAACCACGGGGACAAAACAAAAGTTTGACTTTTGCGGAATATTATATAAAATTATTCGGCAAAATGAAATAGCCCAGACATTTATGATGTTGTGGGTTTTGGGTTGCAAAGTATAGGTGGACTTATACTTTGTGTAAGTAAAATAAAAAGGAAAAATAAAAATGGCACGTATAGCAGGTGTTAACATTCCGACAGAAAAACGCATTGAAATTGCGTTGCAGTACATTCACGGTATTGGGCCAGCCAAGGCTGCTCAGATTTGTGAAGCGTTGAAATTAAAAGACGGTTTGCGCGCAAAAGATTTGACGGACGCGGATGTTATCAAAATTTCAAATTATATCGAAGAAAACTTTAAAGTAGAAGGTGATGTTCGTCGTGAAGTTGCAATGAACATTAAACGTCTGCAAGATTTAAAAGCATACCGTGGTATTCGCCATCGTAACCGTTTGCCGGTTCGTGGTCAGCGTACCCAGACAAACGCACGTACACGCAAGGGTAAACGTGTAGTAGTCGCAGGTTCCGCAACCAAGGGTAAATAAATTTAATATAACGTCACATCTGCTTGTTGTTGGCTTGTTCATGTAACTTTTGTACACTACACTCGCCAACAACTGTGCATCTGTAACGTTCTATCAAATTTAATAACAAGGTAGAGATTAACACCATAGTTAATTGAAGACATCTAAAAAGGAAAAATAAAAATGGCAGTTACAAAAGCTAAAAAGAAAGTTGTTAAAAAAGTATCACATGGCATTGCACATGTTGTTGCGACAAACAACAATACACGTATTACAATCACAGACCAGTCTGGTGCTGTTTTAACATGGGCAACCGCTGGGGCAAATAATTTTAAAGGTGCGAAAAAGTCCACACCATACGCAGCAACAATCGTTGCAGATGCAGTTGGTAAAAAAGTCGCCGAAATGGGTATGAAAACAGTTGATGTTTTAATGCGTGGTATTGGTCAGGGTCGTGAATCTGCTGTACGTGGATTGGCAAATGCCGGTCTGATTGTGCAATCAATCACTGATACGACACGCATCCCACATAATGGGTGCAGACCAAAGAAAGTACGTCGCGTCTAAATAAATTAAATATAATAATTTATCTAAAAGCAAAAACGATGGCTCATGTAACTTCTGTACACTACGCCATCGTTTTTTCTTTTATCTAAACTATTATATTTAATTTCTTCGCTAATCCTGAAAGTGGTGGCAGTTCATGTATACTACACTGCCGGCACTACTTGTATCTAAACCATTCTATTTAATTTCTTATCATTGCCTAGGGGCGGGGGTATGTAACATTGTACACTACGCCATTGTTTTTGCTTTTATCTAAATCATTCTAATTTATTTTAAAATCCCAAATTGGGAAAATTTTTTGTTGAAAATGGGGATATTTGTTCTATTATCTTATCAAAATATGGAAAGGGTATTTTTCTGATTCGGATTATAGGCTTTGTGGCAGGGTAATGAAACGACTGTTTTGTTTGTTTTTATCAATGTTTATTTGGACACCTGGGGTGGTGTTTGGGGATGATGTGTTTTTGCCAGGTGATAGTGCTTCTTTGGCGGGCAGTTGTGTCGTTGATGTGTTGGGAACAGACAGTGGAACTGCAAAATTTATTGCTGTATGGTTGCCAAGTGTTTACAAATGTGAAATGGGGTATTATTTGGGCCCCAGTGCAACGGACTGTACAAAGTGTATTGAAAATCATTATTGTCCGGGTGGTGATTTTGGATATGATGAATTTGTAGCTCAAGGTTTAGAAGAATGCCCCGAGGATTTAGTTGCACCTGAGGGTATGTATGAAATCGCACAATGTGGACGTCGTTTCCATGCAGGTGAACATGTTATTTATATGCGGCGAACCAAGGTTACAACTCCATCTCTTAATTTTGATTTAGATCATGACGGGGAACCTGATTATTTCATTAGTTTGTCTACTGAAAAAGTCCCGATGAGTAGTTCAACAGAACGGTCTTTGCGGTTGAATATCGGTGGTGTTATATATTCTGCGTATGATGATACAATAAAGCCTGATGATGTTGTTATCGCAGAAGTAGAAATATCAGAAGAATAAATGTTTGTGTGACTTTTTTATTGATTTTTTGTGTGAATATGTTCTAATTTGGGCCTGTGAGGTAAAAAAATGAGTACAAATAATTATGTTATAAAAGAACAATATGCTATTTCTGGACAAGATTTAAAATGTTTACAGGATAAAGTTAGCAATATGGAAACAATCGTTTCACATTGTGAGGTTTGTTCAAAATTAATGCCAGATATAAACAGAATGAAAATTGTATTAGATAGAATTCAAAGCCAAAAAGAACATTAACTGTTATGAAAATATTTTTTGATATTGATGGTGTCTTGGGAGATTTTGATACATCGGCGGCAAATGTGCCGGGGTATAGTAGTGGTGTTAATAAATCTTCTAAGTTACTGTCGGATGCAGAATTGTATAATAAAAAACGTAATTGGCGTGCGATTGAAAAAGTTCCGAATTTTTGGCTTAATATGAAGCCTGTGATGAATATAAATTTGTTGCTGGATTATGCGCAATCATGTGGCGAAATGTTTGTGTTAAGCAAGGTGCCAGGTGTTGATAAATTTGTAGGTGGTGAAGGGTATGTTCAAGAAATCATCAATGCAAAACAGCAATGGATACAGAAATATTTTTCACAATATTTTTATCCCAAAAACGTTTTTATATGTCAGGGCGATAAAGTTGAATTTATGAACCCGGGACCTAAGGATGTTCTGATTGACGATAGATATGAAAATATTGTCAATTGGTACGATGCAGGTGGTATGGGAATATTGTTTAAAAATCCGTCCAGAGCCGTGCGGGAATTACAACTGATTCGTCAAAGATAAAGTGTAAAAAACGTTTGAATTTTGTTGACTTTCTGAAAATGTTAAGATAAAATTGTGCCTGCGTACAGACAGATGTGCGTGGCCGTTTGGCGAAAATGATAAACTAAGCTAAAAGGAAACATTATGATTGAAAAAAACTGGATGACTTTGATTAAGCCAAAGAAATTGACTGTCAAAGTTGATGAATATAATCCTAATATTGCGACATTGATTGCGGAACCTTTGGAAAAGGGTTTTGGTTTGACATTGGGTACTGCGTTACGTCGTGTATTATTGTCTTCTTTACAGGGTTGTGCACCAATCTATATCAAAATTGATGGTGTTCAGCACGAATTTTCCAGCATTTCTGGTGTACGTGAAGATGTTACAGATATTATCTTGAACCTGAAAGGTGTTTATTTCAAAGCACTGACAGAAGGTCAACACAAAGCATATTTGAAAGTTAAAGGTCCAGCAGTTGTTACAGCAGGTATGATTGAAACATCTGGTGGTGTAGAAGTTATGAACAAAGATGCAGAAATTTGCACATTGGACAAGGGTGCAAATCTGGATATGGAAATCACATTGGCAACAGGTCGTGGTTATGTTCCTGCATCACAACATGCAGATGGCTTGCCATTGGGTGTAATGCCGGTTGATTCTATCTTTTCACCAATTTTGAATGTAGCAAGCAGTGTTTCTGAAACACGTGTTGGTCAATCAACAGACTTTGATAAATTGGAATTGACTGTTAAAACAAACGGTTCTGTATCTCCAGAAGATGCAATCGCATATGCAGCACGTATTTTGACAGACCAATTGGTTGTATTTATTAACTTTGAAGATCCTGCACAAATTACAGGTGGCAGCGAAGAAGATAAAGCAAAAGATGCATTGCCATTTGATCCAAAATTGTTGAAACATGTTGATGAATTGGAATTGTCTGTTCGTGCAAACAATTGCTTAAAGAACGACAAAATCAACTGGTTGGGCGAATTGGTTCAAAAGACCGAAGCAGACATGTTGAAAACACCAAACTTTGGTCGCAAATCTTTGAACGAAATCAAAGTTCAATTGGAAGCAATGGGACTGGGATTGGGTATGGAAGTTCCAGGTTGGCCACCAGAAAATATTGCTGAGTTGGCAAAAAAATACGAAGACCCATACAAATAAATTAAATTCTGTGGACGCCTGTTGGCGTTCACAGATTCCTCGTGTATGTCCAATACACGTCGGAACTGTGAAACACCAACAATCATCTCACATAATTTAATTTCTTAGCAATGACTAGGAAGTGGGTGTTGGGGGCTTCAAACGCTTCCAATAATCTTATCTTTTTAATTTCTTGGTACTGATCAGGAATGGTGTAGAAATTTTCTTGCAAATTCAAAGAATTTGTATAGAATATGTCAGGATTTTAATTCCCACGGTTCTGGCAGTGATGTCAGGTTGTGGTGTCTCAAAAAGATCCCACTCGGCAGAGTAGGGCAGAAACAACAAAAAGGAGTAATCTATGAGACATATGAAAGCAGGTCGTACATTTAATCGCGACACAAATGCACGCAAGGCCTTGTTTATTGGTCTGGCAAAAAACTTGATTGAAAAAGAACAGATTAAAACCACTTTGCCAAAGGCAAAAGATTTACGCAGTGTCGTTGAAAAACTGATTACTCGTGCAAAGGTTGATACGGTTGCAAATCGTCGTTTGACTGCGTCTGAATTGGGTAATTCATCTGCGGCAACTGTTAAAAAATTGTTTGACGTTTTGGGTAAACGTTATGCAAATCGTCCAGGTGGTTATACACGTGTATTAAAGGCTGGGTTCCGTTATGGTGATGCTGCACCAATGGCAATTATCGAATTGGTTGACCGTGATGTAAACGCTAAAAAAGCAGTTGCACCTGTTGCAGAAGTTGTAGAAGAAATAGCAGAAGAAGTTGCAGAAAAACCTGCAAAAAAAACATCAGCAAAAAAAGCCAAAGCTGAATAAGTTTTGATTTGTAAAAAAAAATCCCCCAATTGGGGGATTTTTTATTTTGTCAGTGCAAGAAATACAAACACATCACAACTGCTCGTTTTCCAAATCTGGTCACCCCATATCTTGACGTAATATATGACGCATTATTAACCGCTGTAAAATCTAATTACATGCGTGCCTATGTTGGTGAAGTATCCCAGGCAAATTCCCTGTCCCAGGAATATCG
>JAZNBN010000020.1:0-104654 GCA_045587125.1 Candidatus Enterousia sp.
ACATTTACCGGTTGGAAATTGGTTGAGTAAAATAAATTATAATAATTCATCTAAAATCAAAAACGATGGCTCATGTAACTTCTGTACACTACGCCATCGTTTTTACTTTTATCTAAATCATTCTAATTCATTTTTTTGCTAATCGTGAATTTTGTGGATATGATATATTCAGTTTCCTGTCCCTAAATCCCCCAAGTGGGGGATTTTTTGTAATTTGAAAACATAAACACTATTGTCGTTGCGAGGGAGTGTAATGACCGCGGCAATCCAGTAAATTTGGCCTTAGTATAATAATGCATCAACTGGATTGCCACGCGTCCGCTCGCAATGACAAAGGTGATAAATCGGTTGAATTTGTTTCTAAACTCTACAACCGAATAAAAAACAGTTTCATCTTCCTGACTGTAAAAAAAATCCCCCAAGTGGGGGATTTTTTATTTTTGGCGGCCTTGGATACGGTTTATTTTTCTTTGGATTTTTTGTGCCATGTCAGTATATTTTTTTTCGTCATATGCGCTTGCCGCACCAGTTATTGCGCATAATATGCAAATGCACATAGCGGGTAAAGTCATTTCTGCATCGTTATTTATCGCACCGATTAAAATAAATGCAGCAGATACACCGGCCGAGCAATTGGCAATAATAGATGCGGTTTTGTAACCCCGGGCACGTTTCAGTGCGGATTGTTTATCTTGTTGTAGTTCTTGGATGGTTGCTTGTTTTTTATTCATATAAACTACCCTTTTTTTTAATTATTCCAAAAAATTATACGGTTGCAAGGTTTTTTCTTGTATTTTAGGCTTTTTCGCATTAAAATCAGGTCCGAATTTACTAACCATAGGATTAGATTATGGCAGATGATATCAAAAAAATTCATGAACGTGAATCAAAGTGGCAAAAAAAGTGGGCTGATACCCGTGCGTTTGTGCCAAAAAATGATGGTACTAAACCAAAATATTATAATTTGATTGAATTTCCGTTCCCATCAGGTTCGGGATTGCATGTCGGTCATATGTTGCCATATACAGGTATGGATGTTTTGGCGCGTTTCCGCAGAATGCGTGGGTTTGATGTACTGTACCCTATTGGTTATGATTCTATGGGGATTTCATCTGAAAACTATGCAACAAAAATTGGTAAACACCCCAGTGAATCTGTTGCAGAACTGATTAAGATTTTTGAACGTGATATTTCTATTATGGGATTGTCTTTTAATCCTGAATCAAAACTGTCAACGTCTGATCCGGAATTTATTAAGTGGACCCAGTGGATGTTTATTCAGTTCTTTAAGGCGGGATTGGCATATAAATCTGAATTGCCTATGAATTGGTGCCCAAACTGCAAAACAAACCTGACAAATGAAGAACTGGAAGATGGTAAATGCGAACGTTGCCATGGGCCTGTTGAAAAAAAGATGAAACTGCAATGGAATCTGGCAATTACAAAATATGCAGACAGATTGATTGACGATTTGGAATTGGTGGATTACCCAGAACGTGTTAAAACAGAACAAATAAACTGGATTGGTCGCAGTCATGGCGCAGATGTTAATTTCCAGGTCGCAGATGATATATTGACCGTTTATACAACACGTATTGATACTATATTTGGTGTTACGTTCTGTGTTGTTGCACCGGAACATGCGCTGGTTAAAAAATGGTTGGATTCTGGTTTGATAAAAAATGCAGATGAAGTGCGGGCGTACATTGATGCCGCACGTGCAAAATCTGAAATAGAAAGAACAGACGTAACACGTGAAAAAACAGGTGTACAATTACAGGGTGTTATGGCAAAGAATCCATTTAATGGCCGTGAAATTCCGGTCTTTATATCGGACTATGTATTGGCGGATTATGGGTTTGGTGCAATTATGGCTGTGCCGGCACATGACGGTCGTGATTGGGATTTTGCAAAAAAATTCGGGTTGGATATTATTCCGGTCTTGGCCGGGGGTGAGCCTGATAAAGTATGGGAAGGCGACGGGTTGCATATAAATTCGTCTTTCTTGGACGGTATGAATAAAACAGACGCAATTGCCGCCGCAATTAAGTATGGTTCAGAACACGGTTTTGCGCGTGCAACAACAAAATATAAATTAAAAGATTGGGGTTTTTCACGCCAGATGTATTGGGGTGAACCAATCCCATTGGTGCATTGTGAAAAATGTGGTTGGGTGCCTGTGCCTGAATCTGAATTGCCATTGATGCAACCATATATGTCTGATTATCGCCCAACAGATGATGGCGAAGGTCCATTGGCCCGTGCCACAGATTGGGTAAATACAACATGTCCATGTTGCGGGGCACCGGCAAAGCGTGAAACAGATACTATGCCACAATGGGCTGGGTCTTCGTGGTATTTCTTGCGTTATTTAGATGCACATAATAATGATGCGTTTTGTAATCGTGACCAATTGGATAAATGGATGCCAATTGACCACTATAACGGCGGTATGGAACATACAACACGACATGTTTTGTATTCCAGATTCTGGTACAAGGTTTTACATGACCTGGGGTTTGTGTCGGGCGTGGAACCATATAAAAAACGTACCAGTAACGGTTTGATTATGGCGGCTGATGGCACAAAAATGTCTAAATCACGTGGGAATACAGTGCCAAGTTCCGATGTCGTAGAACGCAGTGGTGCGGATGCATGCCGTATGGCTATATTATATCTGGGACCATGGGAACAAAGTGCAAATTGGTCCGAAGATACTTTGCGTGGTATTGAACGCTTCTTGAAACGTGTGGAAAATTTGTCTGGTAATTTAACCGATGAACCAATGACACCAGCCCAGGAAAAATTACAACACCGTTTAATCGCAGATGTTACAGACAGATTGGAAAACATGAAGTTTAACACGGCAATTTCTGCAATGATGGAATATATAAATGCGTTTGGTGGTTCTATGCCCCGCCCTGCGTATGAAACGTTGTTACAGATGCTGAATCCGTTTGCACCGCATTTGACCGAAGAAATGTGGGAAACATTAGGACATGCGGACATGATGGTGTTTGAACCATGGCCAACATTTGATTCTGATAAATTGGTGGACAGTGAAGTAACAATGGTTGTTTCAATTAATGGTAAACGTACCGCAGAATTTGTTGCACCGGCAGATGCAGATGAAAATACTGTTGTTACCATGGCAAAACAAGCCGCAGGTGCAAAATTAAACGGTTCAGAAATTATAAAAACAATCGTTGTGCCAAAGAAATTGGTGAATTTGGTTGTTAAAAAGTAATAAAAAATCCCGCATTTGCGGGATTTTTTATTTTGGATTTTTATTTTAACTTTTTTGTCCATTCGTTATCTGGAAAATTTAATTTCAACATTTCTGAATATCCGTATGCCTGCTCTGGTAATCCAATTGCAGTATAACATTCTGTCAGACGATATAATGCCTCGGGCGTCATGGCTGTTTCTTGGGCGTCTTGGATAATGGATTGCAATCTGTTTATTGCGCTGGTCCAATTTTCTTTGTGCATATCATTACGTGCAGAATACATTACTTTGCCCGCAATATAATTTTTCAAGATAATAATTTTGTTTTCTGCATTTTTTGCATATTCACTGGTTGGGAAACGTTTGGTCAAACTTTCAAATTGTTGTAATGCGTATGCAGCCATTCCAGGTTCACGTCTGGCGTCACTGACCTGGCGATAATATGACATGCCGCGTAAATACATTACATATGGTGCATCTTTGTGCCCTGGGTGAAAACGCATAAATCTGTCGGTTACCAGTAATGTTCCGGCAAAATCCCCGTCCATGTAATATGAATATGCCGCCATAACCAGTGCATCTGGGGCCCATGCACTGGCCGGGTATTGGGTTTCTGCCTTGGTAAATTCATTGGCGGCGGCTTCGTAATTTTCATCGTTAAATTCAGAATATGCGTTTGCGTATATTTCTGGTAATGGCATTTCAGTAACAATTTCTGTTTCCGATGCACAACCCATCAGTCCCCCTGTGCAAGCCAATATAATAAAAAGTTTTTTCATAATTATATTCCTGTCTTGTATTTCTTTACATAACGCAGTATAATCTAAACTATGAAACTAGGCAAACATATTTTCGGTGTAGGTGCAATGACTGGTATCAGTCGCATCTTTGGTTTTATTCGTGACATGTTAATTGCACGTGTTCTGGGGGCGGGACGTGTGTCTGATATATTCTTGGCGGCGTTCAAATTGCCGAATCTGTTCCGTGATTTACTTGGCGAAGGTGCATTATCTGCGATATTTATTCCAATGTATACAGATTCCAAGAAAGATGAAAATTTTGCACGTAATGTTTTTTCTTGGTTGATGGTGGTATTGCTGGGAATAACAATATTATTTGAAATATTTATGCCGTTTATTGTGTGGGTGTTGGCACCTGGGTTTGATGCAACCCCTGGTAAAATTGAAATGACAACGGTTATATCACGTATTATGTTTGTGTATGTGATATTTATATGTGGGGCTGCATTTTTATCTGCCATATTAAATGCGTTTTCAAAGTTTATTTTGGCGGCTTTTATGCCGGTTTTGCTAAATATAATGCTGATTTGTGCATTGTTATTTGCGATGATGTTTGGAACAACGCATATTTTATACCTGATGGCGGGAACGGTTGTTTTGTCTGGAATAATCCAATTCGGTGTTTTGTGGTCCCGTATTCGCAGTCGTCATTTTGGTTTGCGTTTGATTGTGCCGCATTGGACCCCACGTATCAAAAGTATGTTTCAACGTCTGGGGGTCAGTATTATTGGTAATGGGTTTTATCAAATCACTATCATAGTTGGCACTATGGTGGCCAGTTTCCAAAGTGGTGCTGTGTCTTGGTTATATTACTCAGACAGAATTGTTCAATTGCCATTTGCAATGATAGGTTTGGCGGTTGGAACGGTTTTAATGTCTTCTATATCAAATGCGATATCTAATAACAATATGCGCAGTGTTTATATTCAACAAAATTCATCTATGCGTCGTTCTATGATGCTGATATTGCCGTGTGTTGTTGGGCTGTTTGTGTTGGCAGAACCAATTATAAAGTTTTTGTTTGAATATGGGGCATGGACATCTGCATCTACGATTGCGGTTGCACATGCGATAATGATTCAAACGTTGGTATTGCCCGCAATGTTGGTCAGTCAGATTTACAATAAAACATTGTACGCAACCCAAGATGTCAAAACACCTGTTAAAACCAGTATGATTTCTTTAAGTGTTGCGGCAATTTTATATGTTGTACTGTTCCCGATTGTTGGGTATTTGGCAATTCCAATCGGTATTGTAATCAGTGGGTATTTAAAGAATTATCTGTTGGCACGTGCGTGTCGTAAACGTAATTTGATTCAGCATGATAAACGTACAACGTTGGCAATAATTATGTTTGGTGTGTGGGCGATAATATTAGGAATTGGTTTGGCAAAGGTAAATATAACAAACATTTTTGTATTGGGATTATCTATTGCCGTGTATGGTATTATATACCTGCCTGTTTCATACATAATTGACCGTAGAATATTTTCACGAAAATAAATTTGAAAAATGCCCTTTTTTATGATAAAATGTAATTATAAATAACTGGAAGGAGTCATTAACCATGAACAAAATAATATCTTTTGCTGTGCTGACGGCTGTATTGGCTGGCTGTACAGATCTTAGTCAGGTTGGCACAGGTGCCGCTACATATGGTACACCGGTGATGACCGAAGAGCCATTGGTTGCAACACAACAGCCAACACTGAATGACGCATATTTATTGGCGGCTGCACCGAAATATTACATCGGTAACGCGTACAAGGTTGATGATGTTCAATATATCCCAGTTGAAGATTTAACATATAATCAAACTGGTGTTGCGGGTGTTATTCCAACAGAATTGAACGGTACAAAAACCAGCAATGGTGAAGTATTTGATGTTAACCAAATGGTCGCAACCAGTAAAACATTACCATTGCCAACAATTGCACGTGTAACAAATTTGGATAATGGTATGTCTGTGGTTGTTCGTGTAAATAATCGTGGACCATTTGTAAATACTCGTTTGATGGATTTGTCACCTGCGGCGGCACAACAAATTGGTTTTAATGGCCAGGGTAAAATTCAGATTCAGGTATTGGGTGATCAAACAATGGCTGTTAAAAATGCAACATTGGGCGTAGTTACACCTCAGCCTGTACAACCACAACCTGTTGTAACAACAACTGTGACAGAGGCACCTGTGGCTGCGGCACCTGCAACCGGTGCATACAGTTTGCAATTGGCTGCATTTTATGCCCAAGACAGTGCTGATGCATTGGCGAATCGTATGAAACAATATGGTGATGCCGTTGTTGTTAACGAAGATGATATGTTCAAGGTTCGTATTATAAACATGGATGCATCTCAGGCACGCAGTGTAATTGATACATTACGTTCAACTGAAGGTATGGCCCCAGGATTGTTAAAAGACGGTCGTTGGGTCAATCCAGACAGTATTTAAAAAAATGCCCGTTTGGGCATTTTTTTTATGATATTTTTTGTACACGTCTGATACGTCGTTCACAGTCGTCAAATGGGCTTTCTAAAAATGTCTGGGCACATAAAAATGCAACTTCTATATCTATATCATCGGCCGCCAATGCCAAAACATTTATGTCGTCATGAAATCTGTCATCACGTGCCTGATTCGGTGTGTTGCAACGTGATGCACGAATATGGCGATATCTGTTGGCGGCAATCATTACCCCTGCCCCTGTGCCACAAATTATAATGCCACGTGATTGTGGGTCGTTCGCCATGGCATCTGCCAATGTGGCAGCAACGTCTGGATAATCAACCGAGGTGTTCGGGTCATCAACACCCAGATTAACAATTGTATATCCAGATGCAGCCAGCATTTCTATTAAATATAATTTTAACCCAACACCACGATGATCAGATGCAATATAAACTTTGGTTACAGATTTATTCATTTGGATTTGTCCTTTCTTTTGGTTAATTTGCATTCCAGGCCTGTGTTTCCTGTGATGTTTAATGTGCGGTATGACAAAGTGCCTGTCATTTTGGCGGCACTAAACATATTGGCGGTATTTACCTCGGCGGAACCATCCAGTGTCCCATGCAAGAACAATGTTGGTGTTTTTATTTCACCGACAACCAATCCACCACGTCCAATAACAATCGTAGTTGCGATGATATTACCGACAACTTCACCGTGTATTTGGACAGTATGATCTGTAACAATGTCCCCTGTAAATTTGCAACCTGCCCCAATAATGGTTGGAGATTGCTTTTCAGTTGAATTTGTAAATGCCAGCATGTCTATTCCTCTTTTATGAATTTTGTTGGGTCAAATGGTGCACCTTTGTATCTGATTTCATAATGCAGATGTGGGCCTGTGGAACGACCAGATGATCCCGCCAATCCGATAACAGTTCCCGGACGGACCCAGTCACCACGTGATACCAATATCTGTGACAGATGGGCGTACAATGTTGTAAATCCCAGCCCATGATCAATTTCAACAGTTGTTCCATAACCAACACGTTCCCCCGCAGATACAACACGACCAGGTGCCACGGCCAATAATTCTGTGCCTATTTTGCCCGCAAAGTCAATTCCGCGATGTTTTTTCGGTTTGCCTGTAAATGGATCGTTTCGTGTGCCGTATTCAGATGTAACCCTGGAATTTACAGGTTTACCCAGTGGTAATACATCGTTTAACTTTTTCAGACCGTTCCAACGTTCCAAACCGTCTGCCAATTTTTTATATTTATCATTTATGTTTTTATCCAATTCAATCGGTGTAAATACAGATCCAACAATTGGATTTGAATATTTGTTTACATCCCGTATTAATGTTTTTTCAGTTAAACCTAATGATATTAATGTGCTGTTTATCTTTTTGATATTTTGATGCAAAGAATCTGTGTTTTCTTTGATTAATGTAGAAACGCCGTCTACAATTTGATTATCTGCATCTGCAATTTCTATCATAGATTCCAGTAATAAATTATTACGTTTTTTCAGTTCGTCATTTTCAGCACGTGTTAATTCATATTCTGCGGATAATTCGGATAATTTATAATATTCTGGCGAAAATTCTTCGTTTTTAAGCATTTCTGATATACGGGTGTGCAAGAAGTCTAGTTCTCCCCATGTTTTTATGCGACTGTTCATCAATTTTTCTTTGGATTTATCGTCTAAATCTTTGTCATTTAACACTTTGTCATCTATTACATTTAAATCGCGTACTAATTCATTATATTTTGCAAGGTATGTTTGTAAATCACTCATGTGACGTGCGTGTGTGTCGCGAACTTCTTCAAGTTGTTGTGTGCGTTTCTGCAACAAAGGACGATGATATACAAATACATATGTTGACCATGTCGCCCATATAATTAAGCCAACTTTGCCACAAAAACGGGTGAAACGCCAAAAACTGCTTTGGTCATATGTGTAAACATTGCCACGTGGTGTGTCCATTACGGTAAATTGACGCGGTGGAAATATACGTACGACAACACGCCAAACAGCACGAAATGGTGATGTTATAAATGCCCACAGCGATGTAAAATATCTTGTTATAAAGTTTATCATTTCTGGTCCAGTTTAGACAATATGTCATAAATAGTCAAGCCATCACGTAAAACAGGTTCGTAATTCATTGTAAGTCCTTGGTATATTTTTGAAACACCTTTGGTTCCCAGACGGCCTGATATTAAAACGCGTTCTGCGGTATTTTTTGCACCAAATAATGGTAATATTGTGATGTCGCCTAATTTCTTGGACATTTCAGAAATAACAGTTCCGATTGTTGCGGCATCTGTGATGATGCAAAATGTTCCCATTGGTCGTACGCGTGATATGCACTTTGAAACCCATAGATGTAAATTTGTATTGTGGTGTGCATTATGTTTTGCAGGTGTACCATAAAAATATGGTGGGTTTGTTACAACCAAATCAAATGTTTTATCTGTTCGCCATGTCGTAATGTCGGCATTTATTAAATCAATATCTATGTTGTTTAATTCGGCATTATCTTTGCATGCCTGTAACATAGTGTCAGACGTATCAATACCTGTGATTTTTGCGTTTGGATTGTTGGCAGATATACATAATGATACACCGCCACTGCCGATGCCTACATCTAAAATATTACGGGCGTTCTGTGGTGTAAATGCGGCCAACCATACTGCGTCAGATGTTGGATTATATGTTCCCCGACGCATTTTAATACGGCCACCCATCAAAGTAAAAATGTCTTGTTTTGAATTCATATATTCTTATAATAGAACATCTAAAACAAAAGGCAAGTTTATGTTGAATGAAATGATTATAGTACAAACAGCGGTTAGTGCTTTTAATAATGCGGCATTGTGGACCCCCGCTTTTTTATGGTGGGCGATATTGTCTTTACCTTTGTTTGTATCTGTGTATTTCATGGGAAATGTTTTCTTGCGTCGTTGCGGTTGGAATAAAAGTAATATATTACAAAATATAACAAATTGGAATGCAGGGTTGGTTTTATTATGGGTTGTTATGTTTGGTGGCAACTATGCTGTGTTGCGGGATGAAATGTCTTTGTTGCCCATGTTGACGGCACTTATAATATTTTTGACATCTTTGTTCGTTTCTTCTTATGTGCGTACATTACCGCATTGGGTACATGGGTGGAAAAAATGGTTGGCGATATGTTTGTTGTTGGGATTTGTTGCGCAATCTGGTGGAAGTGTTTGGTGGGTTGTTGTTTTGCAGTTATGTGCGTTGTTGTTTGGGTGTGTACTGGGACGTGTTGCCGATGGACAAATGCGTCCGATTGGTGGCAGTGTGTTGATAATTTTAACGACTGTGTCGGCAATTTTAATGCAGCCTGAATATTTCAGATTTGGACAATTAGGCAGTTTGACATTTTTTCACTTAATTGCGATTTTGGCGGTTGGAATATTTGCTGTTATGGCATTTGCGTTATTTAATTTCAAACCACATGGGTTTATCTATAACAGTGCATATGTGAAATTGAAATGGTTGGGACGTGTTATTTGTGTGTTGGGGGGTGCACTGTTCTTGTTAACAGAAGCGGTGCCTGTGTTCTTGGGGACTTTGGTGGCTGTGTTGGCAATGGTTTGGTTGTCCATAGCACATGCACAAACATTTGAAGTGGAAACGTTGGGCCATAAAGTTTTTGCCATACTGTTGATGTTATTTGGTGTGATTTTGGTAATGCCTGTAATTACATGCCTTGGGATTTTGTATTGGGTACATACGCCACAGATTATGTTTTGGTCAGAATGTAAAAGGTTGTTATAATTGGTTATATTTATTTAATAACAATTATTGCCAGAATAAAGTAATATTCAGTATCGTTAAATTATAAAAAAAAGTGAGTTTTATTATGGCAATACATCCAACAGCAATTATTCATGAAGGTGCAAAATTAGGTGCAGATTGTAAAATTGGACCATATTGTATAGTCGGCCCAAATGTTGTATTGGGCGACCGTGTAGAATTGATTTCTAATGTTGTTATAGAAGGAAAAACATCTATTGGTGATGATTCTATTGTGTACCCTTTTGCGGTTTTGGGCGTGATGAGTCAGGATCTTAAATGGCAAGATGAAAATACTATGACAGGTTTGCGTATCGGTAAACGTTGTAAAATTCGTGAATATGTTACCATTCATTCTGGAACACCTGCATCAGATGGTACGGTTATTGGTGATGATTGCCAGATTATGGTAAATGCACACGTTGGGCATGATTGCAAGGTTGGGAACAGCGTTGTTATGTCTAATTTAGTTCAGGTTGCCGGACATGTTGAAATAGAAGATTTTGTGATTCTGTCGGGTGGTGTGATGGTTTTACAATTTGCACGTATTGGACGTAATGCGTTCGTTGGCGGTATGTCTGGGGTTGGAAATGATGTGTTGCCATATGCAATCTATGATGGGGCACGTGCTGTTTATCGTACAATAAATCGCGTAGGATTAATGCGTCATGGGTTCACAAATGAAGATATGCACGCAATACATTCTGTGTATTCTGCGGTGTTCCGTGATGGTGAAGGTACTGTGTCAGATCGTTTGGTCAAAGTACGCAAAGAAGTAAAGAATAATAAATATGCAATGGATGCCATAGATTTTATTGAAAATCGTTCAAAGCGTGGAATTGGTACTTCTAAGAATGCAGAATAAAAAAATGAAAATCTTTATCATTGCCGGCGAGGTTTCTGGTGATGTTTTAGGTGGACGTATTATGTCCGAAATGCCAGATGCTGAATTTGTTGGTATTGGCGGCGAAAATATGCAGTCCACAGGATTGAAAACCCTGTTCCCAATGTCTGATTTGTCTGTTATGGGTATATTAGAGGTTGTTGCACATGCAAAGACACTAACAAAACGTATTAAACAGACTGTGAATGCGATTTTAGAAGAAAAGCCAGATATAATTTTAACGATTGATTCCCCTGGTTTCGCCAAAAGTGTTATAAAACAGATTAAAAAATCAGAATCGGGTAAAAAACTGATAAAACAAGGTTTGCGTTTTCATCATGTTGTTGCCCCCCAGGTTTGGGCATGGCGGTCAGGACGTGCAAAAAAATATGCACGTACGTTTGATAAACTGTATGCGTTTTTTGATTTTGAAGTGCCCTATTTTACTAAATATGGATTGGATACGGTTGCGGTTGGTCATCCAATTGCAGATGGTATAATTGGCAGGTTCAAGGCGACCACAAATGAAGATGCGGAAAAAATAATAACATTGGTCCCAGGCAGCCGTATGTCAGAGGTAAAACGTTTGTTGCCGTTGATGCGTGATGTTATTGATATGATGTATCGTAATGGATATATGGGGTACAAATTTGTAATTCCTGTGGTGGAAACTACGGCGGAATATATTGCTGGGGAAATAAAAAATTGGCCTGTTAAGCCAATGTTGGTGCCCGCAAATCAGCGTTACGATGTTTATTCCAAAACCTATGTCGCAATTGTGGCCAGTGGAACTGTGTCCGCTGAGTTAGCAATGATGCATGTGCCAACGATTGTTGTTTACAAGATGAATCCGATAACAACATGGATTGGGCGTAGATTGATAAAAGTAAAATGGGTTTCTTTGGTAAATATTTTATTAAATCGTGGTGTTTATCCTGAATTTTTGGGTGGTGATGCCGTGCCGGAAAAGGTTATGAACGAATTACAATTATTAACTATACCATCTAAGCGTCAGAAAATGATTGCAGATTTAGAATCTGCAGATATTCTTTGGCAAAAAGATAGTGGTGGTGCAGGCAAGAAAATCGCAATGGAAATACAAAAAATGCTTAGATAAAAAATCTAAGCATTTTTAATTATTCATCTGTTTTGGTATATATCCCTTGGGGCAATAATGGTGCGGATAATATGGCCTTTTCTGATGTTAAGCATTTGCCCTTTTTGGTATTGTCCATGAAAATACATACCTGGTTTTCATCAGAAAATCCAATCGCGTCTTTCCATTTTGTATCATAATATATGGTTTCGCATTTTGTAGATTTACCATTTTGACTGCGACGTGCACCATTTTCCCAACATGAACACATGCCCCATGATTCAATATCTACAGACAGTCCATAATCACGTGGACACATGTTTTCGTTTGTCTTATCATCTGACTGGAATATGCCATATGTACTGATGATTTCTTTATGTTCATTTTTGGTACTTACTGTATAGATACATTTATTATCTGGGTTATAATTGCCAGATATAAATTGTGGTTCAATAAAACGACCCTGCAGGTTATTACATTGTGTTGATAATACAGACAGGATTTGATTATATATTTCTGTTGCAATACCTGTTGGACGTAGGTAACGTTGGTTGAATGATAATGATGTATCGTCATTTAAAATACCGTATTTAAGTTGACCTGTTGAGTTGTAACTTAAACTGTCACCGGTACCCGAGACAGGGACTTTGTCAAGACCACCAAACGTCTGTTCTATTATATCCTTGCATGCTTCTATATTGTCTAATTGTTTCGCACATGGAGAAGTAATATTTTTTATTTGTTGTCCGGATTCTTCTGTGTATGTGTACAATGTGAACCAATCTGGGGCATTGCCAGGCAGGAAAAGTCCACTGTATGGGTAATAAAAATTCTCGTAATTGGTACCGCCGTATTTATCAAAGCATTGTTGTGCAACCGCACGGCATGCGGTTAAATTATCAGTTTCCGTTTGGGTGTTAATGTATTCTGCGATGATGTCGCCAGCAAACAGATTGTTGCAAGAATCTACATAATCTGTGCACATTTGTGTACTAAGTTTTATTTGTTCTGGTTTGATAACAATGTTATTATTACCCGTCAAAGTAGCCATTGCGTTTGTTATGGCTTTGTTACTGTTTATATAGCAATTGGATACAAAGTCAAAACATCCCTGTTTAATTTCGGCAACTTTATCTTTTTGTGCGTAATATATATCCAACATCGCTTTGTCCAGATATTCAGCCCATACATAATCTGCATTTTCTGTACACTTATCCAATGCGGGTTCTGCAAACTTTTTAACACGACTTTCAAAATTAGAAACGAATGTTCTGTTGCCACTGATTTTAGATAGTTGTTGATTTTGTAAATCTTTATCGGTACTGAATGTTAACAATTTTTCCAGATTGTAAAAATCTTTGACACCTGCGATTGGGGCACCGGTTGTTATATCTATGTATTCGCCATTGTCAAGACATCTGTGATAATTTGCACCACAGACTTCTTCACTAAGTATTGCCATTTCAAC
Source organism: Candidatus Enterousia sp. (assembly GCA_045587125.1). Taxonomy (GTDB): domain Bacteria; phylum Pseudomonadota; class Alphaproteobacteria; order Rs-D84; family Rs-D84; genus Enterousia. The sequence continues at coordinate 13,752 of JAZNBN010000020.1, forward strand.
TTCGTTTATACACGTTGTTATATCAGAAGAGTTATGTTTTTTTCTGTTTTCTACACGTGCTAAATCCAACATGGCACTGCCCTCGCGGATGGCGGATTTTAATTGTTTTTGTGTCGTTTCAATTGCAGTTTGAACCGTGTTGCAATCTTGTTCAACCGCCATCAGATATGCAGTAATGGCACGTTGTAATGATGCGTCGCTGCAGACATCTTTGACCGCCTGACGACATTGTGGGTATACCGCTTGATATAATGCCTGGCCATTATATGTTGCGATTACTTGACCGGAATCCGTCATCCCAAATGCATTCGCGGTATCAAAAGATATATTTATACTGTTTAAATCAGAATATTTACCGCCAACATTTGTGTCTTCGCCACGTATGGAATTCATGATTGCCTGTAATAACGCCTTGGATGCGGATTTATCAGATGTTAACGCGGCTTCGCCTTCGGATTCTTGACGCATTGCAGATGCCTGGGCATATGTCATGCCGACAACTTCCAGATTTTCATTGAACGCTTGTAATTGGGTATTTGCATCCTGTAAAGTATCGCGCATTTTTATCATGTCAAATACGCGATCGTTACAAGAGCAACGACGATAATCGTCATTTTTTAACGTGCAAAATTGATCCATACATGTAAAATACGCGGTTTTGCATTGTTCATATGCGGCACCTGTTTTTGTTGTTGGTGTTGTATTGTCGGTTGTTGCACGTGCCTTGATTTTTTGTTGTGTTTGATTTTGTTTTATTGCACTGCGTTCATTTATGTTTCGGTTGGGTTGTTTTTTATTGATTGCACGAACATTGGTTTCCGGCCCAATGGATGCACTGCGTGGTGTTAATATCGTTGCGTTTCTGGATGAAACAGATGTGCGTTTTTGCACAGAAGATACGCGGCTTTGTTGTTGTGGTTTTGCGGTTCTGGATAATGCGTTGCCATCACGGACCGCTGCATCGGCAATGCCGATACAGAACAAGAAATTCGCAATATAAACAAGAATTTTCTTCATCTCTGGGTTAATCTTAGCAAAATTGTAAAATACGGTGCAAGTGAATAATAGGGTTAAAAAATAAAATTTATATGCATAAATAAATTTTTCTTGTTGCAATTATGTTGAAATTGGGTTATATTTCTTTGGCTTTATGGGCATATGGCGGAATTGGTAGACGCGCTAGTTTCAGGTACTAGTGGTAGCGATACCTTGGAAGTTCGAGTCTTCTTATGCCCACCAGAAGTTTTTTGGGGTTGTAGCTCAGCTGATAGAGCGCTACGTTCGCATCGTAGAGGTCGTGGGTTTGAGTCCCATCAGCTCCACCAATTTTGATAAAAAAGTCTTCGGGGATATGGCGGAATGGTAGACGCTGAGGACTTAAAATCCTTTGGTCATTGCGACCGTGTGGGTTCGAGTCCCACTATCCCCACCAGAAATTAAAAATGCCCGAATGGGCATTTTTTTACTTGGTATGTTTCATATGTTGTTGCATAACCATTTTTTTGATTTTTGGATTCAGTTCATATACGCCACTTTTTTCCAAGAATTCAAACAGGTAATCGCGTCTTAGGTATAAGGTGATTTTTGGACCGCGTCTTTTATATTCAATCGCACCCGCAGGTAATTTAGATTGCATTTCTTTAAACAATTGTGGCATTTGGCGAACATGGGTATGAAACATTTCTTCTATTTCACGTGCAGCAATCCAATTTTTATCGTCTTTGGTGTCGTATATATACAGACCTGTTATTGCACAAAAATCGTTCATGTATTCTTGATTCAGGCACAGGTGTGTTTTTGGACCGCTTTTTCTGAATTCAATTGCACCATTGGGCATTTGACTGCGCAGTTCGTGCAACATTGTTGGCAGATTGTTTAGTCTACGCTTTGTTTTTTGTCGGATTTCTTTGGCAGACAGCCAATTGTTATCTTTTTTTGGGATGGTTTGCAGTTTCGCAGCGGTTACAAAATCTTGAAGATAATCTTTGTGTAGGTATATTGTTGTAACTTTACCGCAAAGTCTTTTTTGTAATATAGATTTTGGTAATGTACCCTGGGTATACAAATCATTTAATATAGATGGTATTTTGTCATGTCTTATATGTAATTGTTGGGCGATTTCATGACTGTTTAGCCATTCTGGCGTTTTTAGAATTGATTTTTGTATTCCGGCGATTTCACAAAACATATCCAAGAAGTCTTTGTGTAAAACAAGTATATATTTGTTTGTATGTTTTTGTAATTGAATTGCACCTGGGGGCATTGTATGTTGGTATTGTGTTAATAATCCATATATTTGGCTGTGGTGTGAATGTAATATGTGGGCAATGTTCGTTGCGGTTAAGTAATTAGAATCAGCGGTAAAAGATTTTGATATTTGTGCCAGTTTGCAAAATTGTGGCAAATATTTGCGTTTCAGAATTAATATGCGGGGACCACAACGTCCAATCGGAGACAGTGTTGTTGCGTCCGGTGGTAACATGTCTTTGAAATGGCGTAATTTATCACGTACAGTGCGTGCACGGATGTTGAACATTTTTGATATTGTATCAGGAAAAATGAAAGTATCATTGTTTTCCATGTTTTTCATGTTTAGTCCTTTTGTTGACAAATTATAATGTAAAACTATCGTTTGTCAATATGTATTGTTGATAAAAAATAATGCTAGATAGATATATCATTTTGTGGTATAATGTAGTGCGTAAAGGAATGTAGAAAAATGAAAAATATCGTGAAATTTTTATTCTTTTCGGTTATTTTTATAGGGGTATCAGGTCCCACAATGGCAGAGGATACAACTGTACCTGCGGTTGTTGAAACAGAAACGGAAACAGAAACAGTGGTTGGGGATGTTCTGACGGTTACCAGTCAGGATTACGTTGACACATTGTTTGAAGAAACACATAGTGCGGCAAATATTACCAGGGATACATTGGATACGGCACGTTTGAATGTCGGACGTGAGGCAAATACTGTTGCCGCCGGTGATGATGGACGTTTTGATACAATGGTAATTGGTCAGCCTGATAAAGAGGCAGAAGAAGGTCGTGTGTTGGTATGGGTTGAACCATAAAGACAAAAGGGTTTATAAAAAACGTCTGATTGTATCAGACGTTTTTTTGTTATATTAATTTTTTATCGCAATCCTTTTGATCGACAACATCCAGATGCGGCGGCACGCCAATCAGAATATTCTTTGTTTGGGTTACGCAGGTCACGCCATGGTTGCCAACCACTGCAACGTTTGTTTGAACCTGTGCCAGAACATTTTGCATAACGACGCAGTGAACATGTTTGATTTGAAACTTTGCCTGTATCGGTTGTGCATTTTACAACAACATTTTGATTTTTTGCATCATTTTTACCCAATTCTTTGGACGATAAAACCTGATACGCGTTTGCGGTGCAAATTGTGCTGGTAGCCATAATAATTGCAAGTAGTATTTTTTTCATATTGGTGCCCCCTGCTTTGATTTCATAACTATTATAAAAAAATATCAGATAAAAAACAATGGGATTTTATTGGGGGTTGGTTGACCATGGTATATCGTTCATAATCAGATAATATAATTCCGCATTATCTTGGCCTGGGTTACGTAATACGGGGCGTACAACAAATATATCGACATTACATGGTGTGTTTGTATTATCTTGGACTTCGGTTAAATCCTCATAAAACTTAGCAGCAAAATCCATGACTTGCAGATATGCGGCGTCGTCGTCGGTTGCATTGGTTGAATTGCCCATCCACATTAGCCACATACCATAATTTATGGTATCTTCTTGGCCAGCAATATCGTCTGCGGACAGCAATAACAAAGGCTTAAAATCGACACCACTGGTAAATTCGTCGGTACTGGTTTCTGTAAAGTCCCAAAACAGACCGCCAATTGTGCCCAATGCACCAAATGCCAGACTGCCTATGGTTTCTAATTTTGCCAATGCACCTGCATTTCTTAGTGTAGAATGAAACAGGTAATCACGAATTTGACCGGACAGTTTACTGCTGCGTCCCAGTTTGGCCGCTTTGTTTATTAATTTATTTCCTGAAAATGCTGCTTTGACACCCTTGCCTACACGTACAGTGCGTGCAAATATGTTTCCACGTTGTGCGATTTTGTGTAACGAGTTTACGCCACGCAGTTCATGTCTATATTTGTTTAATTCAGAATATGTTTTACTGGCTTCTTTATATTTTTTTACATCATCACTGTTTTCCAGTGTTTTTAATGTATCGTTTATTTTATTCAGTTCACGTTGTTTGTCTGCGATTTTTGCTGCGTCTTTTACTTTATCTAATGTTTTTATTTCATCGGCTAATTTAGCAGCTTGTCCGGATATCTTTATGTGATCACGGACAGCGTCAACGTTACGAAGTTGTTTTAATGTGGTTCGTAGACCTTTTAATGCACGTGCGGCACGTGGCGCCTTGGTGGCCCCCAATACAACTGTGCCAGTCCCAGCTGTTAATACAGTGATGGCGACATCCAGTGCTATTTCTGCATATCCAACCCATTCCAGGTTTTTATTGCCTGCAACGTAGTAATCGTTGGAATCATCTTTGATACTGACTGTTTGTATCATTGCACGATTTATTGCGTCTCCGTCACCTGTCCAGGCAGTTTCACTGGTGCAACTTAGACCACGCGGATAAAAACTGTCGAAATTATCATTTATATATTTCATTGAAATTGTGTTGTTTTTATCAGGACCAACAAATTCATCCAGTGTGCCTGATTCAACAACCATAATACCGTACCATGCAGGATCTGTATTTGTCCAAACAGTATCGCCATCTTCACCAATTTTTGGGTTGGGGTCACTGGACGGCAGACTTCGTTTTTGTCCCAATGTCAGCCGTTGTTTTAGAATTTTTGGTTGTGTTTCGTAATTTACAATTATTTCACGACCACCTGGGAAAGTGTATTTTATTGGTGCGAATTTAATTGTTTCTGTTTCCGGAACAGATGATATTTCTGGACAATTTAAAACCGATGATAAAACTTTGTGATTGTAAAAAGTTTTATATATCCATTCTTTGATTACGTCTGGTTCGTCTTGTTCGGTAACTGTGTCGGCTGTTTGTGCCAAAGCGTTCGCAAAAATCTGTGAGGCACAAGGTGTGGCATTTGCGTTTGTAAATATCATCAGAAAAAAAACAAAAAATATTAAATTTTTTTTCATTGTATTAAACTGTCGCATTGTTGTTGCAAAATAGTTATTTCATTTTGAATGCGTTGTATTAATGCAGGGTATGGGTCGTTTGGAACAGAACTGTCCCCGTTTATTAGACGCCAATTATAGCAAAAATTTTGTGTGTCTGGGATATATTCCACATATGCATTTGCAGGTGGTTCACCGTTACAATATCTGGTGACGCATTCTGGCGCCCATGCATCATCTTTCCATAATCCATCCCACCATGATGCAGGTTTGTCCGAACCACCCTGTAAACATTGACGAACCCCCGGACGTTTTACAGTCATTTTGCCATCTGATGATTCAACACCACAAAACATATATTCACCTATTTGTGCCTGGCGTTGACCCTTGTTAAAGGCGGTATTACAACATGTAAATAGACCAGTTTCTGGATCGTGCAAACAATCTGTTTCCGAGAATAATTGTGAACCTGCGATTACTGTACCAAGGACTGTGCCAACAATTGCACCAACACCATTACCAATTACAGGTACAGCGGTACCAATTGCCATACCTGTTGTTAAACCGCCAACTGCACCTGCAAAAAGATTGCCTACGCTGTGTTTGTCTTTGCCTGTGACGGTAGAGGCAACAGTCAAAACGCCCCCAACCCCTGCAACAGCTGTACCAACTTTTGCGGCTGTACTCATACCTTTCCAACCCTGGGGTGTAGTGTTTGCAGGTGCCTGATTAGTTGATTGGTTTGTGCCAGCACCTGTTTGAGTTGCAGCTTGATTCGTACCTGCGCCCGTTTGAGTCGCTGCTTGATTTGTACCTGCACCCGTTTGAGTCGCTGCTTGATTCGTACCAGCACCTGTTTGAGTCGCTGCTTGATTCGTACCTGCGCCAGTATTTGTCCCATTTGGTGGTGTTGCTGATGACGGTGTTGTTCCACTTGGAAATGCTGTGCCGGATGTCGTAACATTAGGAGTTGTTGGTGTTGGCGCAGATGTTGTGGCAAATTGATTCGTACCTGCGCCAGTATTTGTACCATTTGGTGGTGTTGCTGATGACGTTGTTGTCCAACTTGGAAATGCTGTGCCGGATGTCGTAACATTAGGAGTTGTTGATGTTGGCGCAGATGTTGTGGCAAATGGTGTAATTGGAATTGGTGTAGAAGTTGGTGGCATATTTCTGATGTGGTCTGGCATTCCTGTGGTGCTAACGAATTGACCATTTACTGCGTTACGAAATCTGTTGTCTGGTGTTCTTATCAGTTGTACATCTGGATCATTCCATGCGGCACATAATGCGCTGTTTGTTGTCATCGCAACAAAACAAGAAAGCGCAATATTAAAAAGAAGATATTTTTTGTGTATCATAAATATGTTCCCTTTAATTTGCATTTTGATAATTCAATATTTTGTTGCTGACATTGTTGCAGTGTTTTCAAATCTTCAACCAATATTTGATATTTTGCATTGGAATTTGTGCAATAAGCATTTTTTTGTTGTTCAACTCGCTTGCGACGTGTAAGAAATTCTTCCTCTGATTCTATTTCAATTTCTGTGTATGCACGACTGTCTTTATATGGTTCATAGCCCTTGGTTTCGTTTGCGATGCGTTCCGCAAATGACAAATCTGCGTATGTGGCTGGAAAACTGGCACGTTGCAGGCCAACGTTGTTTGCACCATTTTGGTTTTGTAATGATTCCAGTTCGTTTTTGCGTTCCTGCATTTCTTTGGCCCATTCAGGAACATTTGGGGCAAATGGATTTGGAATGTTTATTCCCGAATCGTATGCGTTCGGATTTGGTGCGGTTGCATTTGGAAAAGCAACATGCCCAGACGGACCAGATGTTGTATAGTTTGCCTTGTATTGTTCAAATGCACTGTCCAAATATCCAGAACATGACGATATATAATTGCCATCAGATATTCGTGACAGTTGTAATAACACAGCAGGTCTAATGTCGTTTAATGTGGTGCTGGCACAATTGTTTAACAGTGCACACTGGGAAATAATTAAATTATAAACGATTGTTTGACAATCTTCTGAATCAATCTTGGGACCAGTGGCGTATACAGGTTGTGGCATACGCATGTTGTATGGCCCATTTGGATCGTATCCAGGTTGGGTCGAATATTTTTGTACGTTTTGAATAACGCCGTATTGTGAAAATGGTGATGGAGATGAGGCACGTGACGAATATGTGCAAAAAATGCAACCTGTCAATAATGCTAAAATACTGGGGTTATTCACTCTCATCTTTCCTTAATTGATTCCCTGTTTTGATTTATTATAACAAAAATATGTTTGTAATCAAAGATAAAAATCCCCCAAATAAAAAGAAAGGTGCAAATGGAATAAATTTTTGCCTTTTTATGTTTGCCCAAATTGCACCTGTGATACATGCAATGATCAATGCGGTTGCCATGCCGGTTATCCCCAACCAAATGCCACCTACCCCCATTAATTTTATGTCACCCATGCCAATTGGAGATTCTGAATTTGGATTTTTTTTGCGTAAAATAATGTCAAATATAAAACCGATTAAAACGGACATTGTGTACCCAAATATTGCGCCAATAACCGCGTCTGTAATTGGAATTGGAAATGCGTAAAATGTAGTTAATGTCAGACCGCACAGCATCAGTGGAAATAAATATGCATCTGGAATAATTCTGCGGCGAAAATCAGCAATTGAAATCAAAACAGAACATAATATGGCCAATATTAATAAAAATATAAAAAATATGTATGAAATCATGTTTTTCTCCCTTGCGTTTCGAATCGGATTTATGATAGAATCTTATTATAATGTATAACAAAGGTTTTGTAAAATGAGTAAAGGTTGGGATAACGCAACGCTTAAAAAACTGAAAGCATTAACGTGCAAGGGGTTATCTACTTCTGAAATTGGTAAGCGTTTGGGGATGTCTAAAAACGCCATTGTTGGCAAACTGAATCGTCTGGGTTGGAATGCCAAGGCTGGTGGTGCCGCGGCGGCTGAGGTTAAAGATGTTGAAACAAAAAAGACAGCCACAGCAAAAAATACAAAGACAACCAAAGTGGTCAAGGTTGCAAAGTCTGTTAAGAAAACAGCAACGTCAAAGGTTGCGGCAACTAAAAAAACTGTTAAGGCACCTAAGGTCGCTGCGACAAAGAAGGTAACAGAAAAGGCTGTTAAAACAACCAAGGGTGCAACAAAGACAAAAAGTGTAAAAGTGGCGACACCCAAGGGTGCGGATAAAAAGTCTGCTAAGGGAAAAGATGTAAAATCCAGTGCTAAAAATTTGGCGGTTCATCAACGTATTATTCAACATTCTTTGGAAATGGCGAATTTAAAACCGAATCAGTGCCGTTGGCCAATTGGGGATCCGGATTCTGAACATTTTCATTTTTGTGGTGAAACGGTATTTGTTGGTAAACCTTATTGCTATGAACATTGTAAACAGGCGTATCAGTTTACCCCGCCAAAAAAGAAATAAAAAAAGGGACGCATAGCGTATGCAAAACGAGAGAGAAAATATTTTTCAGCCACTGACCGCGATTGATTATGATATCGCAGGTAATTCTTTTCGGGCGTATTATGATTCGGATAATAAACTGGTTTTTGTTATTGATTTCGTAACCAATGCCATTAAGCCTAATGTTTTGTTGGTTATAAATCCTGATGGTGACAGAAAGTGGGACGATATTTTAATGAACGATTACGGGGTTGATTTAGAAACCGTTCGTCCAAAGCAAGACAATAAATATCAAAAGTTGGATATAGAGTATACCGGTTTGTCTGTTTATGATAATTTAATTCAGGTCTATAATAATGGTGATGATATATCAGACGAAATTTCGTATTTAGATGCATTTCATCATGATGCGGCGTATCGTGCCGCCCAAGAACGCTTTGAAGCCGCAGAAATGACGGCGGACCGTACCCGTGAAACAATTGACAGAACGATGGGGGTTATTGCAGAGTTGCAGGCACGTTTAAAAGTTCTGCGTTCCAAATTGGCTTTGCAACGTAAATCTATTGGTAAAGAACCAACCAAGAAATCTGCGTCCAAGATTTTGCGTACTGAATCACAAATAGACGCAACAAATGAAAAACTGATGCGTGCAAAAAAACGTCTGACAAATGCAAAACGCAGGTTGGTCGTTGCCGAAGAGGATTCAGAGGTTGCACGTTCAATACTAAATAAATTAGGTGGTGTTTCAGAATTGCCTGCAAAACCGTTAAACACAGCGGTCGCGGTGAAACAAAACCCACCTGTCCCGGTAAAAAAACAAGATATCGAATATACAGATACAACAATAGAGGCTGAAAAAATGGCTGATAATAACGAAGAAGTAAAACCTTTATTTGATACAGATCCTGAAATCATAGATGAAGATATTGCTTTTAAACCAATCGATTTTGGTTCAGGGTCAGATAGTAATGATGACGAATATCAAACAAATGTTCAAGTCGAAGAACAGCCCACGGTATCTTTTGAACCTATCCCTGGGATTCCAGATGTGCCAAGTGCGGTTGAAACACCTGCGATTCAGCCTGTGGAATTTACACCACCGACCAGTTTTGAATCGTTTGAACCTTCTGAAAATACAGGAAATGAATATGGTATGCCTGGGGCATTTACCCCTGCCCCGATTGTGGAAGAAAATACTAATGAATATGAAACGTTGACTGGCTGGGGTGATGACAATGCTGTCGTGCCAGATGTGAACACTTCATTTGGTAACACAGTAACATCGGAAACTTTGGCCGAAGAATTCCAAATGCCGATTACACCTGCACCGGTTGCCCCTGTGACACCTGTGGTTGATAATGAAAAAACTTTTTCAGAAATAGAACCTGCACCGGTGGATTCTGGTATGCGTCCCGTTTCCCCAATAACACCAGATGTTCCAGTTGCACCGTCTGATACAGATACGAATATAACAATTCAACGGTCCAGACCTTCGTTTGTTTACTATATTTTATTGATTTTATTGATTGGGTTGTCTGTATTTACTTTGTGGATGTATCAAAAATCTACAAATGGCAATTTGCCTGAATTGGGTGCGAAAACTCAGGTTGAAGAAACCATAACAGAACCTGTTGTGGCAGAACCAGAAGTACAGATTGTTGAACCTGTTGTGGCAGAACCTGTGGTTGTAGAACCGGAATACGTTGAACCAGAACCGGTTATAGAAGAACCAGTTGTGGAACCAGAACCCGTCATAGAAGAACCGGTCGTTGAACCAGAACCTGTTACAGAAGAACCAGTTGTGGAACCAGAACCAGAATTTGTGCCAGATACAACATCTGCATCTGTTATAAAGTCTTTGCGTTATACCGAAGAAGTGCCAGAACCTGTTGTTTTGGAAACGGAAGAAGAAATATTGGCTAAAAAGCCTGCGTATGGTGTTTCGCAAAACGAACAAATGTTTGTTTCAGAATATGAATCTGATGCAGATATGAATACAGAAATGGATTTTGTTGCATATGATACAGGTGTTATTACATATGATGAACCATCGGTTGTTACAACAACAACGTATGAATCAGAAGAAATTATTGCATACAATGAACCTGATGTTTATGCGGACGATGTTTTTGTAGAAGAAGTTGTAGAAGAAGATATTGAAATGTGTGCAGATGGCGGTTACCCAAGTCCAGAAGGTTGTTGTGCAGGGGAAGTTTATACGCATGTTGGAAACGGCGAATATGTATGTTGTGTTCAATCAACAGGTGAATGTTTCCCGCCAATGCGTTAAAATAAATATGGCTTAGTATATGAGAGTGATATTAAGTTTTTTTGCTGTGTTGTTGTTCATGTCTTTTGATATGGGGGCGTATGCTGCCCTTAATGCATCGGGAAATAGCAGTTCACCTGCATGTGCGGGTAAAGATAAAGCGGTTACATTAACGGATCGTTGCCCCAGTGTTCCACAGTTGAAATTGCTTGGGAATCAATCTTTAAAAGATAACGAATTTTTATACGCTAGTTACAGTACATACGAATCTTTGCAAAAAGAATATAATAAAAGACCTGCGGCGTGCAGAACATATTTTAGTACCAATCAAGCCAATGGTGTTTATGAGTGTGATAAAGATTATTGTGGCAGATATACTGTATTGATAATGGATAAAAATCACGGTTTTAATGGAAAGACAGTGGCTGATAAACGTGCATATATATGTGATACTAATGTTGATGATAGATGGATTCCATATTCACATAACATATCTGAATGCACAAAAGGTCAGATGGATACAAAGTCTTATACAAAAATCAAGGGACTGGACGGTTTACAATACAGATATAAAAAAGATGCTACAAGAATTACTTCTATATGTCAGGTTCCTCAGGATAAATCAAATGTTCAACAAACAGGCGATAATACGGTATCTAAAACCGGTACTCAGGGGGCGACACGTTCGGAAACAAAACCAGATGGTGAAACAACAGAAGATAAAACGCCCAAAAAAAATACGGTAGAGAAACCACAACCAGAACAATCAACAAATAAAACACAACATGAAAATGTGGGTGATGAAAAAATTGGTCAGCCTTGTACGACAGAAAATGCAAAAAAGGCTGTTTGGCAAAAAATTGATAAAGAAATCAAATGTGTTGCCAAAGAATGTAATCAGGACAGATATTTGGTTGTGAATAGTAAAGGTGAATCTCAAGGGTACTGTATTGCGAATACTTGCAAGGCACCAAAAACATTAAATATTATTGACGGAACAAAAACTGATAAAAGGTGCGTTGACCCCGCTGCATCGGAAATTGCAGAAGAAACAATCGAAGAAGATGTTGAAGAAGAATTACCAACTGTGCCATTCAGACCAGATTTACAAATTAACCAGCCATGTGCACAAGGTTTTTTGACGATATTAAACGCAAAGACCGGTAAATATGCTAAGCATGCAGGTTCTGATGATATTTATTGTGATATAACAGAATGTAATGAAAATTTTGTGAAAGTATCACGAAATCAAGGTGAAACGTATGATGATTATAATGGAGTGAATTTGTACGAAATATGTGAATGTCCTAGTGAAACTCATACTATAAATAATGAAGGTAAATGTGTTGCAAATACGAATGGTGTGCCTGCAACGGATAGAACACCTGCTGAAGCTAATGTTAGTATAACAGTACAAGGCACGATTAACGATAGCGCAGGTAATTGTCTTGCGAATGCAGAGATTGTATTTCCAGATGGTGCATATATAAATCAAGAGGGTTGTAACTTTACTGTTGGATTACAAGAATCTGGCGAAATTACTTTTTCATTTGATGGTTATGAATCTGTATCCAAGAGTTATAGTGAAAGTGTATATAATGAAATAATTGTTTTGACAAAGTCTGCAACAGATGTTGCGGTTGATGAAGGTAACGAAGCAGTTGTGCCAGATGAAGGTTTAGAAGAACAGGATAAAGAACCAATTGATAAAGAAGACGATAAAATCCAAGAATTACGTGATAAAGCTGATGCGGCACATGAACGCGAAAATTCAATGGCGAATAAAATGTTGGGTGCGGCCGGTATCGGTGCGACCGGTATTGGTGGAATGATGCTGATGCAGGGATTGTCTGAACAAAAGGCGGATAACAATGCCCAGGAACAAATGCGCGCATATTTGTCCACATTTATGTGCAGATTTGGTGATGGCCGTGCCACGGGCGGTGAATCTGATATTGAATTGCCGGGTGCAAACGCATTATTACCACTTTATGCCGAATATGTAACATTGGCAAATGAAACCAAGGCTATGAAGACAGAACTGGATTTAAAACCAGGTATAGAATCTGAAAGTATCTTGGATAACGCAACATCTGGTTTGTATGATGATGAAAATACTGGCAAAACATCTGGTGCATTTGCTTCATTGGCACGTGCATTACAAAACCCAGATGGCGAAGATGCGAAAAAATGGGCCGAACAAACTGAAAAAGCATCTAAGAACATAAAAACAGGTGCGATTACTGCGGGTGCCGGTGCGGTTGGCGGATTGGTTGGTCATATTACTGAAAGTGCGGTTTATAAAAAGAAGGCTGAAAAAGGTAATGAAGATTCAGACGATGAATCTGAAGATAAAAAATATAAACCTAAAAAACGTGGAAGAAGTTAATACGTTTATTAAATCCCCATATGTTGGGGATTATTTTTTAACGCATACGGGTTATTTTTGCAATTTGTATTTGCGCTTGAATACGTTCAAAATCGTGGGCTTGTTTTGCCTTTTGTTGTAGTTGTTTTTGTGTTTCATGTATTGTTTTAAGTGTTCCAATATATTTATTTGTATGTTTTACACGTTGATTAAAATGTTCCTGATTTAATCGCTGGAATTCGGCAAAGGTTTCAGCCGTTGATAATTCTTTGTTTTGTGTATTTAATAGTTGTTTATGTTGAATATTATATGTTTGTTCAAGTACATCGACTCTGTTATTTATTTGTGTAATTTCGTTTGATAAGTTTTCTTGGATTTTTTTGCGTTTTTCGCATGCGGTGGCGACCATATTAAAATTGGTTGCCAATTTATATTCGTACAACATATCCAAAGAACCTGATGTATGTTCGGGTGATGTGTTGTTTTGCATGGTGCATATTGTACATATTGAAATCAGTTTTAATATTTCATTGTATATTGATTCCAGTGCGACAATTCTTTTGTTTGTTGATGTGTTCGTTTTATTAAACAAAGAATTATTTTGTTGGACTGATTGGATTGTTCGCGTAATAGTATCAATTTGATGGGCAAATTGTTGTGATTTTTTGCGTGCCGGTTTAATTATACGCATATATGTATTTGGATGACGAAATTGTCTTGATTTTTTATCTATTACACCGTGCAAATATTTGGGGATTTTTTTATATTCTGAATCGTCTGGTGTAATTGTGTACAGTGGTGCATATACTTCGTTTATATATGTTGTTTCATTATAAGATTGATGGCATGTGTCTGTGTAATATAACAAAAAAGTCAAAAACAGATTTAATATATTGATAAATTGGTCGTATTCAGAAATTTTTTTTCTATTTTTTAAGTATGGTGAATTAGTCAGAACACGGAAATCCAATTGTGTATCTGCATCCATGTTGGCGGTCATGTTTGCCAACATGTTTTGTATATTAAAATAATCGTATATTTTATTGTGTTTCATATCGAGTTAATATATTAGTACAAAAACATACAAATGTCAAACTGTGTAAAAAAAACGCCCAGAAATGGGCGTATTTATTTTTTTTGTATAATTATCTGACAGATGCCTGTTTAAACAAATCGTCTGCAGATACTTTCTTTTCTTTTGTTTTTACGTGGGTCAACATTGCATCCAAAGCCTTGCGTTCAAACAGCATTCCACGTAACATTGCCAACGCATTTTGATTCTTGTTATAGAATTCAAATACTTGTTTTGGATCTGGGTATCTTGACGCTTCGGCCCAGATGGCGTGTTGCATGTCATCACGTGTGATTTCTACTTTGTTTTGTGTGCCCCACTCTGCCAATATCAGACCTAATTTTACGCGACGTTCTGCTTCTTTGCGTTCTTGTTTTTCGTCCCATTTGTGTTCGCATTTTGCATCATGGCAATGTGCATGTGAACGGTCAAATTCTGCCTTGGCCATTTCCAGTTCCTGGGCAACCAATGATTCTGGCAAATCTAATTTGACTTTATCGGTCAATACATCCAACAATTCATTACGCATATCACGTTGTGCTGCATCTGCGTATTGTTCATTCAAGATGTTGCGAATGTGTTGTTTTAATGCCTCGACTGATTCTTGACCAACTGTTTTTGCCAATTCATCGTTTAATTCTGGCAAAATATGTTTACGAATTTCGTGGATTTCAACAGCAAAACGTGCATCTTTGCCAGCCAAGTTTTCTGCATGATATTCAGATGGGAATTTTACGTTTACATCAAATTTATCACCAACCTTGTGTCCGATGATTTGGTCTTCAAAACCTGGGATAAATGCCCCAGAACCCAAAATCAGATGATGTTTTTTTGCTTCGCCGCCTTCAAATGCTTCGTCACCAACAAAGCCTTTGAAGTCAATAACCGCTACGTCCCCATTGGCGGCCTTGTACTTTGCGTCCTGTTTTTCAGCAGTGCTGCGGCTTTTACGGATGTTTTCCAATGCAGTATCAACTTCTTTTTCGTCCAGTTCAGCAACTTTTTTAGTAACTGTGATTTTTTCTAAATCAATTGCAGGCAATGTTGGCAAAATATCAAATTCCAATGAATATTCCGCATCTTTGCCAATTTCCCAACCTGCCAAGTCAGCTTTTGGGGCGCCCGCCAGACGGATTTTTTTATCAGCAATATAGTTATTCAAATCTTGGTTCATTAATTTATCAATTGCTTCGCCATATGCAGATACATTGTATTTTTGACGCAAAATGGATAATGGAATTTTTCCAGTACGAAAACCAGGCATTTTTGCCTTTTTGCCGTATTCTAATAATATTTCATCGGCCGCTGCCTGTAAATCAGATGCAGGGATTGTGCCGGTTACTGAATAATGTAAATCTTTGATTTTTTCTTTTGTGAACATAGTTTCTTTCCTATTGTGTTTTTTAGATTTGCCCGATGATTATACAACGTTTTATAATGAAAGCAATAATAAAAAATCCCCATCGTGGGGATTTTTTTTGTTTTCCAAACGATATTAACGTTTGGAAATTCCGTTTCCGTGCGTACCGCACGCCCGGAATGACAAATTGCACCGTTATTATGATAACGTTGCAATAAAAAATCGCCCCAAAAGGACGATTTTTTCGTTTCCCAAACGATATTAACGTTTGGAAAACTGTGTGGAACGACGAGCCTTGCGGTAACCATAGTGTTTACGTTCAACAACACGGCTATCGCGTGTCAAGAAGCCTGCGGACTTCAATACAGCACGCAATTCTGGTTCAATTCTTTCCAATGCTTTGGAAATACCGTGTTTAACGGCACCCGCCTGACCTGACAAACCGCCGCCTTCTACCATGGCGATGATGTCGTATGCAGTTTCACGTTTTGTAACGGCAAATGGTTGTGCGATAATCATTTGTAATACAGCACGACGGAAGTATTCAGATGATGATTTGCCATTTACAGTGATGTTGCCTTTGCCAGGAACCAAGTATACGCGTGCAACGGAATCTTTACGTTTACCAGTTGCGTATGTTGCGTTTGCCAATTTTGGTGTTGCAACAGTGGCTGCCTTGGCGGTTGTTTTTTTTGCAGGGGCAGCTTTTTTAACTGTCTTTGTTGTTGTTTTTTTTGCTTCTGCCATGATTTAGCCCCTTTTGTTCTTGCGGTTCAAGCCTGCGAAATCAATAACTTCTGGTTTCTGGGCTTCGTGTTTATGTTCGCTGCCTGCGTAAACGTGCAGTTTTGTCAGACGTTGGTTTGCCAATGCAACCGCTGTGCGACGACCCATCATACGTTTAACAGCATTAAATACCAATTTTTCTGGTTTTTCGTCACGCATTTGACCCAATGTGCGTGATTTTAAAGAACCTGTCCACAAAGAATGCCAAAAGAAATGGTCTTTTTCTGCTTTGTGACCAGACAATGCAACCTTGTCAGCATTGATGATGATTACATGATCACCGCAATCCATGTTTGGTGTCCATGTTGGTTTGTGTTTCCCACGCAAGATGTTTGCAGTATATGCCGCCAAACGTCCCAGCGTGCAATCAGTTGCGTCAATCAGATACCATTTGGCATCCAATTCGCATTTTTTTAACGATTTTGTCGCTGCCATTTTATTTTACCCTTGGTTTTATAAATTAAAGCGACGTTATTATTACGCAAACCCGCATAAAAGTCAAGAAAAAACAATACGGTATTATTGTACCATAGATGATAGAATAAAAAATCCCCTTGGGTGGGGATTTTTTTATATCGGCAAAACAACCCTGACCTTTAAACCGCCCATATCGCTGTCTTCCAAGAATATTTGACCACCGTGGTTTTCAATCAGCGTTTGTGCAATAGATAATCCAAGACCTGTACCGCCTGTATCCGTGCCACGTGCATCGTCCAAACGTACAAATGGTCGCATTGCGTCTTTTTTGCGTTCATCTGGAATACCAGGGCCATCATCTTCTATGATGATTTCAATCTGTTCAGATGTGTCATTTTCGGTTATTTTGATTTTCTTTTTGGCGTATCTGGCGGCGTTTTCAATTATATTACTGAATGCACGTGCCAATGCCATTGGACGGGCGTAAAACTGTTTTGGGGTGTCCGGAAAGTTTGTTTCTATTTTTTTATCAGGTGCTGCATCACGTGCAATCCGTATCAACATAGGGGGTAATTCTGTGGCCTGCTCTATTTCTGGGGCTTCGCCACGTGCAAATGCCAGATATCCATTAATCATTTCTGTCATTCTGTCGATATCATGTATTAAATCTGTGTTATTTGCAGTATCTGTTTCAATGGCCAACCGCATGCGGGTCAGTGGTGCTTTCAGGTCATGACTGACCGCGTTCAGCATATCTGTACGTGTGCGATTATATCTGTCCAGACGTTCCTTCATTGTTATCATAGAGTTTGCAGCCTCACGGATTTCTTTGGATCCAGTTGGAACAAAACCAGGGGCATCTAATCCGCGACCAAAACGACTGGCTGCACGTGCAATGCGACGAATACTGCGGGTGTGCATTATAATAAAAGGACTGATTAATATGGACACAAGTAAAAATGAACCAATCAGCCAGATTAAGAATACTTCTGTACTGGTTGAATAAATTCTGTATAAAGATGTGCCAAATGTCGCGATTTTGTTATCTTTTGTTGGAACATCAATAAATACCAAACGTTTACCACGGTCCATGTAAATTTTTGCCGGTCTTTGCAGGCGTTTTGACAATTCATGTGCCAATTTCCCGGTTTCACGTGCATGGTTGTCGTTATGTTTAGGTCTGTTTAATTCATTATTTATGCTGAAATTTACCTTGATTCCATCTGCGATTTGTTTCGCAGCATCTGTTTTGCCGGAATCTATGAAATTGGTCATAGTTGTTATTTCGCCCGCCAATGTACGTGCCAAAGTATCATGTACGCGCGACCAGTGATTTCCAAAAAAAGCATTTGCAACAATCACCTGGGTAATAACCAGTGGAATTAAAATCATTAAAATTGTTCGCCATAAAAAACTGCGTGGTATCAATCTCATGCAATATCACCATTTTTGTTGTCGGGTGTGGAATTTAAATCAATCAATTTATATCCGTGGCCCCGTATTGTTACTATATCTATATTGGATAATACTATATTTAATTTCTGACGCAAGCGTTTTGCGACCATTGGTGCCGCAGATACAATATTGCCCACAGGATGTGTCAAAGATTGCAGTAATCTTTTTTCTTCGCCGGACAGTGTTAATAACCGTGATTCATCAGAATTTTTAACAAAGAATTCATTATCTATAAGTGCCAAACCATGCGGCATTTTGTTGTCAGACAGTGGACTGGATTTTATTATATTGTTTAATCGTAAAATTAATTCACGTATTTGAAATGGTTTTGCCAGATAATCGTTCGCACCATTTGCCAACCCGTCAATAGTATTTTCTGCCCCTGTCATTGCGGTCAGCATTAATACAGGTGTTTGATTCCCACTTGCACGGATTGTTTTTAAAAACGTTAATCCATCCATGCCAACCATCATTCTGTCCAGAATAATTGCATCAACCGATATGCGGTCCAGAACTTTAAATGCGTCTTCGGCAGATTTTGATGTAATGATATTAAAATTATCTGTGCGTAACCCTTTGGCCAAGGCGTTGCGTAAGATATCATCATCGTCAATAATTAAAACAGTTCTTTTCATTGGCGTTATAGGTTGTTTGTCAGCAATCATTTGTTACGGACAATGAAATACTGACGGTGTTTATCTTCTTAATGGCTCAACAGCGTATTCGCCAGGTTGAATTGCTAGTGCGTTACCTTCTATGTCACCGTTGGCGACAGCACGGAATTGCATGCTGCCCGGTGCAAATTCTGTTTTGAACAGTGCATAACCTGTGGCACCACCTGTTGTTGGTCCCTGCATCCCCAGCGAGTAATAACCACCCAGGATGCCGTAATCCAAGTCAATATAATCAATGCTTAGTATCAGGGATATACTGCTGATACCATCACTGGTCATATTGCATGCAAATTCACGATTGGATAATAACGCTTCGGAATTTACAGGAACAACAATATCCATAATTGTTGGTTCGCATTTGCGTTCAATACCGTTTACCAAGAAATCATATGTCATACCAACAGTCGCCTTGGATAATCCAGTAGTTAGACTGACCTGAGAAATTGTGGCCTTGGGTATTTTGACCATTGCATTTGCGATGCCACTGCGTACCGGGAAAGAAAGCCCAGATTGCAGGCAATCACGTGAAAATGGGTCTGCTTCACAGATAAATACACGAGAATGTGCATTCATCATGAACATATTAGACAGGCTGTTAAACAAGAATGTACGTGTTATTCTGTCATTCAGACGTGTGCAACCAAAGTTACGGCATATAACCATTGGACGATTTGCAAACATGACCCCAGGATGCATGTCTGATTCCATCGTACGCATGTATTCTATGTTTTCATCATAGTTAAAACTGTCATCACGTTGCATAAATTCGTTTTCAGGAATAAAATTCGGATCATCCGGGTATGCATAATAAGATTGCACAGGTGTTTCTGTGTAAATTGTTTCATGTGTTGTGTACATCATCATGTCTTGGGCATATTGTCCGTACGCCGCAAAAGTGCACAAAACTGCGAAAATTGGTAAAAAAATCTTTTTATACATGGTATGACCTTTGGTTCTCTCGTACAAATCTTAGAACATTTTAGATAATTGTGTCAAAACAAAAATATTTTTATTGAAATTTATGTCTGGTTTGTTCTAACGTATGGGCATAAATAAGAAAAGAAAGGTGTTGTAATGGTTGATATTGTAATATCTGGTGATGCTGGTAAATTACATGCGGTTTATCATAAATCTGCCCAAGAGGCGGCTCCGTTGGCGGTTATATTGTCCGGCAACCCAAGACAAAAGTATCATATGAATGATCGTGTGTCGTATGCAATGTTTCGTGCATTTATGGATATTGGTTTTTCTGTTGTTCGTTTTAACTATCGTGGTGTCGGGGATTCCGAAGGTACGATTGGGACAACTGCGGATAACATGTTAGATATCGCAACGGTTATTGATTGGATTCAAAATCATAATGAAGACAGTGATAAAATATGGTTGGCCGGGCATCAGTTGGGTTGTTGGTATGTATTACAGGCAATGATGCGTAGACCAGAAGTGTCTGGATTTGCGTTGGTGTCACCTGATGCGTCTGTGTCTGATTATGCGTTTTTATCACCACGTCCAAATCGTGGGTTGTTGTTACAGGGTGCAAATGAAACAGATGATGCACGTGCGTTCGCAACGCACTTAACCCAGATTTTGAAAAAACAGGCACAAATTGATTTGGAAACTATTCGTGTCAAAGGTGCAGATGCTTCGTACGGTCAACCCGCAGATTTGCGTCAAATGTATAATGATTTAAAGGCCTATGTTGGTCGTGAAAATGCAGAAGACAAGTTGTTATAAGTAATGATGAACAAAGAACGTTTTTTAGATGCAAATATACCAGATGATATGGCGGCAACAATTCGTCCACGCAGTTTGTCTGATTTTATTGGACATGACAGTTTGAAACAGAATTTGTCTGTGTTTATATCTGGTGCACGCAATCGTGGCGAATCGATGGACCATGTGTTGTTGTATGGTCCCCCAGGGTTGGGAAAAACAACGTTGGCACATATTGTTGCAAATGAATTGGGCACTAATTTCCGTGCAACGGCTGCACCAATGTTGACCAAGCAAGGTGATTTGGCAGCAATATTAACTGCGCTGGAACCAATGGATGTATTGTTCATAGATGAAATTCATCGTTTGCCGACTGCAATAGAAGAAGTATTGTATTCTGCAATGGAAGATTTTAAATTGGATATCATGTTGGGCGAAGGGCCCAGTGCAAAAAGTGTGCGTATCGACCTGCCCCCGTTTACATTGGTGGGTGCAACAACGCGTACAGGGTTGCTATCAAATCCATTGCGTGACAGGTTTGGTATTGATTTACGTTTAACATTCTATTCCCCCGAAGATTTGGCAAAAATTATTATGCGAAGTGCTAATATTTTGGGAACGCCGATTGATAATGATGGGGCACTGATGCTGGCAAAATCTGCACGTGGAACACCGCGTATTGCAAACAGATTATTAAAGCGTGCACGTGATTTTGCAGGGGCGTTGGGAAAAAATCAGATAACAGCCGATACAATTAAAACAACATTGGTACAATTGCATATTGATGAATGTGGATTGGACGAAATTGACCGTGAATATATGAATATGATTGTAAAGTTTTATGCAGGTGGTCCAGTTGGAATTGAAAATTTGGCGGCTGCACTGTCTGAGCCCAGTGATACAATTGAAGATGTTATTGAACCTTATTTGATGCAGTTGGGCTTTGTTCAACGTACCCCACGTGGACGTGTTATTACCGATGCAGGTTATAAGCATTTAGGGCTGGAAAAATAATTAGCATGGAAAATATTGTTGATTTCTTTGAAATTGCAGAAAAATTGGAATGCGAATATCGTCTGACACGAATGAGTGATGGTACGCCTCAATCGGTTGCGTCACATTCGTGGAATATGGCGATGATGGCGATGGTCTTAAAACCATATCTGAAAAATCCAGTAAATATGGAACGTGTGTACGAATTGTGTTTGTTGCATGATTTGCCTGAGGCAATTGCACACGACGTGCCACTGCATAAACAAACAGATGTTGTACGTGCACAAAAACATGTGAATGAATGTGCAGCAATTGGTCAGATTGTAGATTTGTTAAAAAGTGATGAAATTCGTACGCGATTCAATGAATATGATATACGCGAAAGCTATGAATCAAAACTGGTCAAGGCGTTGGATGTTCTGGATACGGCGGTTCAACATATGTGTGCCAAAGATTTGTCGTATATTGGTGAATATGCAGATAATTTTTATTGGAAAATGTTTTTTAGCAATGATTTTGCCAAAATGTTTGATTTTGAACCTGCTGTACGGGGTGTCTTTGATGTTATTAAACAGCGTGTCGCAGAAAGGTTGAAATGTGAGTTAGATATAGATGTGGGGGATTTTGTAAAATGAAAGTACATAAATTTCCATTTACAATTGCATATGCCGATACAGATGCCGAAGGCATAGTTTATCATGCACGATATCTGGAAATTGCAGAGCGTGCCCGTATGAATTGGTTGCGGGGACATATGTTTAATGGTGATGATATTGGTTTTGTTGTACGTGAATTAAATATAAAATATTTACAACCACTTAGGGCGGCTGATGAGTGTGTGGTTGAAACGGTTTTAACGGATGTTGGAATGGCGTCTGTTCGTGTCGAACAAAAAGTTATGAAAGATAATCAAATTTGTGCTATAATAAATCTTAAGGTTGCGTATTTGGGTGCAGATATGCGTCCAAAGCAGATACCACAGGATTTTATACAGCAGTTGGTGTAAAAAAAACAAAGCAAAAGGAAGGAAAAATCATGGAAAATAATTTTTCATTATTAAATTTATTTATGAGTGATCTGATGACATTTATTGTGTCGGTTGTATTGGTGGTGTTTAGTGTGTTGTCGTGGACGATAATTGTTGAAAAAATTCGTTTGTGGCATATGGTAAAAAGAAATCCAATTATGGTTGCGGATACTGATAATCTGGATACAGTTGCAGATGTAAAAGTGCGTCCTTTTGATAAAAATTTGTGGTTTTTGTCTATGGTGGCATATATTTCGCCTTTTATTGGTCTGTTTGGTACTGTGTGGGGCGTTATGGATTCTTTTGCGTCAATTGGCGTAAATCAATCGGTCAGTATCGGTGTTATTGCACCAGGTTTGGCGGTGGCACTGGGTACAACT
This sequence comes from Candidatus Enterousia sp., assembly GCA_045587125.1. Classification (GTDB taxonomy): domain Bacteria; phylum Pseudomonadota; class Alphaproteobacteria; order Rs-D84; family Rs-D84; genus Enterousia. The sequence goes on from JAZNBN010000020.1 coordinate 36,879, forward strand.
GCGTTGGGGTTAATTGCGGCAATACCTGCGGCAATCGCCCAGCAGATTTTTGCCAAAAAAGCAGATGATTTGTACGATAGATTGGTGGCCGAAGTTCGTAATAAAAAACGTTTCTAAGATTAAAAGAGGTTCTAAGAATGTCCAGATTCAGACGCAGACAATCAGATGGTGGGATTCAATTAACACCAATGATTGACGTTATGACAGTGTTGTTGGCTGTGTTTATGGTTACAACACCTATGATGACCACGGGTATTGATTTAGAGTTGCCGCGTGCGGGTGTGTCTGCGATGACGGGTGCAGATCATGCAATTCAGATAAGTGTGGATTCCAAAGGGAATTATTATCTGGCGGATACGCAATTATCACGTGACGAAATTGTAAAACGTGCAATTGCAATGCGTGGCGAAAATCCGGCATTGACCATAATGATAAGTGGTGATGCACATGCTGATTATGGTGCGGTTATGTCTATGATGGGTAAATTAAAAGATTCAGGTTTTCAAAAGGTTGGATTGCGGACCCGGCCGGAGTAATAGATGCAAAAAAAATGGTGGAAACAATTTTCGGCGGAAAATTTATTGATGTCTGTTTGTGGGCATTTGTTTTTGGTGGCGATAATTGTTACTTCGGTGGCTTTTTTTGTGGAACGTACAAAATTGGTTGCACCAGACAGAATCCAAATTGTTGAAATTGATTTAGATGATGTTACTGTTTCCGGCAAAGAAACAAAACTGTATAATATTTCTGAGACCAAGGCGGAAAAACCAAAACCAGAACCAAAAAAAGAAGAAGTAAAACCAAAACCAGAACCAAAGGCAGAAGAACCTAAGAAAGAAATAGATGCAACATCTTTGGTAGAAGAAGAAAAGAAAGAAGAAAAAAAAGAAGAAGTGATTGAAAAAAAGCCTGAACAGAAACCAGAACCAACACCAAAGAAAAAGCGGGTTGTTCGGGTAAATCGTGAAGTTTTATCAATTGATAGAAAATTGACTGTATCTGTGGTTGATGCGTTACGTGTTGCAATGACGCGTTGTTGGAATATTGATACAACGCGTCCTGATATCGCGGATATTCGGGCGGTTGCACATTTAACAATGTCAAGAAATGGAACCGTTCAAAGATTATGGTTTGAATCCGAGGCGTTGGCTGAAACAGATTCTGCATTTGCATATGTCTTAGACACCATACGTGAGGCGATTTCTGTATGTCAACCGTTTAAAATGTTGCCTGTTGATGAATATGAAGATTGGCGACAGATTCAATTGAATTTCTATCCGACCCAAGGCAAAGTTATGTAAAAAAATATGCACAATATGTGCATATTTTTGTTTCAGATTCACATGTAAGCCGGGTTCTGTTCTGCCGTTCCCAGTATAATGATTTATACCAAATAACGGTAGTGGACATGATTAATCTGCATATTGCATTACTGCATATGTCAAGCCTTCTACCCGCCCCCGATGCGGGACACATATATGGGGGCCTATTTGAAGTTGCTGCACGTAGAGATTGCCCGTTTCACCCGAATTTAATCGTATCGTCACTGTTGCTCTAATCGTCAGGTCACCCTGCCCGGTATATTAGCCGGTACGCTGTCCCGTGCAGCCCGGACTTTCCTCTGATTGCTCAGCCATGTCCCGTGCTTCTGATGTATGGTATAATATCACGAATTTGTGTGATTTCAATATGTTTGTGTGGTATTAGTGTTTTTCGCCCATATGTTTTGCTGAGGTTAATGCGTGCCGCAGTGCTTGTTCCGCAATTTTACGAATTTTTGGGGCAAATGTTCGCATGTTCATTGTATCAGCAACGGCTTTTCCAAAAATATGGGATATATATTCTATTTGTGTCGGTGCAATAACAAAAACTTCGCTGGTTATATCGTCTGTATTTAGTGTTTGTACTGGTTCGCGCATGATAATTATCTCCCGTTTTTATGCATATATGAATATTTTTGTGTTTTTTAGCACTTGTTTAATGTTACATTCATCATTATATCATAAAGTAACTTGACCGCAAGTTACAAAATTGCTATAAATCTTTTGATAAAAGTAAGGAAGTGTACGAAATGAAAAATATTATTGGTAAATTATTAGGGTCTGCAAATGACAGATTGGTAAAAAGTTATAATAAAACGGTTTCTTTGATAAATGATTTAGAACCAAAATATCACGCAATGTCTGATGAAGAATTACGCAGTCAAACAGATGTTTTGCGTGCAAAATTGGCGGCGGGTGCGTCTGAAAAAGATATTTTGCCAGATGCATTTGCTGTGGTACGTGAAGCATCCATTCGTACAATTGGTTTGCGACACTTTGACGTTCAAATGATTGGGGGAATGGTTCTGAATAATGGTCAGATTTCAGAAATGAAAACCGGTGAAGGTAAAACATTGGTCGCAACATTGGCAATGTATTTAAAGGCGTTGCATGGCAAGGGTGCACATTTGATTACTGTGAATGATTATTTGGCATCTCGTGATGCGATGTGGATGGGGGCAATTTATAAATTTTTAGGTATGTCGGTTGGTATTATTCAACATGATATGACGGACGAAGAAAGACGTGAAATGTATGCATGTGATATAACATATGTGACTAATTCAGAATTGGGTTTTGATTATCTGCGTGATAATATGAAGTTTTCAAAACAACAACAGGTTTTGCGTCCTTTCTTTTATGCGATTGTTGACGAAGTGGACAGTATTTTAATTGACGAGGCACGTACACCTTTGATTATTTCAGGACCTGCAGAAGATACCAGTGAACTGTATAACAAAGTAGATAGTGTTGTTGCACAATTTAAAGATTCTGATTTCAAAAAAGATGAAAAAGACAGACATGTAACACTAACAGAAAGTGGCGTTGATACGGCAACAAATTTATTAAAAGAAGCCGGTTTGTTGATTGGTGATAATTTATATGCGTCTGAAAATGCAGCATTGGTTATGCATATTCAGCAATCTTTGTTGGCACACCACTTGTACCAGAAAAATGTAAATTATGTGGTACGTAATGGCGAAATATTGATTGTTGATGAATTTACAGGACGTGTTATGTCGGGCCGCAGATTCGGCAAAGGATTGCATCAGGCAATCGAGGCCAAAGAACATGTAACAGTTCAGCCTGAAAATCAGACAGTGTCCAGTATTTCTTATCAGAATTTGTTCCGTTTGTACCCTACTTTGTCTGGTATGACTGGGACTGCTATGACCGAGGCGGCGGAATTTGAAGAAATATATAAATTGCGTGTCGTGTCAATCCCAACAAATCGTCCGGTTGCACGTGTTGATCATCATGATGAAATATATCGCAACAAAGAAGAAAAATATAATGCGATATTAAAACAGATTGCGGATTGTGTTGAACGTAAACAGCCTGTGTTGGTTGGAACGGTTTCTATTGAAAAATCAGAAGAATTGGCGGCGGTTGTTCGTAAAACATTGGGTATTGATCCGGCGGTTTTGAATGCAAAACACCATGAATCCGAAGCAAAAATTGTTGCGCAGGCAGGTGCACCGGGGGCGGTGACAATTGCGACAAATATGGCCGGTCGTGGTACTGATATTAAACTGGGTGGAAATGCCGAAGAATTGATTGCAGAATTAGATGCAAATGCCCCAGATTATGAAGACAAAAAGAAAGAAATCTATTCCAGAATAGAAGCCCAAAAGAGACAAGTTTTGGATGCGGGTGGATTGTATGTTATCGGTACGGAACGTCATGAATCGCGTCGTATTGATAATCAGTTGCGTGGACGTTCCGGTCGTCAAGGTGACCCAGGTGATTCAAAGTTCTTTTTGGCATTGGATGATGATTTAATGCGTATTTTTGGTGCGTCTAGATTGCAGGGAATGTTGACGACATTGGGATTGAAACCAGGTGAAGCAATCACTCACCCATGGATTACCAAGGCTTTGGAAAAGGCACAAAAACGTGTAGAGGCACGATATTTTGAGGCACGTAAAGAATTGCTGAAATATGATGACGTTATGAATGAACAACGTGGCGTTATTTATAAACAGCGTGATGATTTAATGGTGTCCAAAGATTTAACTCAATTGGCACATGAAATGATTGGGGATGTTGTTGAAATTATTTGTGAAAACAGTATCCCAGAAAAAGCATTGCCTGCGGATTGGAATTTGGATGCAATTCATAATGCGATGATGCGTGTGTTTGCGTTGGATATCACAGATATTGAAAAATGGAAATCAGATGAAAAAATTACAGAACGCAAAGCATACGATACATTGTTAAGTTTGGCAATGCGTAGATATTCAACCCAGGCGACAAAGTATGGCCCAGAATTGATGCAAATGGCATCAAGACAGATGATGTTGGGTGCTTTGGATGCAGTATGGAAAAAGCATTTGCAACAGATGGATTATCTGCAAAGTGCAATTGGATTGCGTGGTTATGCCCAGAAAAATCCACTTTATGAATATAAACGTGAAGCATTGGAATTGTTTAAAAATACGGTAAATAATTTCAAAATAATGTCGATTTCTTATATTTGTCGTATGGAATTGACACGTGAAGATGTTGCTGCAACAGAAGCAGAACGTACAAAACACGATGAAAGATTAAATCAAGCCACAGGTAATGAACGTCGTAATTCGCCATGTCCATGTGGTTCTGGGTTAAAGTTTAAGCATTGTTGTGGCAAATTAAACTGATACGTATTGTGTGCGTATGTTTGTGGGTTATGATGTCCGCCAAAATGGCGGACCAATGAAAGGTAAAGGATTTAAGGGGTCATGCAACAGTTTATTCATCTTCGTACTCATTCACGATTTTCGGTTGGTGCCAGTACATTGACTATTAAAAAAATTCCGGAATTATGTTTGGCTGCGAATATGCCTGCGTGTGCGTTGACGGATACTAATTTGATGTCGGGGTGTGCGGAATTTTCAGATGTGATGCCTAAAAATAAACTGCAACCCATAATTGGTATAGAAATATCTTTGAATCATCATAATGCAGATCCAAAGATTTTACGTTCAGAATCATTGTCTAAGATTGTGTTGTTGGCACAAAATCATTCAGGATATCTGCATTTATGTGATTTAAACCGTATAATGTATATGCGTACGGAAAATCATCATTTGGGACCTTATATTTCGTTCAGTGAATTGGAACAACATTCAGACGGTTTAATTTGTTTGTCTGGGGCACATACAGGACCAATAGGTATGGCATTGTTAAACAATCAAGAAGAACAGGCGAATATATATGCTAAAAAATTCTTGGATATATTCGGGGACAGGTTTTATATAGAAATTCAGCGTCATGGTTTGGAAGAAGAGATAAAAACAGAACCTGGTTTTTTAAAGATAGCACGTGATTTAAATATTCCAATTGTTGCAACAAATGATGCGTGTTTCGCAACAGATACAGATTACGAGGCCGCAGATGCTTTGGGTTGTGTGTTGGGACAGACCAAAGTTATTGATCCTGAAAGAGCACGCAAATCATCAGAACAATATTTTAAATCTTATGAACAAATGTCGGAAATATTTTCTGACCTGCCCGAGGCGATAGAAAATACAGTTGTTATATCACAGCGTTGTGGATTTATGGTGAATGTACATGAAAAACCACTTTTGCCACGATTTGGTGATGATTTAGAGACAGAATGTCAGATGTTGCGTGATAATACCATGAATGGGTTAAAACGCAGATTGGAACAACATGGTATCACAGACACAAAACCGTATTATGAACAGGCGGAATTTGAACTGGGGGTCATTATTGGTATGGGATTCCCTGGGTATTTTCTGATTGTTGCAGATTATATTGATTGGTGTCGTAAAAATGATGTTTTAACAGGCCCAGGTCGTGGTTCGGGGGCGGGTTCAATCGTTGCGTGGGCATTGGGTATTACAAATGTAGATCCGTTAAAGTATGGGTTGTTGTTTGAACGTTTCTTGAACCCAGATCGTATTTCTATGCCGGATTTTGACGTGGATTTTGAACCAACCGGGATTGAAAGAGTATTGGCGTATATTTGTGATAAATATGGTCATGATTCTGTGTGCAGAATTATTACATTTGGCAGTTTGCAGGCCCGTGGTGCAATTCGTGATATTGGACGTGTGTATGGGTTGCCCTATTCTAAATCTGATAGATTATCTAAATTGATACCCCAAGATGCCAAAACATTGAAAGACGCAGTTGGTATGTCAACGGAAATTCAGGATATATTAAATAACGACCAAGACTTAAACAAAGTTGTAACTGTTGCCGAAGAATTAGAAGGTTCTTTACGAAATCTGGGACAGCATGCGTGTGGTGTTGTTATTGGGGACAGACCCACAACCAAGATTGCACCTGTGTATCGTGATCCGGCCAACCAATTGCCATCTTGTCAATATGATGGTCATTATTTGGAAAGTGCAGGATTGATTAAGTTTGACTTTCTGGGATTGGAAACGTTGGTTGTATTAAAGTACGCAACCAGATTGATACAACAAACACGCGGAATAAATATAGATTTGGATAAAATCCCAACCGATGATGAAAAGACAATGAAATTATGGCAGGCTGGATTGACCGAAGGTATATTCCAGTTTGATGCCCCGTTTGTTCAACAGACTTTGCGCAAGATGCACCCAACCAGTTTTTTGGAAATTTCTGCATTAAATGCTTTGAATCGACCTGGGCCTATTGCGTTTATCCCACAATTTATTGCACGTATGCATGGTGAAGAAGAAATTGAATATGTGCACCCCAAGGCAGAACCAATCCTAAAAGAAACATATGGTATTATTGTGTATCAGGAACAGGTTATGCAACTTACGCGTGCGTTGGCTGGGTTTACACGTGGGCAATCTGATAACGTGCGTAAAGCGATGGGTAAAAAAATCATCAAGATGTTGGATGAATTAGAAGGTAAATTTTACGAAGGTTGTGAACAAGAACAGACTTTGGATCGTGCGACTGCCAAAGATTTGTGGGAAAAATTTAAAGAATTTGCAAAATATGCGTTTAATAAATCACATGCGATTGCGTATTCTATTGTTGCAAATCAATGTGCGTATTTAAAAGCCAACTATACTCCGGAATTTTTGGCTGCATCCATGTCCAGTAATTTGAATGATACAGACCAATTGGCGATATTCGTTGATGATGCCAAGACGAATTTTGGTATTCAGATTGTGGCGCCTGATATTAATCAAAGTGAATCTTTGTTCACTGTGCGTGATGGAAAAATTGTTTACGGATTGGCGGCGTTAAAAGGTGTTGGTGCGGTTGCAACCGATGCGATTGTGGCAGAGCGTAATGCAAATGGTAAATTTAAAAATTTAACAGATTTTGCAAAACGTTGTGCATCAATTATGAATAAAAGAATTTTAGAAGCGTTCGCAAAAACAGGCGTGTTGGATTCTTTGGAACCAAATCGTGCAAAAATTTATTTAAATGCAGATGCGATTTTGGCTTATGCGGCTAAGTCTCGTGACGGGGCCGGTATGTTGTCTTTGTTTGCAAATACAGTTGAAGATGATGTGGATGAAGACAGACTTCAAAAGAATTTACCAGATACAACGCCATGGACTTTTTCACAAAAATTAGAAAACGAATTGTCTGCTTTGGGGCTTTATATTTCGGCCCATCCATTGGATCAGTATAAACATTTGATAAAAAAGCACAAATTAATAACAAGTGCTACGTTAGCAAGTGTGGGTGACCGTAAACCGGTACAGGTTGCCGTGAATGTGAACTCTTTTGGACGCCGTAGAACCAAGACGGGCAAGGAAATGTTGACTGTAAATGCATCAGATAGTTATGGAAATATTGATGCGGTCGCCTTTGGTGATGCTGCGATTGAATTTTCGCAGATTTTGGCAAATGAAACAGTGGTTTTAATATCGGGTAAGTCGTCAAATCGTGATGACAGGGTGTCGATTTTTATTGATTCTATTACACCGTTGACCCAATGGGTGGCAAAAATTGCCAAGAAATTAACATTGGATATCCGGGATAAGTCTGTTTTGCAGGATGTAAAAAAGGCTTTGGTGTCATTGCCACCTGGATATACAACTGTTGAATTGGTGTTACATGGTGCTGAAAAGGTCGCAACGATTGCATTACCTGGGGGTGTTGAATTGGGGGCGACAACTGTGGCTGATTTGACGGCTTTGGGACTGCGTGCAGAGGTGGAATAACATGAAACATATACCTGTATTATTAGACAGTGTTTTGAATGCCTTAGATGACATTTGTAATAAAACGGTTATAGATTGTACATTTGGTGCAGGTGGGTATTCGCGTGCCTTTTTAGAACGTGGTGCGAATGTTATTGCCTTTGACAGGGATCCCAGTGTCGCAGATGATGCGAACAAGTTAAAACAACAATATGGTGAAAAATTTAAGTTTATTCAAAGTGCTTTTTCAGAAATATCACAAATTGATACAACTGTTGATGCGGTTGTTTTTGATCTTGGGATTTCTTCTATGCAGATTGATATCCCAGAACGTGGTTTTTCATTCCGTTTTGATGCACCACTGGATATGCGTATGGCCAGCGATGGTATGACGGCGGCGGAATATATTGCCCAGGTGGATGCGGGTGAATTAACCCGTGTGTTACGTGAATATGGTGATATGAAAAATGCGGGTGGAATTGTACGTGCGATAAAGGCCGCCCTGCCCAAGACTACGTTTCAATTACGTGATTTGATACATAATCCGCATGATTACGCACCTGTATTTCAGGCGTTACGTATTGCGGTTAATGATGAAATGGGACAATTGGAACGTGCTTTGGCGGCGGTGCCTGGGTTGTTAAAGGTTGGTGGAATGTGTTTGTGTGTAACGTTTCATTCTTTGGAAGACCGGATTGTTAAGAATACTTTTCGTGATTGGACAACTGTGCCAGGGGATCCGCGTATACCAATTGTTGCAGATGCCCCGTTCAAGTTGGTGCGTGTCGCACAACCGTCTGCGGAAGAAATTGCTGAAAATCCCCGTGCTCGGTCGGCACATATGCGTGGTGTTATAAAATCATATTGACCGAATGTATGCGATTTTTGTAGTGTTTAACCAAAGGAAAGGCTGTGTTTATGTTTTTTAAAAGAAAAAATAAGTTAAAACATGCGGTTATAGATGCAGATAATGCGAAAAAAGTCAATCCATTGGATTTGTCGGCAGACCAAGATTTGACAATTGCTATTATGAATTTAATTAAATTAGAAAAATTATTAGATGGTGTTGATACGTCTGGCGGGTACGATATGTGTGGTGCAATTCGTGATATGCGGCATCGTTTGATGGGGCGTGTTGTATCCGATACAGACGGTGATTTATGGAATATGTCGTTGTATTTACTGGGGTTGGCAACTGATTTTATGGAACGCGGATTTATGACAACTGGTGCGTCGGCGTACGAAATGTTTGATAAATCGTACGAGGTTTATTCTTTGTTTTGGGGACTGAATATGGGGCTGATAACGGTTTCAGATGTGGCCCAGGATATTGAAAAACAAAAAAACATATAACGTGTAAAATTTGCTATTGCGTTGCATGGGTAAAAAATGATAAAATGCAAAAAAGAGAGAAAGAAAAGTGAAAGGTCTTTTTAAACATTTTGGCAAGGTTTCTGCGATACTGACAATGTGTGTTGGTGTTGGCAATTTGTATGCGGCCCAGGCACCAAATCCGCGTGGTGCATCGCATTCTGATGTTCGTTCCGATGTACGCAGTGGTGTACGTGGTGATGGTAGTTCTGCAAATGTTGTTTCCCGTGGTGCAACGAATCGTAGTGTGGTAAGTAATGGGCGTGGTACGGCGGCACGTACGGCGGTGGCCCCTGCCCGTGCTACGACGGCGCGCACTGCCACAAATACCAAGGTTGTTGCAATTCCGAAACGCACAAATGCGACCAATGTTCGCAGTGCTGTTCCTGCGACGACTGCACGCAGTGCGGTTGCGGGGGTAAAAACTGGACGTAATTCTGGAAATATCAAAATAACCAAGGCTGGGTTGGGACGTGCGGCACGTGCAACGGCTGTGTTTTCTGATATTTCAAAAATTGGTGGTGGTTATGGTCAATGTCGTGATTCGTATGCTACATGTATGGACCAGTTTTGTGCAAACGCAAATGATACATACCGTCGTTGTTTTTGTAGTGGGCGTTTTACAGAATTTCGTGACACAGAATTGGCGTTGGGCGAAGCCAAGGTTTTATTACAGAAATTTGAAGATAATAATTTAAATGCAGTTGATAAAACTGCGGCTGAGGTTAATGCAATGTACACCGCCACGATTGGCGAGGCTGCAATTAAAAATGACGTCAGTGGTGCCCAGTCTATATTAAATGAAATTGGTGATTTGTTGTCTGGTAAAAAGAAGGCGGGGCAGCAACAGGAAAGCCAAACAATGGATTTAGGGTCTTTGGATTTTACTGTTAATATTGATGATATTTGGGGGAGTTCTAATTCCATGTTTGATTCTGGTGGGCGTAGCGGTCCAAATATGGCAGAATTAGAAGGTAAATCATTATATAACGAAGCCAGCAAGCAATGCTTGGAATTGACATCGGATGCATGTACCAGTAGTGCTGTGTTAAACATGGCGACCAGTGCATATGACATTATGATTACCCAGGATTGTAATTTGTACGAAAAAAAGATTGATTCCCAACGTGAAGCGGTTATGAAAACAGTGCGCGAGGCTGAAAAGATTCTGCGTGAAGCACGTCTGGAAGAATATCGTTCCCATAATTCTGCGGACGTAAACGAATGTATTACAAAGGTAAAAGCTGCTATATTACAGGATACAGCCTGTGGTGAAGATTATAAACGTTGTTTAGATTATTCTGGTGTATATGTTAATCAGACAACGGGCGAACCAATTTATTCACCACGTTTGTTTGAAATGAATAAATTAATAGAACTGGAAGGTGCAACAGGTAACCTGGATGTTTTGGGACAAAACAAAGCGTTTAATGATTTCTTGGATTCTAAGCGTGTGTTTGCAGAGACAGCATTAGATTCATGCCGTGGTATTGCGGATACAGCATGGACAGAATTTAAGCGTACTGCCCTGATTGAAATTGCCCAGGCCCAAGATGAAAAAATAGAAGAAGTCAAAAATTCATGCGTTGAAACAATGGCAGAATGTTATGATGCACAGTCTGGTGCATTGAAATCATTTGATAATACTAAATCACAATACACGGGTGCGTTATCCGTTGCAGCGGCTAAGAATATGTGCCAGGACAAAGTGACGGCATGTGCGGCATTGTATGGAAATAATACAGCTTGTAAGATTGATGGTAATGGCAAGATTACAAATCCAAAGGAATGTGGGGTTGGAGAATTGTTGACCTTTGTGGATACTGTTGATACGATTAAAATGAATGAAGGCTGTGCTGAGGCATTAACAAACTATGTAACCAAAGATTTGTGTGTCCCATTGGCTAGCGAGGCAAATCGTGCATATCCGTGGGGATGTCGCAATTTAAGTCAGGAAGATTTGCGGTCGTCTATTATGGCACGTGCCAAAGAATATTGTGTGAATGTGCCAGATACTGGTTGTGAAGAGGAGATTAATTCCACAACATTTGATTCAAGTTCTTCGGATTGCGTAACAGTTAATAATTTGATTGAAAATGTTAAATCTGAAATGTCATATATGTTTAGTGATGAATGTACAAATTTGGGCGGTATTTGGATTGATAATGAAGATGGCGCTTTCGGCGCAGCTGGAAATTATGTGTCGACGGTTAATATTGGCGGTACGGGGCTGACAGAGTTTTATCTGGCGATGAATGCGGGTACGATGCAAGAAAGTGAGAAGTCGATTGGTATATACGGAAATTGTTATCAAAATTCAGTGAAAACACAGTGTGAATTATATGGAACAGATTCGGGTGCAACATATAATGAAACAACCGGACAATGTGATTTTGATGATACGTGGTATGAAGCGCAATGTGCATTATTGGGTGGGTATTTTGAAGGGAATACATGTTATTATGATAAGGAATCACAACAAAAATAGAGAAAGCTCTTCTGAAAGGTGGACAGATATGAAAAGAATGATGTTGTTTTTGATGATGTTTGTGTATATAACGCCATTGTTTGCACAAAGTAAGGGTGATGGTGCGTTGTATTACAATGATTGGGTTGTTAGTGACTCTATTCCTGATGATGCGTGTGATGTAAAGTCAAAAGATATGGGGTTGACAAAGCTCGCCGTTGAATGTAATGCAACTAGAATGACGGTGGCTACTGTTGTAAATGATAATTATATAGGTTATAAGGGGCAAGAGTATGTTGCACGTGAAATTAATCGATATGGTGCCAAGTTTTGCAAAACGGTTATAGGTGGTTATCGTAAAAATTGTCATTTTATGTCATATACCAGATATTTTGAGCCAGAGGTTCAGGATTGTTTTTGGTTGTGTAAGGAAGGGTATTATGGTGAATCATGCATGTCAACCGCATTGACCAGTGTGACCCCCCAGATACCGATGGAGCAATTTTTAATTAAAAAGCCGAAAGACGGTGTTGGTGCGTTGGCACCTTTTGGTACATCTGGGGATAATATAGAGGAACAAATCCCTATGTTTAGAGCGAATGAAGGGATAGATTGTTGGGATTGGAAAAATCGTGCAGGTAGTTCATGTGACTATACAGATCATTTTGAAGATCTATATTCCGATGATCCAGAAGAACACGATATGATTTTGGCTGTGCAAAGTATAGGAAGTACGGATTCAAAATTCCAAATAAAGGTTCAACCATTGCTTTTACGTGCAGGCGCATCACAATATTGCTCTGGCAATGAAGCGGCATGGAATGCATGGCCGATGATGAAATTTGTAGGAAAACCAATATCTGTTTGCCCGTCTGATTATAAACAGGAAAAAAACAGTGATGGTACCATTAATTGTATAGATCCAGAAGCGCTGTCAAGACAAGAAAAGGCAAGTGTAGAAGCCTTAAAGGCTGATAAGCTGTCGCATTTATGTTCGTCTGATGGTTATCAATCTTCGTTATTCAAGGATGAAATACATAATTTGGTGGTTGTTGATAAAGATACCAAGCAAATCAAGAAAGAGGGAGAGCAGCCAACGTTAGATGACGTTTATGATTGGTATGATAAGAATGCGTGTGCTATATACAAGTGTAAATCGGAAGGTTTGGCATTTAAATCGGATTGGAAAACATCTGGCGATATGGGGTGTTATGATTGTACGGGGGGTACTGGACGTTTTGGTATAGATAAACTGGGGGTGTGTATAAAATGTGATGATGGTCAGATTTTCATTGATGGCGAGTGTAAAGTAGCCAGCACGTTGTCAAAAACTGATATGTTATATGGGATGGGTAAAACTTCTTCGACTAGCTTAGCTGATATGTGTTGGACCGAGACTAACCCTACATTATATAAATGTTGTGTTTCGAATAACCAGATACCTGGTGCTGCTGCGTGTAACAACAAATAAATAAAAAAATCCCCGAAATGGGGATTTTTTATAGCAAAACAAAAAAGTTTATTGATAATTTATTAGTCTTGACCGTTTAATGCCTTTAACATTTTCATAACCGCTTCGCGTTGGCTGTCAGTGGCCAATTTCCAATACAGGTTCACCAATTGTAATGATTCGTTCTTGGATAACGGATCGTCTGGTTTTTGGTCACCAACGTTAACCTTGGGTAGACGGCCATTACGCGGTTCGCGTTCAATATGCCCGGGCAATCCAGAAAAGAAAAATGATACAGGGGTTTGTAAGGCCGCACTTAATTCAAATAAACGTGATGCAGATATGCGGTTGCCTGCACATTCGTATTTTTGAATCTGTTGAAATGTTACACCGCATATTTGTGCCAAATCTTTCTGAGACATGCCCAACATTACACGGCGCAGTTGCATGCGACGACCAATGTGTTCATCAATGTGTGATGGTGTGTATGGTTTTCCACTCATTTTGTCAGCCCCCCTTGGGTTTAAAATAAGATATTGTTCATATTTTTATGTATAATTTATACAATTTTTCTTTTGTTTTTGCAATCAAAAAACACTTGTGATACTATGTGTCCGTAAAGTAAAGGATTGTTGTTATGATTAAACCAATTGTGTTGTGTATTATGGACGGAGTCGGTATCCGCAAAAATCAACAAAATAATGCTGTGGCAATGGCAAATATGCCCTTTTTTGATGAATTATTGAAAACGTGCCCGCATTCGGAACTGGACGCCAGCGGTGTGGCGGTTGGGTTACCAGATGGTACAATGGGAAATTCCGAGGTTGGACATATTACAATCGGTGCAGGACGCGTCGTAAATCAATTTTTGCGTAGATTTCAAATCGAAGATTGGACACAAAATAAAAAATTAAATGATTTTATCGCAGGTGTGAAAAAATCAGGCGGAATTGTACATGTTGCAGGTCTGATGTCTGATGGACGTGTGCATTCTGATGTTAATGACATATTGGTTATAGCAAAATATGTGATGAATGCAGGATTGCGTGTTTGTATTCACTTTATCGCAGATGGCCGTGATACACCACCAAAATCAGCCGGACAATATATTGAATTAATTCAAGAAAAATTGTCTGAATATTTCGCAGATGGACGTGCGTTTTGGGGAACTTTGTCGGGGCGGTACTATGCAATGGACCGTAACCAAAATATGGACCGTACACAATTGGCAATTGATGCAATCGCAAATGCAAAATCACAATATCATGCCGCGTCTGTCACAGATGCACTGAATATGGCATACGAACGTGGCGAAACCGATGAATTTATTATGCCAACTGTTATTGACGGCGATGTGCCAATCACAGATAAAGATGGATTCTTGTTCGGAAATTACCGCAGTGACCGTGCCAGACAAATTATGCGTGAAATACTGAAAACACACGCACGTGTGCTGTGTTTTTCACAATATGGCGAGGGTTTGAATGAATTGTGCCCTGCACTGTTGGATGACGAAGTTATTGAAAATACGTTGGGTGATGTTTTGGCAGAAAAAGGCATATCACAGTTGCGTATCGCAGAAACAGAAAAATATAATCATGTAACGTATTTCTTTGATGCAGAAAGAAATATAGACTTTAAGGCGGAAAAAAAGATTTTGGTGCCGTCACCAGATGTGCCGACATTTGATATGAAACCAGAAATGTCCGCAATAGAAGTAACAGATGAATTGTTAAAGGTTTTGCCTGAATATGACGTTGTAATACTGAATTGGGCAAATGGTGATATGGTCGGACATACCGGAAATATGAATGCAGCGGTCCAGGCTATGCAGGTATTAGACGAACAATTAAAACGGGTTGTTACGGCTGTGCGTGCATTGGGTGGCGTGGTTTTAATCACCGCAGATCATGGAAATGCAGAACAAATGTGGGACGAAAAAAATAATGCACCATGGACTGCACATACGACAAATCCTGTGAATTTGATTGTTGTGGGCGGTGATGTTACGCATGTGGCAAATGGTGGGCTGTCTGATATTGCACCGACAATGTTGAAATTGTTGGGAATTACGCAGCCAAAAGAAATGACAGGACACAGTTTGATATAAAAAAATCGGCGTTTTGCCGATTTTTATTTCTTTCTGCGGATTTTGAAAAAATCACGTAATAATTGTGCGGATTCGTCCGCAAATTCTGGTAATTGATGGACGGTTGGTTTCCATAAATGTGAATCATTATCATAAATTTTCGCATTTGATGTAATGCCCCCGCCCTTTTCATCCGAGGCCGCAAAATATATGTTTTTTATGCGGGCAAAAGATATGGCTGTTGCACACATTGCACATGGTTCCAGTGTTACGTATATATCACAGTTGTCCAAGAATTTTTGCCCCAGTTTTTTACATGCACGGTTTATTGCCACGATTTCTGCGTGTAATGTTGGGTTTTTCTTTAATTGAACCTGATTTTCACCACGGGCAATGATTTTTCCATCATGAACAATAACTGCACCGATTGGTACATCGTCATGTGCAAATGCACGGCGGGCAGAAACAAAGGCTTGCGTCATAAATTTCATGGTGTATAGTGTAATACATGGATTCTAAATTGCAAATTATTTCTGGAATGTATCGTGGGCGAAAATTAGATTTGCCACGTGGGGCACGACCTACGCAAAATCGGGCCAGAATTGCGTTGTTCAATATGCTGGAATCTGGAATTATTCAACCAAATGAAAAAATAAAAGTTTGGGATACGTTTGCAGGCAGTGGTGCGTTCGGAATTGAATGCCTGTCAAGATATCCAAATGCTGTCGCAACGTTTACAGATATTGCAAATGATTCTATTAAAACTGTGCGTAATAATTTGGCGAAAATTGATACAGGACCACGTGCCAGTGTTGTTCAACATGATGCGATAAACGCTGTGCAAAAATTCGGTGCAGATGTTGATTTAGTGTTTTTAGATCCACCATATGCGACACCTGAACTGGGGGCCAGTTTTGTGCAAAAGTTTGGACGAATTGCAAAAACTGGCGCAATATTGATATGGGAACAAGATTCTGCTCAGGCGATGGACGCCAATCCAAATGTTTGGGAAATTCTGCGTGATAAGCAATATGGACGGGCCCGTTTTTTAATTTTACGCAAAATTGGTGAATAAAACCCTTGATTTTTCAAAGCTTTTAAGTAATAATAGGCCGGCGCAGCACCCTTGGAGGCTGCCAAAAACTTAAAATAACGCTATAAAAGGATTATAAAATGGCAATAAACTTAAACGCAGAAATTCGCAATGTTGCTGGCAAGGGGGCCGCACGTAGCATCCGCAATAACAAAAATGTCCCTGCTGTTATCTATGGGGAAAAGAAAGCCCCTGTTGCAATTGAATTAAATGGTCGTGAATTCGATATGCTGTTGCAAACACCAGGTTTGCGGACTAAATTGTTCCAAATTAAAACAGCCGAAGGTACAGAAGACGCAATGTTGATGGACGTACAATATCACCCAGTAAGTGATGCTGTTATCCACGCAGACTTTAAACGTATTGATGTTAAAAAGCCTGTTAACGTTGTTGTGCCGGTTGAAGTTATCAATGCAGATATATCACGTGGTTTGAAATTGGGTGGTACATTGAACTTTGCGGTACGTAAAGTTGCATTGCGTGGCTTGGTTGATGTTATCCCAGAAAAAATTGTTATTGATTTGGCATCTTTGACAATTGGTGACGTGGTTCACGGTACTGATTTGGTATTGCCAGCAGGTGTTGAATTGGGCTTGCATCAGGCTGAATTGGCATTCGCAATCATCGGTGGTAAAATGCCTGCCGAAGATGGTGCAGAAGCTGCAAAAGCGGCTGCCGCGAAAAAATAATTTTTTTCTGTTTAGAAAAAAACAGGAGAAAAATTACACCCCATTTGGGGTGTTTTTTTGTTGTGTAAAGGTGATGTAATTTGGTAAAATAATCCTATGTGATTAAAACAATGGGGTTGTTATGGCTGTTGGTAAATTTAGAAAGAAATTTGCACATTTAATAACGTCTTTGATTCCTTTTAGACGTCCCAGAACATTTGTTTATCATTTGATATGTAATCCAGATTTGTCCGGACGTTGGCACAGGTTTGTTCAGGGACGTAAAATGTGGGCCGATGAAAAACAGCGTAGAAAAAGCGGTGTTAAATATCCGTATAAATTGTCTGTTGTTGCAATTATGAAAAACGAAGGTCCGTATTTGCGGGAATGGATTGAGTATCATAAATTAGTTGGTGTGGAAAAATTTTATCTGTATAACAATGACAGTACCGATGATACAGTTAAAATACTGGCACCGTATGTTAAAAGTGGTTTGGTTGAATTAATTGATTTCCCAGGCGAAAAGAAACAAATTCCTGCGTATAACGATTGTGTGGCACGTCATAAAATGGATACAAAATGGTTGGCTTTGATTGATTTAGATGAATTTATCGTGCCTGATTCTGGTGGGGATAAAGTAACAGATATCTTGGATAAGTTGTCAAAACATATATCTCAGATTTGGATAAGGTGGGTCTTTTATGGTTCAAATGGCCATATAACAAAACCTGATGGATTGGTAACGGAAAGTTATACAAAACGTGCCAAGAAACAAACGTGGCATTATAAATCTATTGTAAATCCCAGGTTGGTATTTTCAACAGGCTGTCATGAACAGGTTGTTGCAAAGCGTACAAAACAAATGCCAACCAAGGTTATTCGTATAAATCACTATTTTTGTAAGTCTTGGGAAGAGTTTTCTAAACGTGCGGGTCGTGGTGATGCGTTTAATGGGACTCAGTTTGGAATTAAAAGATATACCAGACAATTCTTTGATTCACGTGATAAAAATGATGTTGAAGACAGAATTATGGATAAATACCTGGCTCAATTACGTAAAAATTTAAGAAAATAAGTTTATTGCCCCTTGAAAAGATTTTTTGCATAACTATATGGTGGGTAAGCAAAAAAATTTAAGGAGTGAATATTATGGGAAAAGTATTAGGTATTGATTTGGGTACAACTAATTCAGCCATGGCTTTTATGGATGGAAATGAACCAAAAATCATTGAAAATGCCGAAGGACAACGTACAACACCATCTGTGGTGGCGTTGACATCGGGTGGTGAACAATTGGTTGGTATTACAGCCAAGAATCAGGCCGTAACAAATCCAGAAAATACAATTTATGAAATCAAACGTTTGATGGGATTGCGCTTTGATAGCCCTGCGGTCAAAGAAATCGCTGCACGTGTGCCATATAAAATTGTTTCGGGTGATAATGGTGACGCATGGGTGGAAATGGACGGCAAAAAATATGCCCCATCTCAGATTTCTGCTATGATTTTGGCAAAATTGAAAAAAGATGCAGAAAGTTATTTGGGTGAAACGGTAACTGATGCTGTTATTACGGTGCCTGCATACTTTAATGACTCACAACGTCAGGCAACCAAAGATGCCGGTCGTATTGCAGGTCTGAATGTTTTGCGTATTGTTAATGAACCAACCGCCGCAGCGTTGGCATATGGTTTAGACAAAGGTAAAGATGGCGTTATCGCTGTGTATGACTTGGGTGGTGGTACATTTGACGTTTCTATTTTGGAAATCGTAGATGGTGTATTTGAAGTTAAATCAACAAATGGTGATACGGCATTGGGCGGTTCTGACTTTGACGCACGTATTTTGGAACATTTGATTGCAGAATTTAAATCACAGACAGGTATTGATTTGTCTGGTGATAAATTGGCTTTGCAACGTTTGAAAGAAGCAGCTGAAAAAGCAAAAATTGAATTGTCGTCTAAGACATCAACAGATATCAATTTGCCTTTCTTGACGGCAGATGCATCTGGTCCAAAGCATTTCAATACAACACTGACACGTGCAAAATTGGAATCTTTGGTTGCGGATTTGATTGAACGAACAATTGAACCTTGCAAAAAGGCTTTGAAAGACGCAGGTTTGGAAAAATCTCAGATTAACGAAGTTATCTTGGTTGGTGGTCAAACACGTATGCCAAAGGTTGCAGAAACAGTAAAAGAATTCTTTGGTCGTGAACCACACAAAGGTGTTAACCCAGACGAAGTTGTTGGTATGGGGGCTGCAATTCAAGGCGGTGTATTAAAAGGCGATGTAAAAGACGTTCTGTTGTTGGACGTTACGCCATTGTCTTTGGGTATTGAAACATTGGGTGGTGTATTTACACGTTTGATTGACAGAAATACAACAATCCCAACCAAAAAATCTCAGGTTTTCAGTACAGCAGAAGATAATCAATCTGCGGTAACTATTCGCGTATTCCAAGGTGAACGTGATATGGCGGCTGATAACAAATTGTTGGGTCAATTTAATCTGGAAGGTATTGCAGCTGCTCCACGTGGTATGCCACAAATTGAAGTTTCTTTTGATATTGACGCAAACGGTATCGTTCACGTATCTGCAAAAGATAAAGGCACCGGTAAAGAACAGGCAATTTCAATTAAATCTGATGGTGGATTGTCCGAAGATGAAATCAAACGCATGGTTGATGAAGCCGCTGCAAATGCCGAAGCCGATAAAAAGAAACGTGAATTGGTCGAAGCGAAAAATACGGCTGAAACAGCAATCTTTACAATTGAAAAGTCTTTGAAAGAACATGGCGATAAAATCAGTGAAGATGAAAAGAAAGCAATTGAAGAAGCAAAACAGGCATTAAGTGATGAACTGGCCAAAGCAGATGCAACTGTTGAATCTTTGAAAGAAAAAACTGATGCGTTATCAGAAAAAGCAATGAAATTGGGCGAAGCCGTTTATAAAGCAGCCCAAGCAGAACAAGCCACATCAGATGGTGAACAGCCAAAGAAAAATGATGATGGCACAGTTGATGCAGACTTTTCTGAAAAGAAATAAAAAAATCCCCCCGTTTGGGGGATTTTTTTTATGATTAAACCCCAAAGAATATTATTGACAATTGTTTGTTTGGTATAGTATTATTATAATGACTAATATAGGGGTTATACAATGAATATCAAAAAAACAGTTAAAGATATCTTGGCACGTGAATATAACTTAAAGTCTGTTGAAGAATATATGGTATTTTCGACTGACTTAAAGTTTCGTAATTTGGATATGGTTGTATTTATGATGTTGTTGGAACAGGAGTTGGGGTATGGTTTGCCTCGTGAAATATCCACTGGGTTCAGTTTGGGATCCAAAATGACAGTTGGTGATTTGATTAAAAAGGTAGAGTCCTATCCTGTTGCTGGATTATATAGGGTGGTTGATGGTAATGCTATATGTTGTCTGAGTGATAAAAAATGTTCAAAAATATCAAAAAAAGAAGTTGCTCAGAATAAGGATTTTGATAATTTATGCGCACAACGTAAATGTGTGTTGGAATGTAATTTTCAAAGATTAAAACAAATAATAAAATAAGGATAAAAAATGACTATTGCAGATAAAGTTAAATCTTTTTTGAAAAATGATTTGGCTTGCCAAAATGTAACAGATGCTATGTTGTTAAAGGCAAATCTGAAACTGGACGAATTAGA
The DNA here is from genome assembly GCA_045587125.1 of Candidatus Enterousia sp. Classification (GTDB taxonomy): domain Bacteria; phylum Pseudomonadota; class Alphaproteobacteria; order Rs-D84; family Rs-D84; genus Enterousia. The sequence continues at coordinate 57,852 of JAZNBN010000020.1, forward strand.
TGTTTATGAATTGATACATGCGATTGAATGTCAATTTAAAATTTCTTTGCCAGATTCAATTGGAAAAGATTATGCCAAAGGTGTTGATTGCACAGTTGCTGAGTTAATACGGAAAATAGAAAATGGTGCGAATAAAAATATGACGCAGACTGTGGTCGGTCAACCATCAAAAATAAAATCTGTTGTTTTAAATAAAACAGAAATAACAGACAGACATTATATTGTAGAATTTTATAACCCTTGGTGGGGACGTTTTGCGATTGATTTTAAATATGATAATGCGTCACATGCAGAACATAATATGTTGAATATAATGCGTGTTGGGGATTATTTTATGGTCAAAGGTAAACCCAGTAATGCAGAGGTAAATGACGTTTGTGAATTTAGTGTCGTTAGATATATGCGTCAGGAAACAGAAGCAGCACGCAAATCAGGACGTGAATTGAATATTCCAAATATGTCTGTTCGTGAAATGGATAATTTGGCAGATAATATATTGGATATGTTGAATCAATATAAAAAGCAAGAATTTGCCGATATTCAAAATGAAAAACAGAATTTTTTAAGTAAAATAAAACAAAAAATTTTAGGTTTAGGCAAATAAAAAATCCCCATATTGGGGATTTTTTATTTCTGTTCGCCGATGTAAATTCCCATGTCATACGCAACGTCCAGCAAAGGATTGTCTGGTGATACGTATGCGTTTGATGTCATTAAATTCGGAATTTTTGGATCACGGACGACTTCGCCAGATTCAATCATTTCAGATAATGCAACTGTTTTGCATTCATCGCCAATCAATGCAGTCATAACGTTTGTTTCGTTGTTTTCAATTGCATGTAATGCACAGTCTGCGAAACGTGTCGCCAATATACGATCTGCGGCGGTTGTGTCCCCTGCCCGTTGGGTGTGTTCTGGAAATGCGGTTCTGTTTACAATTCCGGCGGCGGTTAATTTACGCGATATCATGTCGGCAGGTTTGCCGGAATGTCCACGTAATGTTATGCCTTCGGATACCATGATAATTCCATAATCTGGCTTAGATTTTTTTATATGTTTTACCAATGCGTCTATATCAAATTTAATTTCGGGTATCAATATCGCAGATGCACCAGTCGCAACCCCGGCGTACAATGCCAGATTTCCACAATCGCGTCCCATGGCTTGGACTACAAACCATCTGTGATGACTGCGTGCGGTCAGTATTAATTGGTCGCAATATGATGTCAATTGTTGAACAGCGGTATCAAATCCAATTGTACGGTCAGTCAGTGGAATGTCCATATCAATTGTTTTTGGAATACATATTAATTGCAAGTCTTTATATATTTGTTTGTTGTCCCATGCCAAAGAAATACTGCCGTTGCCACCGATTAAAATTAACGCATCCAGTTTCAATTCAGACAAAGATTGGTGTAATTTTTTGTTAAATGCGGCAATGCGTCCACGTTCCAATGCGGTTTCAAAGTTTAATGCGTTTGCGTATCCGTTGTGCAGAAAACTGCCCGCCAGACGTGCGTTTTCAATAGGTATCATTAAATCATTTAATAAAACCGCCGCAGGTGGCGTTGTACACAGTCCGTCTGTGCCGTCTAAGATACCCCAAACCTGCCATTTACGTAGTGTGGCACCACGGACAATACGTTGAATTGCGGTGTTTAATCCACTGCAATCACCCCCCGTTGTCATAATTCCAATCTTTTTCATATTCTCCCCTATTTTTCTGTTACATTATATCACAAATAAATTGACAAAGAAATATTATTTGCAATAATTTGTCCAAGATATAAAAATAAATACCAAAAGGCATTGGAAATGGCAAAAAATGATAAGCAAAATATGGGTAAAACTAAACGTTCCACAGATGATTTAATCAATGATGCAATTAATAAACAAAACGATTGGTTGGAAAATCGTCGTGAATATACTCGTGGATTTTTAAAGTCTTTGAATATGTTTGCGAAAAAGTCTGACAAGAAATCTGAAAAAGTATTGTCTGCAAAGACAGAAGAACAACCTGTTGCGGAAAAGAAATCACGCGGTGTATTGTCTTTTTGGTTCCCAATGTTGTGTGTGGTTGTTTGTGTGATAATTGCTGCTTGGACTGTGTTTGTACGCCCTATTCCACAGCCACGTATTGCAATTGTTCCTGATGTACCGGCGCCAGTTGTAAAAAAAGTTGTACATAATATTAAAATGCCTGAATTTGATATTGTGCGTATTGATAAAACAGGTCATGTGATTATCGCAGGTCGTTGGTCTCCGAATAAAAATATTTCTGTGGTTGTAAATGGTAAAATCATTGCAACAGAATTAACAAATGAATATGGCGAATTTGCATATTCTTCTGTACGTCCATGGGATGCAGGTAATTATACAATCGCACTGTTGGGCGCAGATCCAGAAATTAAATCAAACGATAAAGTATTCGTATATGTTTCTGGACGTGGCGCACATAATTCTGTGTCTTTGTTGATGACCAAAGATGGCAGTACTGTATTACAGGCCCCATCTGTGTTGTATGATGGTGATTTAGTGGTCAGCAAAATAGACTATTTATCAGGTGGCCGTGTTGTTGTAACAGGTAATGCGTTGCCCAGATTGCGTGTGTCTTTGACATTAAATGGTAAATATATGGGTTTTGCACGTGTATCAGATCATAAACATTTTGGTTTGGGTGCAGATATTGGCGAATTAGAACCAGGTAAAGAATACGAATTAGCTATTCGTTTACATGACGGTGATGGACGTACAATATCACATGTTGCACGTAAATTCGTTATGCCAGAAATGACAGGCGATGAAGATACTTATTACACAGTACGTCGTGGCGATTGTTTGTGGATTATTGCACGTAACTTTATGCGCCGTGGTATTTTGTTCAGCATTATTGCAGAACGTAATAATATCAAAAATCCTGATTTGATTTTCCCAAAGCAAAGATTACAAATCCCAGTCGGCGCAAAATAAACGCAAGAGGAAATACTTATGGCAGAAAAATTTACACTGGCATTGTCAGAACAAGAATTATTAGAACGTACAAATCCAGCTGCCTTTACACCATATAAAATGTTGGGGGCGGATGCACCGGAATACATGGCACTGTCTGAAAATGATAAAAAGGCACTGAAACATTTGGTTCGTGCGTCCGATATCATAGATCGTGTGGCGTTGCGAATGGATCATCATTATAACATTCGATTTGAAAACTTTTTAACCCAAAAAATCAAGTTGGGGGACGAACGTGCAAAGATGACTATGGATTTATTTCGTGGACAACGTGGTATATTTGGTCATGAAAGAAATGGTAATACTGTTGCATTGGCGTCTGGTGTACGGGCCTGTCCAGGGCGCGGGTTTTATCCATATGATTTATCTGTGCCTGAATTTCATGATATTTTAATTGATATGTTGAACAATGGCCAAGATGCCCAGGTCAAAGATATATTAAATCAAAGAACGGTTGTTAAACGTCATGGTGCACAGTTAGTGGCACAAGATTATACAGTCGCATTTCAAGACTATTTTCGTACGGCGGCGGTATGTTTAGAGGTTGCTGCACATCATGCAACAGATTTGAACTTTAAAGAGTATTTAAAAATGCAATCTGCGGCATTAACAAATAATGCACCTTTGTTAGATTGTCGGGCTGATAAAAAATGGGCAACGTTGCAAAGCGGGCCATTGGAATTTACGCTGGGGCGTGAAAGTTATGATGATGCGATGACACCAACTGTGTTAAATAATCCAAAATTAAAAGCAATGTTGGACGAACGTGGAATTGTGCCCTATGCAAAAGACAGTTTGGGTGCAACAGTTGGTATTATTGATAAATCCGGAACTGATTATCTGTTGGAAATAAAAGATTATTTACCAATACTGGCGGCGCAAATGCCACGTAAATCTGAATATGAACAGAATATAACCCAAGATACCAAACAAACAATGGTTGATGTTGATTTGGTCGCGGTCAGTGGACATTATGCCGCATATCGTGGCGGAATATCGTTGGCATTTAATTTGCCGAATGCAGATAAATTAGCGGTACAAACTGGTGGTGGACACAGAACTGTTTATTTAAAGCAAATGCGTCAGTCTAAATATGCGACGGCCCTGCCTGAAAAATTAAACGCATTGTTGGCACCAGCGTTCCATAAATATTTTTCTGTGTCTGCATTGCATGATTTTACGATACTGCATGAAAATATGCATTCGTTGGGGCCGAAAAAAGGTTTGGAATCGTTGGGCGAATATAAAAATATTATAGAAGAACACAAGGCCGATGCAGGATCGGTTGCGATGCTGGATATATTGGTGCATTGCGGATTCTTTACGCCACAGCAAAGGGAAGAAATAATAACGTCATGGTTGGTTGCGTATTTGTATCCGGCGGCAAATTTCAAAACCGCACATTCAAAGCGTAATATTATGCAACATAACATGTTATTTGAAAACGATGCAATTAAATTAGATAACGCGGGTCGTATGGTGATTGATTTTAATCGTGTAACGGAACGTGGTTATAAAATGTTGTCAGATGCGATTGATATTCAATTGTCTGGCAATCCAGATATGGCACGCAAGTATATTGAAAAATATGCGGTTTGGTCGCCCCAATTACAGGTGTTGGGCAAAAAATTGTCTGCGGTTGATAAACAACGTAATTCATATATTGTTGAACCGTTGGCGGATATGTTACGAAATAAAACCAGATAAAAAATGTCCCAAATGGGACATTTTTTTATTCAACCAATTTCCAACCCGTAAATGTATAACCTGGTTTAACTGGGTCAGCTGGGATTGCAATACCTTGATCATAAAAACACATGCCTTGGAGACCCATTTCACCGTTGTCAGGATTCCAATTAATATTTATCTTGTTGTTTTTACAATAGGTTATTTCGCCGTATGCTTCTGCGATTGAACTACTTGATGTCCAGAACGGAGTAAAACCAACGTCGTCAACAAAATCGAATTCTTCGGCAGACATTGGAGATTTGATCCATATATTATTAAATGGTATAGACTTATAACTGGCTATAAGCAGTAAAGTCCAATTATTTAACAATTCTGGATTATTCATAATTTTTGCGCTAGATTCTGTACTTACCATATTCAACACAAATTCAATTTGTTCTTGTTCTGTCAAATCATTTGGTATATTTATACTACCATTAGATATACCGTTTAGTATTTCTGTGTCGGCACTTGGTATCATTAAAGCAACCTGTCTTATCCACAGATTATTTCCAGATTCTTCGTGCACAAAATTTTGGTTATAAGATATGCATTGTTTATGTTTGTCACAGTTTGTCATCGGCAAATCTGTACCATCCTGTTCGTTTTTAATAAGTTCATATAAAAACGCTTTCATGTCCGTTCTAAAAAACAAAACTTGTCCTGGTTTTAAAACTTGGCAAATGGATGAGTGTTCAGTCCATGGATAGGAATTTCCTTGTATTCCGCGACCGTCCCAAGAACATGCAAACATTCCGACCAAATCTTCCTCTAAAACATCTGGTGTTTCGGGGTCATCTGGTTTAAATATGTCTCTATTGGCGATTTCTTCGGCGGATATAGTTATTTTGGTATAACCGGCTTCGCATTCAAAATCTATGCTACAAAACTGTGGTATAGTATCACATGTATTTTGACCATAAAACTGTTTACCATTACTGGTTGTTGTGCCATACGTACAATTTTGCGAATTTTCTGGGCATGCGTTTTGTATGCATGCTAATTCACAGCCCATGTAACATTCGGATTCGGCGGTGGCGGCGGTGTCTGATGTATAATCGGCGGGGCATGCGTTTTTACTGTTATTTGCCTCGACTGTGAACACGCCGCCGGGACAATACGACCCGGTGGGGCATTCGGTGCAGTTCAGTGTCGTTTCATCCAGGTATTGCCCCGCCACGCATTCGTAACTGTTCAGCGACCATGTCGCAATTGTATTTGCCGTCGCATTATTGTCCGACACGCCCAGGACGTCAACCGTACATGTACCCGCCCCGCCCGTAATTTTTTTGTCTGTGGTGGCCGTATCGTCCGCGAATGCGCTGTACACGGTCATAATAAATGCACTGGATAAAAACAAAAACTTTTTCATGTGTGTTCTCCCCTTTCTTTGTAGTAAATATAAAAACCGTCACTAAGTTTGACGGTCGGGGAGTTCACAAATCATTTCAACATTGATTCTGATGCTTTCGGGTTGTCCCTGTTGTATAACAATCAGCCCCCCGACTGCGTATCAGTCAGGGATAATTAACGATGCAAAAAACATGGGTAAATATTGGACTTACGATGTTTGTATTTTGCACCGGTTGAAATAGGCTTGTGACAGCCCCGAACCGACATCCCTGTCAGTTCAATGTTTATTCTACTAAAATTTGGGATTTATTACAAGGGGATTTTTATTACTGTATTTTGTTGACAAATAAACGTCTTGTGTAATAATATACTATATAAGGTATTAATTATTATGAATCACGGTTGTAATAAAATTAGTTTTGCAATTAAAAACACAAATTGGTGCAATTTGCGTTGTGCACACTGTTGTGAAAACAGCAGTCCCAATGTTGTGCCAAATATTATGCCACTGAAATACGTTGAAAAATATATTGCTGAATTTAACGCAATGCCATTGCCAAAGTGGGAACATATGGTTTTTACCGGTGGTGAAGCGATGGCACCCTATTTCCACAAAAGAATGGAATATATACCACAATGTCTGGATATTGCGTCATCGTATGGCATGGTGCCATTTGTAAAAACAAATGGTGTTTGGGGTATGAATGATGAATTGCGTCACCGTATTTTGCGTGACTTTGCCAATGTTGCATACAAAAACGACAAGATGATGTCTATGGATATTTCTGTGGATGCGTTTCATAATAATAACAATGCAGTTGTTCGTATTTTAAATGACGTTGTTCGCAGTGATTATTTAGCACCGGCTGTACGTATTTCTTTGGTTGGTTTAAATGATACGAAATCTCGTGTGGTGTTTACGCATTTGTTGAACGAATTGCGTGCCAGTGGTTTGGATGTTGATATTGGTGATGACGGTAATTTAGTGCTGTGGGTGCCGTATGTGCGTGGTGTATCTGTGTGTTATGATTTAGGGGCAAATATCAACAAAATCGGACGTGCCGCAGAAAATAATTTAGGGCAAATTGTGCCAGATGGTCGTCCCCATATATCAGATGGTCATTGTTTGGAAATAGATAATAATGACGTTGCAAAATTAAACTATAAATATGCGACACCTGTTGCCGGCCGTCCTATGTTTGATGTTGTAAAAGAATTAATGTCAAAGGTAAGATAATAAAATGCCCCGTTCGGGGGCATTTTTTATTTAGCCGATATAGTCTTGGTCGGGTTTTCTTCCAACGCCACAATCCAAAAATAAAACCGACCACAAGGGTCGGCTATATTTTTGGTGCGGGCGAAGGGAATGTCTGATTCCCATGTTCGTTTTCACTCCATGGGCCCCTTTCGCTACGTAAGACTCGAACTTCGTATTCACTTGTTCTCGTCAACTGACGCCCCGAACCCTCTTGGTCGGGTTCTCTTCCAACGCCACAATCCAAAAATAAAACCGACCACAAGGGTCGGCTATATTTTTGGTGCGGGCGAAGGGAATCGAACCCTCGTCTTCAGCTTGGGAAGCTGACGTGCTGCCATTATACCACGCCCGCAGATGCGAAAAATATTATATCAAATATCGTGTCATGTCCAGAAAATAAAATGGTAATTATTCGCACAGTTCAACTGCGTAATATTTGCCAGATATTTTGTTGCCACAGAATAAACGGTAATTACATTTGTTGTTTTCAAAACCTAATTTCTTTTTTGTGGCGTATGGTATTATATTTACCAGACATTTATCGGATGTGATATACTGTTCAGGTTTTTCAATGGATAAAAAACGGGCTGTTTTGGTGTTTTCTGCAATTTTTAATAATTCAGGCGTTGCATCCAAATGGATTAAAAAGTCGCCTTCGGTACCCTTGGCAATTACGGTGCTTTTTGCATCCTTTATCGTTTGGCGAACGTGTAAAAAGTCTTCTTTGGTTGAAGTTGGTTTTGGTGCAGGCTGATTATCGCATGCAGTCAAAGGTAATAATAAAGTGATTGCAAATAATATCTTTTTCATGTTTTTTTCTCCTTAGGTGTTGGAATGTTAATAAAAGTACTTACTTAATGCAATAAAATATTGACTTTTTATATTTTTTTGTTCATAATTGCCATGCAAATCCCAAAGATTGCCATTATATTAACACCAGTATACAGTATGTATGTGGTACATCATCCGGCGAGTGTTCGCTCTTGATGTCGGTTTTCTTTGTGGTTTAAACAGTTAAAAAATATAAGGAGCAAAAATATGGCAACTGTTATTCGTTTGGCACGTCATGGTGCAAAAAAACGTCCGTACTATCACATCGTTGTGACAGATTCACGTAATGCACGTAATTCAGGTAATGTTTTGGAAGTCGTTGGTAAATACGACCCAATGCAGGCCAAAGACAGCGATAAACGCGTTGTTTTGAAAATTGATGAAGTTAAGGCTTGGTTGGCCAAAGGTGCACAACCTTCTGATCGTGTTTATAAATTTTTGGCAAATGCCGGATTGGTTGCAAAGAAGGCAATTCCTGTTCAGACAAAAAAACATTTGCAATCTGAAAAAACACAGATGAAGATTAAAGATAAAGCTGATAAGTTGGCTAAAATCGCCGAAGAAAAAGCCGCTGCAGAAGCAGCAGCCAAGGCAGCAGCCGAAGCAGAAGCCGCCGCTGCAACAGAAGTAGTTGAAACACCAGCAGAAGCGGAATCTGTACCTGTTGCGGAATAATTTTTGCTGTTTATAATTGTATCTGCACAGAGAAATCTGTGCAGATATTTTCAACTTAAAGTGAGGTAAAAAATATGGCAAAATGTCCGTATGATGGATTGGATTGCAAAAAACTGACAGAAGAATTTGAAAAATGGCGTAGAGCGGTTAATTTTATGTCGGGAAATCAAACCAAATTAGTGTTTGTAACCAGTTTAACAATGTTAAATAAATGTGATAATGTTGCAAACTGTGTAAGATATGCTGAATTTATGAAACAAAAATTACAGAAAGAAAAATAAATGGAAAATAAAAGAATCTTGGTCGGCAAAATTGTTGCACCCCAGGGAGTGCGTGGCGAAGTGCGTGTCCAGGCATTTACGGAAAATCCAATGGATTTTAAAACACTGGATGTGAAAAGTAATGCCTTTAATGATGGGGATTTTAAATTTGTACGTGCATTGCCCAGTTCAACGGTTGTTATCGCAAAAATCCGCGGTGTCGATGACAGGGATATGGCTGAAACATTACGTGGTACAGAACTGTTTATTGAACGTAGTGCCCTGCCCGATTTAGATACAGATGAATTTTATCAAGCAGATTTAATCGGGTTTGCCGTTGTACGCGGTGGACAAAAAATAGGCACGGTTGAATGTTTTCAAAACTATGGCGCAGGTGATATTATCGAAATGGATAATGGACAAATGGTGTCTTTTGTCGGTGCAACCGTAGATACGGAAAACAAAATAATTTATATAAGGTAATGTATTTATGAAAATTGAAGACAAACAAGTAAAAATAACACATTCTTTGTTGTCTGGTTTTATTCAGTGCGACAAAAACAATACAGATTGTGATTTGATGACTTGGGTAATAGCAAATCAAGACTTGGCACGTGCGATTAAAACGCCTGATGCGCCAGAAGTTATAAGCCTTCATGCCAAGGGTGAAGAAATAGCAGAAGTTTGTGATAATATGTCAAAAATTTGTAACACTGCCAAAAAAATATGTTATAATTGCACTGAAAATCAAAGGTAGTGCGTAAAATATGATTGCAAAGTCTGTTGGTGTTGTTTTTATAGATTGTGATAAATGCAATCCGAATTGCGAATTACAACAACGGGTTAAAAAAAGTCCTGATGTTGTGATGTGGGAACCGTTTGATGAGATTAAGAAATATACGATAAGAACGCGTAATTTATTGGTCGGAATAGAGAAAATTACACAAAACACACAGAAATTTTATGATTTAGCATGTCAAATATGCTATTTCTGTAAAGAAAGACAAAGATAATGCATTTTAATATATTGACTATTTTTCCAGAAATGTTCCCAGGTACCCTGTCGGGTGGTGTGGTTGGTCGTGCGTTGGGTAAAGGAATTTGGACAGTTGATGTTATAAATATTCGTGATTTTGCAATAAACAACTATGGCAGTGTTGATGATACGCAATTTGGTGGTGGTGCCGGTATGGTAATGCGTCCTGATGTGTTGGGTGACGCACTGGATTCTATAGAAAACAAGGGAAAAATTATATACTTTTCCCCACGTGGTCCCAGATTAAACCAGCAAATGGTGCATGAATTTGTAAATGTTCCAGATGCAACATATACATTGTTGTGTGGCAGATACGAAGGTATAGATGAACGTGTTATTCAAGAATATGGAATAATGGAATTATCTATTGGTGATTATATACTGTCTGGTGGTGAAATTGCCGCTCAGGTTTTTGTTGACAGTTGCGTTCGTTTGTTAGATAATGTAGTCCACGGTGGTTTGGATACCACCCAAAATGAAAGTTTCGAAATCGGGGGGTTGGAATGGCCGTTATATACCCGCCCGTCAGTATGGCGTGGACAAAGTGTCCCAGAAGTCCTGCTGTCCGGTCATCATGGCAATATCGAACGGTGGCGGAAACAACAATCGGACGAAATAACAAAACAACGTCGTCCGGACTTAATAAAGGAAAATGAAAAATGAGCATTATTAAAAAAATCGAAGCAGCCCAAATCGCAAAATTGGCGGGCGATAAAAAAATCCCAAACTTCAAGGCTGGGGATACTGTGAAAGTACACGTCAAAATTAAAGACGGTGATAAATTCCGTATCCAGGTTTTTGAAGGTGTTGTTATTGCACGTGATGGTGGTATGGGTAATAATGCATCCTTTACAGTACGTCGTGAATCTTATGGCGTTGGTGTTGAACGCAAGTTCCCACTGTACAGCCCTGCTATCGAAAAAATTGAAAAAGTTCGTGTTGGTAAGGTTCGTCGTGCGAAACTGTTCTTTTTGCGTGGGTTGTCTGGTAAAAAAGCACGTATTGTTGAAGATTTATCAGCCGCATCAGCAGAAAAAGCAGCAAAATAATTTCTTAAATCCCACAATTGTGGGATTTATTTTTTTATATCATTATTGACAATATCGGTCATGCACGTTATTATAAAAGGCATGAAAAAAATATTCTTGGGTTTATTAATTTGTTTGTTCCCAGTTGTGTCTGGTGCGTACATAGATCGTAATAATGCGGTCGTGCGTATCATGTCCAAAGATGCCGGCAAGGTACAAGAATATGTTATTCCTGTTGGTGGTGGAATGCAGTTTGAAAAATTACAAATAGATATTCGTTCATGTAAACAATCTGACCCGTTTCAGGCGGAAAATTTCTTTGCTTTTATGGAAATATTTGAATCCGACCAAGGACAAATTTTTGGTGGTTGGATGAACAGAAATGAACCTGGTCAAAATCCATTGCAACATGCAGATTATGATTTATGGTTGGTCAGGTGTGAATAATTTAAAAGAAAGGAAAAAATATGAAATTTGTTAAAAAGTATTTTAAATTGTTTATCGGGATTTGTGTATTGGTTATGGTTGTTTTGGTGTTCTTTTTTGCTAAACGTGGTGAAAGTTTAGAAATTGGAACGTTAAAAGATTGGCGTTCTGCATCAATAGATAGACGTGTTGCATCTGTTCAAATTTTGACAGCCAGCGAAGATAATAATGATATTTTGGTCGCGTGTATTGATAAAATTTCTAGCCTGCCCGATTCCAGTGAAATGGCGGTACGTGATGCAATTTCTTTGTGTCAAACAGGATTAAAGTTACAGCAAAATATGTAAAATATGCGTAAACTTTTATTCTTTTTGTTGCTGGCCGGTTGTTGTATGTCTGATGCAACTTTTACCGGTCATTCTTTTTTAGGTGTGCCTTATGCAGAATCTCCATTGGGTGAAGGTGTTATGCCAGATGCAGATCCTTTGATTCGGTTTGATGTGTTTGATTGTACGACGTTTGTAGAAACGGTTCTGGCGGGTGGCGATGTGAATAAGTTAAACAAGATAAGATATAAAAATGGCAATGTTGGTTTCTTAAACCGTAACCATTTTATTGAATCTGATTGGTTGATTAATAATGCGGATTTGGTTGAAAATGTTAGTGCACAATATGCAGATACATATGTGCGACATGTGGTAATAGATAAACAATCTTGGTTTAAAAAAGTGCATAATATTGATATCTGTTTCAAACCCCAAGAGATAGATTTAGAATATATCCCATACCATAATGTTAAGAATATAAAAATAGATAATATGATGGTTGTGTTGTTTGTTGCTGACAAACCGAAAATTCATGGTAAAATTGGTACTGATTTAGCGGTGTTTCATATGGGATTATTGTTCCCAAATGGAATATTGCGGCATGCATCCAGCGAACATAAAAAGGTCATAGATGTAGATTTTTTAGAATATGCTTCGCAAAGGATGATGGATAAAACAAATTTGGGGATAGTATTGGTGAAAATAAAATGAGTGATGATAAATTAATTCGTTTGGATATGGGCGGAATGGATAATAACACGCACAGTGGTGATGCAATATTGTGTTTGGGTATTGAATCTTCGTGTGATGAAACCAGTGCAGCAATTGTAGACAGTGACAAGAATATTTTGTCGCATGTTATTTATTCTCAAATTCCAGAACATCAAAAATATGGCGGTGTTGTGCCTGAATTGGCGGCACGTGCACATATATTGGCAATTGATGAAGTTATTGCCCAGACTTTACAAAAGGCAGGCAAAACAATAGATGATATTGATGTTATTGCTGCGACTGCGGGACCGGGACTGATTGGTGGTGTTTTGGTTGGTTGGATGGCGGCAACTGGGATTGCACAATCAACAGGTAAACCATTGGTTGCGGTTAATCATCTGGAAGGTCATGCGTTGGTGCCACGTTTGTGTGCGACCATGGCAGATGGTACAAATGAAAACATTCAAATAGAATTTCCATACTTGTTAATGTTGGCATCTGGCGGGCATTGTCAGATTTTATTGGTACATGGTGTCGGACAATATGAATTAATCGGTCAAACATTGGACGACAGTGCCGGCGAAGCGTTTGACAAGGTTGCGAAAATGTTGGATTTAGGTTATCCAGGTGGGCCTGTGGTAGATAATCGTGCAAAACAAGGTAATCCAAAGGCGTTTAATTTTCCGCGTCCGTTATGTGATAAACCCGGGTGTGATTTTTCTTTTAGTGGCATAAAAACCGCGGCACGAACATTTTTGGAACGTGCAGAAAAACCTTTAAGTGATGAATATATAAATGATTTTTGCGCGTCTTTTCAGGCGTCTGTTGTAGATTGTATTGTAAACAGATTAAATAACGCAATGCGTGATGAACGCGTTCGTGGTGCGAATCCAAAAAGTTTAGTTGTTGCAGGTGGTGTTGCCAAAAACAGTGCAATTCGCAGTGCCATGGAAAAATTGGCCAAAGAAAATGGTATGATTTTTGCGGCGCCACCTATGAACCTGTGTACTGATAATGGCGCAATGATTGCATGGGCAGGTTTGGAAAACTATTTGGTCGGTAATATTGTAACCGAACCAATTGCACCCAGACCCAGATGGCCGTTAACGGAGCTGAAAAATGAATAAAAATAAAGAACGCGATTTTGAAAATGCGACACAGTCTTTGATAAAACAAATCGATTCTATGAACCTAGAAAAAACTGAACGCCTGCAGGTTAAAAATTTTATTTTGCTGTTTCGCGACAGTTTTAAGCAAGAATCTGTCAAATATGCGACATTTTCACCTGTGTTAGGAACTGGTTATAAACAATTTTTGTGTGATTCTTGTGGCTTTTGCAAGGCAGCCAGTGTCAGCTTTGTGTCTTTTATGAACAAACCAGAACACTGGCAACTGCGATATATTGATGATAATTGGACGTATGGGCCGCATTATTATATTGTTCATGTACCAACTGGGCGTGCGTTAGATTTAACTTTTGACCAATATCAATTTGAAACATCAAAAATACCATACGATATAGGACGACCCGCATTGATTACGCGTGACGCACGTGATGCTGCAGTACGTTTTACGCACGCACTGGGGATGGATGTGATGAAAATTTTGAATAACCAATTACCAAAGAGCAACTAACAGAACCTGTTGCGCACGCTTCACACGGGTTGCTAACAGAATTATATATTGAACCAAAACATATTTTATGATACAATTTTTAACGATATGGAAGACTATAAAAAGAGTTATGATTTAGCAACACGAAAACTGTTAAAACAGGCATCTGTTATAGATTCTTTTTCATTACAGATGTTTGATGCACAGTACACTTTGCACGATATTACATACACCTTACGTACACTGTATGCAGACAATAAATTTAGAAATCGTTTTGTTGGTACACAACAGTTTCAAGGATTTACACCTTGGCCAAAAGGATTTTGTGCCTTATCCAGTATATGTATTTATGAATTATATGGCGGCGCATCTGTTTGGGAACCTACTGCGATAAAACTGGGGACATGGGAACATGCGCCCGTGGTCTTTTTGCGCAACAAATTCTCTGACGAAGCATTTGATCCAACAGGCGATCAATTCGCACCACTGGATGTTCCATACAATTTAGGCACACCTATAAACCGTTCCATAAAGGATATGCGAACACCAAATAAAACAGAGTTTATAAGACTTGTAAAAAAACATTTAGACAGACAATCTTAATATGATACAAAAACCAGAACCTTTTGTTAAACCAGATACTATATTTAGTGTATCAGATGCGGCGTCTTTGTTAAAAGGTGTTGTTGAAACGGCATTTCCACGTATAAAAATTCGTGGGGAATTATCGCAAATTACGCGTGCTACGTCTGGACATATTTATATGACAATCAAAGATGCGGGGGCCGCAATCTCTGTAATTGTTTGGCGTGGAACACCGGTTAATTTTAAACTGGAAGACGGGATGGAGGTTATTATAACTGGACGTTTTACAACGTACCCTGCCCGCAGTAATTATCAAATCGTGGCCAGTGAAATTGAAATGGCGGGTGTGGGTGCAATTCTAAAAATGCTAGAAGAACGTAAGCAGAAATTGGCACGTGAAGGTTTGTTTGATGAATCTCGTAAAAAGCCACTGCCCAGATTGCCGCGAACGATTGGTGTTGTAACCAGTCCAACCGGTGCCGCATTCCAAGATATACAAAATCGCCTGCGTGAACGTTTCCCAGTGCGTGTGTTGCTTTATCCTGCAACTGTCCAGGGAGTAACTGCGGCGGGTGAAGTTGCGGCGGGGATTGAATACTTTAACCGTATGCAAAATGTTGATGTAATTATTGTTGCACGTGGTGGCGGTTCGTTGGAAGATTTATTGCCCTTTTCCGAAGAAATTGTTGTGCGTGCCGCCGCGGCCAGTAAAATTCCCCTGATTTCTGGGGTTGGGCATGAGCCAGATTGGATGTTGATTGATTTTGCAGCGGATTATCGTGCCCCAACGCCAACCGGTGCAGCCGAGGCTGTGGTCCCAACAAAAATATCTTTGATTCAAGATCTGGAAAATATGTGGGTGCGATTGTCTGGAAACTTTACAACGCGTTTAATTAATGCAAAACAGCGTTTAGAATCTGTGAGTATTAAAAGTCCAAAGCAAGTCTTGATGGAACATACACAAAGGCTGGACGATATTGGGCGTACGTTAAATCTTATTATCAATACAAAAATTGCGTCTGCACATCAGAAAATGGATATTGTGTCTGAATTTTCAAATATACTGCAAAATCGTATGATGGTTTTGACGCAATCGTTGGTGCATGCCGGACAAATGCTGAATTCGCTTAGTTATAAAAATGTCTTGGCACGTGGTTATGCGATTGTGCGTGACGCGAATAATAAAATCATCAGCCGTGCCGATGCAGGTACGCCCGCCAGTATTGAATTTACCGATGGTATTTTGCAAATATAGCTAGCGCTAAAAATTTAATTTTTTATCGATTAAGATATTGACAAAAGTATGTGGCGTGTTAATCTTGTTCCAGATAAGATAACAAAGAGTTTAAGTATGGAACAAAAACAAATAACACCATATATGTTAAAAGAATTACAACGTTTGTTGGAATCGCCTGGTATTAAAATAGAAAAAAAGCAGGGAAAAATTAATTTTGTTGATGTGGAATACACTGTTGTTGATGGTGCGGGGCAAGAACTGTTATATTTTAAAAGATGTTATCATGTTTGTAATGTGCCTGTATGTGACCCTGATGAGGCCATGCTTAGATTTGCGTACAATATAAAATTTAAAGGGATTGAAATAGTCAATGATGTGGTATACACAAAAGACAGAGAACAGTTTAGTAATCCTAGGTTGCGTCTTTATGATAAAATCTTAAGTTCGTTGAATACAAAATATACGAGTCTTGAAAAAAATGTTTATGCCCAAGAAAAAATGGGTTTCTTGGATAAAGTAAGACAGATGTTTAAATGTAAATCTATATAAAACCGCCCGTTTGGGCGGTTTTTAATTCTTAATCAATGTTTTTGCGGTTGCAATGGCTTCGGGGGTTATTTCTGCACCACTGATTATGCGTGCGATTTCATTTATTTTTTCATCGCCTGTAATTTCGTGAACGTTTGTTATTGTTTTGTCATCAGTTACAGATTTTGAAATCTTAAAGTGCTTGTCGGCATAGCCTGCAACCTGGGCAGAATGTGTTACAACCAATGATTGGTTGCCAACTGATAATCTGTTCAGACGTGCGCCAACAGCCGACGCTGTGGCACCACTGATTCCTGTGTCGACTTCATCAAATACAAATGTGTGTTTGTCGTCTTTGCCGGCCAATACTACACGCATTGCCAACATAAGGCGGGCCAATTCCCCACCAGATGCCGCTCGATGTAATGGCGAAAAAGGCGTTCCTGTGTTTGTTTTTATCATGAATGTTATGTCGTCTGTTCCGTTGGCACTGGGGGTGGTTTCTGTTATTTCAATCATAAAATCAGCAGACCCCAGTTTTAAATCAGGCAATTCTTGTAATAATTTTTCACGTAATATTTTCGCGGCTTGTGTACGGGCGATATGTAATTCCTTGGCAGATGAATTAAAGATATTTTGGTATTCAATCAATGTCTTATTGGCTGCCCGCAGTTCTGTATCCGAATTGTCAATCATACTTAATTTGCGTTCCATGTCGTTTTGTAATTGCGGCAATTCGTTCGGGGTGATACGGTGTTTCCTTGCAATGGCACGAATTGCAAACAGTCTTTCTTCGATTGAATCCATGTCGGACATGTCTGTATCTGTATGTTCCAGTGATTGTGAAATTTGTGCAATGGTATCTGCCACTTCGTACAGTTTTTCTATCTGTGCTTGATATGGGTTTTCGTCCCCTTTTATTCTTTGTAAAATATGTGCAACAGAAAATAGCATAGAATCAATTGAATTGCCATGCGGTGATAAAGTTTGGATTGCTTCGTTCAGAATAGCAGAATTTTTTTCCGCGTTCATCATGGCGTTACGTTTTTCTGATAATTCTTCTTCTTCGCCAATTTTTGGATTAAGATTTTGTAATTCTGTAATGTTGTGTTCTAAAAAATCGCGTTCAGACGCACTGCGTTCCAGTATATCTTGTAATTCTTGCAGTCTTTTTTTTGTTTGATTATATTGTAAATAATTAACTTTAACTTTGTTTAACAGGTCTTTGTATTCAGGTATATTTTTTTGTGCAAACGCATCCAGTGTATCAAGATGTGTTGATTGATTTAATAATGTATGGTTTGCAAATTGGCCGTGAATTTCGACCAGTTCATCACCTATTTGTTTAAGTGTTTTTATGGATACAGGAATATCGTTTATCCATGCACGACTCTTGCCGTCTGTGTTTAATGTGCGGCGCAGAATTAATCCATCAAAATAATCTATATCGTATTCTTGTAATATTGGCTTTATGGTTTCTGGTACGTAATCAAATTCTGCTGTGACCTGGGCATTGTCGCAGCCGTGACGTATCAGCCCGGTATCAGAACGTGCCCCCAGTGCCAATGATAATGCGTCCAGTAATATACTTTTACCTGCCCCAGTTTCACCAGTCAGTACATTTAAACCAGAACCAAATTCAAGATTTAGTTTTTCTATTAATACGATGTTTGAAATACTTATACTTGTTAACATGCCTTGATTATAGTGTGTTTATGGGTAATTTTTCCAGTAAAAAATCATGTGTCCATAAAATATACCCGTTTATCATATAATTTGGAAAAATTTGTTGTAATAATAATATATATTCATTTATTTGTGTTTTATATTTATTGTAGTATTTATCGTGTGTTATGTCTGTTTTATAATCTAAAATATCAATTGTTTTTGCTTCGTGGTTTATAAGTATTCTGTCTATGCGTCTGCTGATAAATTTTCCGTTTATTGTGCCTGCGATTGGTAATTCGGTTTTTGAGTCTGATGAAAAGAATTTTTTTAAATTTGGTGTTTGTTTTATCTTGTTAATGTAATCGATGTTACCTATTGTGTGTTTGTTATCAATAGTTATATGTTGTAATATAGCATGGATTTTTGTTCCAATATCCGTTGATATTTGTTCTTGTGTGATATTGTTTAATATGTTATTTAATGTCGTCATTGGTAATCCTGATAATGTCTGAGGTGTCGTCTGATGATAACGTTTGCCATAGTTGTGTATGCCATGCAATTTGATTGGCTTTTGTATATGCGGTGTGACCATATATATATAATTCGTCACGGGCACGTGTCATTGCTACGTATAACAATCGATAATATTCGGATATTTGTGTATTTAGTATGTCGGATTGTAATTTTTGGTATATTACGCTGTTTGGTGTACGTGGTGCCCACAGCCATATTGGGTAATCGTCTTGTGTAATATGAATAATTTTTTCTGGTTCTGGTATTTTGGTTGTGTCGATTAAGAATATTACGGGGGCTTCCAGACCTTTGCTGCTGTGAATTGTTACGATACGTACTCCCTGTGATTTATCCATATCGCGTTTAATTTCACTGTTGCCGGTTATAAACCATTTCAAAAAGTGGTATAGTGTGCCGGGTTGTGTTCTTTCATAAGACAGACATATTGTCATAAATTCTTCTATTGGGTCTATAACCTGATTTCCCAGTGCCGAGATGAAATTTTTTCTGGCATTGTGATGATTTAATATATGTGAAAAGAATGAATAAGGCCCAAGGTTGTCTGCGTGATTTTTAATATCGGATAACTTGTTGTATATTTCTGTGTATTCTGATTCTAGAATCTCAAATACGGTGATTTGCTTTGAGTTTATGTCTGTTTTGACGTGTTCTTTGTTGATCGTGTTTTTGATTTGACATATATTAAAAATATCTTGTTCTTTCATAAAGAAAAGTGGACTTTTTAAAGCACAGCATAAACTGTAATCGTCCGACGGATTTAGACACCAACGAACCAGATTAAGCATGTCTTGAATTGCGGTGAATTTTGGTAAAACGATGCGGTCGCTGCCTGCTACATCAATATTATGTTTTTTTAATTCTGTAACCAACAGTGGTGCCAGTGGTGGTCTTTGTTGGACAAGTACCATTATGTCGCCGGCACAATATTTTCCTTGGTCTATAACGGATTTTATTTTTGCAGAAATTTGCGATATATAAGATTTTGTATCTATATCATCCAGTTGTTTTGAAATTAATTTATGTATTTCTACAACGCCCTTTGCATCTGTGCGAAAGCATTTGTGTGAGTTATTTTTGAAATTGGATATTGATATTACTTCTGGGTTATCAAAAAATTTGTCGACGGTATTTAATATGGGGGCGGTTGAACGAAAACTTTGTGTAAGTGGTATTTCGTGTATTGTACGCATGTTTTGTTCTATTTGTTTACCAATTTCGTCGCGACTGTTTGCGAATGCCTGGGGGTCTGCACCTTGGAATCCGTATATTGATTGTTTTGTGTCTCCAACAACGAATATAGAGCGGGTGTTTTTGTCTGTATTTCCATCTGTAAAAAAATCGCCAGATAGCATTCTTAATATGTCCCATTGTAATGGTGATGTGTCTTGGGCTTCGTCGACCAATATATGCGATAAAGATATGTCTAATTGAGATAAAATCCATCCCATTGTTGCACTGTCGGAAAATAGTTTTTTTGTATACAAGATTAAATCTTCGAAATCCAACAGATTGTTCTGTTGTTTAAGTTGTTTATATTCGTGGGCAAATGCGGCTGATAAATCAAAAATTGCGATATTGTCTTGTAGTATCTGTGTATTTATTTTGTGTTGATTTATTGTGTAAACCCAGTTTTGTTCTTCAATTAAAAAATCCTGTTTAGATACGTCGTCGATGGGGGTATCACTGTTTGTTAAGTATGCTTTTTTATATTTTTCGAAATTAATAGTTTTTTCAATATATTGTTTTGTAAGAGTGATAATTTTATCTAGATACTTTGCCGGCTTTTTTCTGTTGTTTTGGACTTCTGTGGCAATTTCTATTATTTTTTGCAGTTTTTCCGGGTTGAAATCCGTATTTGGTTCGTTTTGTATGTTTAATAATTTCTTAGTTGTTTCAATAAAGTATTCTCTGTATTTATCAATGTCGTTTATTTGAAAGAATATTTTATATTGTTTGCTTAGAATATCTAATAAATCGCCCAAAGATGTTTCAGAAATACGTTCTACGATATGTGTAAATGCCGGCAAAATTTTATCGTTTTTATCCGGTGAATTTATCATTTTGTCAAATGTGTTTTGTAATAAAACCTTTTGCGGTGCACCAGATATCAGTGACCACGATGGTGATATACCCGCTTCTATCGGAAATCGATGCAATATTTCTTCGCAGAAACCATGTATGGTTTTGATTTTTAATATTTCAGGATTATCAATGTATGTAAAAAATATTTCTCGAGCATGTATAATATCATCGGTTGTAGCGGGTTTATTAAATGCAACATCTTTTAATAATTCTTGTAATTCTTTGTCAGATGCCATTGCCCAATCACGCAATGCGGACAAGATTCTGTTTCGCATTTCACCGGCTCCTGCATTTGTGTATGTCAGACACAGAATGCCATTTGCACCGGAATCATCTGTACGAAACAATATGCGTAATAAACGTTGGATTAAAACACTGGTTTTTCCGGTGCCTGCATTTGCTTGGACCCATATGTTTTCTGTTGGGTTGGCGGCATAGTCTTGTTCTGGTGAAAGTGGTGGTTTTTTTATCATTTCTACCCTTGATTTATTAAAATGATTTTAGTATAAATTTATACGAACTGCAAGATTTATAAAAATATATTTTGTTATATAGGGGGAAAAAGATGGATTTGCTGCAAGGTTTGGTAATTCTGACAGGTGTTTTAAGTGGGTTGTTGGTCGTTGTATTAACTGTTTTATTTTTTGTGTCCAGAAAAACACAAAAGACGATGCAATCTGTTGTTGATATAATGACAAAGCCTGAACGTGCCAAGGTTGGAGAGGCTGTTCGTGTTTTAAATACTATTTTGGCAGATGAAATTCTGAAAATTGAACAGAGTTTTCAAACAATGCGTGATGCGTTAAAGGGGCAAATTGATTATGCGAATGAATTAAAAGATGCGTTATCTGTCCAGAATGATAGATTGGTTGGTTTGGCAGATGAAGCGACAAAAAAATTAGTCACTATGTCTGGACGTTTGGATAATACCGTTTCAGGATTGAATGGTATTGTAGAGTCAGAATCATGGAACGATATTAAAAATGTTACAGAAAACTTTAATAATACAATCAATGATTTATTAAACAGAATTGATGCAGTTTCTGGGGATGTGTCAGAACGCACAACCCAGGTTCAAACCCAGATATCTTCGTGGTTGGAAAACGGCAAGAATTTGTCTGATACACTGCAAAATCAATTTGATAATAATATAGAACAGATGAAAAATATGAATACGGAATCTGATTCTTTGCAGGCGAAATTATCAGATTTAGCAAAATCAACAGCAGACGGATTTAACGAAGTAAAAACCGCGTCTGCGGGATATGAAGATGTTATGGTAAGAAATGGCAGAATGTTAGATGAATATTTAGAAAAAATGGCCGGTTTTGCAAAACAATCTAATAAACAATTGGTCAGCCAGATGAATTCTGTGTCAAATACGGCAAATGTTGTTGGTGGTCAGGTTCGTTTGGTTGAATCGTCTATTGATAGACAGTACAGAAGATTGGCAGATGTGGTTGAATCTTTGATGAAATCCGCAACTGAAACTGAGGCGGCTGTGCGCGGTGTTTCAGCTGAACTGTCAACACTAACAAATGTATTTGATGGCAAAGTAAAAGATTTTACCGCCGGTGTCGTATCAGAATTGCAGACTGTTTCTGGGGTTGCAAATGTAACTTTGGAAAATACCAAGACGGCTGCGAATGCGTTTTCTGATTCTGTAAAAGCCATGGAAACAGGTGTTCGTGAAACACTTATTAAAATGACAACTGCGCATACACAGTTGTCTGGACAATCTGAAAGTTTAATAAAGATGTCAAATGATACCACGGCCCAGTTACAACCTTTGTCTGCGTTGATTGAAAAATATTATGCTGCCCTGCCCGATTTGGCGCGTGGTTCGGTTGAAACCAGTGAAAAATTAGAAAGTATAGTTGGTAGTTTGACTGATAAATTAAACATGATGAAGGAAACCGTTGCGGAATCTACGGGTGCTGTGTCTGAATCTGCGATTAAATTAGAAGAATTGGCCGGGGAATCCCGTCAGCAGATGATAGATTTGATGTCTGATTATGCCAAGGCGGTTGATACAATGCAGACGTTGAATAAACAAATGATGGTGGCGCGTGCGTCTGCCCCGATGGATGCAATCAAAGCGGCCCCCAGTACGCCAATTGGTCATATCAGTTCCCAAGATTTTATGACGCAAAGTGAACAATTATTGGCGGGACTGCATGAACAATCTATGGATTTGACACGTGTTTCGGGTGCAGAAATACCAGACGTTGTGTGGACTAAATATCATGGGGGTGATAAAGCCGTGTTTTCAAAGTGGTTGGCAAAAATGTTGGCGGCGGCCGATAAAAAGCAAATTCGTGATATGATAAAGTCCGATACAGTATTCCGCAGACAGGCAACCCAATTCGTTCGCAGTTTTGATAAAGTACTTAATATGGCAAACCAGACAGACAATCCAAACAAAGTTGCAGGAATGCTGATAAAGACTGATTTGGGACATATTTATATAGCATTAAAAAGTTATGTTTAGGTTTAAATAAAACATGATTTTAGTCACGTTTATATAAAAACGTGGCTTTTTGTTATAGTTTTTATGTTTGAATTATTGTTCACTATTTGATAAAATGGTACCAGATTTACAGGGATGTAAATCGGGGACTTAGAAAATCCCGAACAAAGTGGTGCGGTCCGCATCAAAATCCGACGACAGGTCATTTTTTTTGACCTGTGCTTTGCCCGACTGTATTTATATGGTCGGGAAGCCCCGATGATAAGGCAATGCCAAAAATCGGGGGTCATTCTTTGTTATGATTTTCTAACTTCCCGACCACTGTTATTTTTCAGTGGTTTTGTTTTTAAGAAACAAGGGAGAAAAAAGTTATGAAATCAAAATTTATTTTATCCAGTGCATTTATTATGACGACAATGGGTGCGTTCGGTGCAGATGTAAAAATTACAGAGGCTAGTACCTGTACGGTTGATGTATTGGGCGTGTCGGACAATGACGCGACGGCAAACACGATTGCGACCTGGGATGCAATTGAATATACATTGAACCCTGGACAGTATCTGAACGTAACGGAAACATCTGTGGATAAGACAATATGTCCTGCGGGATCATATTGCGTTGGTGGAACGGGATTCACGGTTGATAACGCAAATACCAGTATAGCGACGTGCCCAACCGAATACCCAAACAGTGCGACGGGTGCCGGCGCGGACACACAATGCTATACGGCATGTACGGTTGCAACGGCAAACATAGCCCACGCCACGGCGGTAACGGGTAATGATTACTATGGCGCGGGGGTTGATACATGTGAACCAACAGCGTGCATTGCCGGATGGCACATAAAACCAGGATTGGATATAGGCGAAACAATCGGCACAGACAAAGTAAACAGTTCATATGCCCAAATAGATAATAATAATGAATTTTATGAAGATAGTGCATCACATGGCCAAGAATACTATGGTATAAGTGGTCCAATGTCCTTTGCGGTAGATTACGCCGGTAAAGGGTTACTCACGGGCCATGGCCGTTGCAGCACACAGGCGGGTGTTCATAATTTTGATTATAATACAAATACCATGAAAGAAATAACGATAGTAAACACCCTGACCGATGAAACGGGTGCTGAAGGTGCGACGTATTGTTATTGTCAGGTTGATGGTTTTACACCAACGGGTGGCGACAAAGTAATGGTTACATCTGCCCCGTGGGTGTTCAATACAGTCTACAATTACGTCGGCAGCGACTCGGCTCACGACTGTGCGTCTAATTGCGCGAACACCTGTGCGAGTAGCTTGTGCACCGATGCTGTGGGCGCTCTCGCGTTCCGTGCGGCGTTGGTTGGTAATATTCCTGCATTACCTGCAACGTGCGAAGCCAACACAATCAATATTGATTGGAACCCAGATAATGGTGGTGATCATACAATCAATCAGTGTACGTATGATGGCAGTATTACCGTTCCAGCTGACCCAGTTAAACCTGGTTACACATTTATGGGATGGAAGTTACTGGAAGAAAATAAATAATACCCGTCCACTCTGTCGTCCTGGACCCTTTGTCACCCCTGCGAAGGCAGGGGTTGGGTCTAAGAAGTGTGAGCAAGGCGAACCAAATAATAAAAAGCCAAATGTTGTCCCTGTTCCTGCCTTCGCAGGAATGACAAAGAAGAAAGACTGGATTGCCACGCGTTCGCTCGCAATGACAAAGAATAATGATAACGGTGGTAAAACAGTTGGATTTGTTTCTAAAAAAACAAAACCGAATAAAAAAACAGTTTCATCTTCCTGACTGAAAAAAAAATCCCCCGTTTGGGGGATTTTTGTTTGTTTTATCGTGTGTGTTTTTGCAGGTTTTTTATATGTTGCATCAGACGTGGGTTATATATATTTGCACGTGGTTGCAATATATAATCTATGTCCAGACCTGCGTTCAAGAAATCAATTGGATCGCACGTGTTTGCACGGCGAACGTCCAGGTCATTTGGCATGTTGGCACGTTTGGCGGCCGTTTCTAAATTTATGTCTGTTGGCAAGAAATATGCAACACGAAAGTTATAATGTTTGTCCAGATTATTCTTTTTAAACCAATCAATTAATTGTTTTGCGTATTTAGGCTGAATCACGTCATAGACCATATTTTGACCCAAATGCACTTTTATTTCTGTTTCTGGGACGCCGTAAAGCCATTTCGGGGTACCTGGGGTCCAAAAGGCTTCGTTTACCCACAGGTATGTTGCTAAATCAATTAATTCAAACTGGGGTTCGGTCATGAAATAATAAGGATTACCATTGCTTTCGCCATTGCGCATTGGGCGTGTCGTTGCAGATTTTAAATTATAAAACAATCCATTTGGTAATGTGTTTTGTATAAAATATGATTTGCCGGTGCCAGAAAGTCCTGTGCATAGTAATAATGTGTTTTTGTGCATTTATGTACCCCTTTTTTAGTATAAACCCCGCAAAAAAAGCGGGGTACATATTAGTCTTCTAAGAAACTGCGTAATTTACGTGCACGTGTTGGGTGCTTTAATTTATTCAGTGCCTTTTGTTCAATTTGGCGGATGCGTTCACGGGTTACACCGATGTATTCACCAACCTCTTCCAAGGTACTGGTTTTATTAGTACTCATACCAAAGCGTTGACGTAAAACTGTTTCTTCTTTTGGATCCAGTTCAGACAGAATTTGTGTAACGATTTTACGCAAATTCTTTTGTGCCGCAGATGTAAACGGATTTTTCGCCGTTTCGTCTGCGATAATTTCAATGCGTGAACTGTCATCTTCGGTGCCAACAGGCGCCTCTAATGAAATTGGTTTTAAGTTTACCTTCATAGCCTTGTGAATCTTGTCAACAGGCAGATAGATAATCTTGGATAATTCTTCGGCAGTTGGCTGACGGCCATATTTGTGCATAAATTGACGTGATGCACGTTGAATCTTGTGAATGTTGTCAATCATGTGTACAGGAATACGGATTGTACGTGCCTGATCCGCAATACTGCGTGAAATGCCCTGTTGAATCCAGTTGGTGGCATATGTAGAAAATTTGTTACCCAAACGATAATCAAATTTATCAACGGCTTTCATCAAGCCAATGTTTCCGTCTTGGACCAAATCTGAAAAATCAAGTCCCAGACCACGGTTGCTGGATTTTTTTGCAAATTTAATAACAAGACGCAAGTTGGCTTCTATCATTTCGCGTTTTGCACGGGCGGCTTCGGCTTGGCCACGACGTACCAATTCAACAACCTTTTTGTATTCAGATGTTGGTTGACCTGTTTCAACAGCAATGGCCGTGATATCGTCTTGGATTTTCTTGATATCTTCGCCGTGTTTCTTTGCAAAGTTAGCCCATGCAGCATTTTTATGTTTGGATAATTTCTTGACCCAATTGCGATTTAATTCGTTGCCTGTGTATTCAGCCAAGAAATCTTCGCGTTTAATTTTGTTCGCCAATGCCAAACGTAACATTTTACCTTCCAGCCCCATCAGCAGTTGGTCGCGTTTGGTTAATTGCTCTAAAATTTCTGCAATACGATCGTCGTTCAGACGGATTTTGCTGACCGATTCAAATAAATCCAGACGCAATTTTGCGTATTTCTTTTCCAGTGTCATGTCAGGTGTGCTGGATTCAAACAAGATTTCCAGACGTTTTGCCTGTAATTTTTGCATGCTGTTAAATGTGCGTTTGATGTTCGCGAACAAATCCAAGACCATTGGCATCAATGATTCTTCCATCACAGGAATTGGAACGCCAGATGTACTGCGTGGTGTATCTTCTTTTTTGATGCCGTCTTCGTCTTCATCATCCAGTCCATCTGTTTCGTCGTCTTCGGTAACAGATGCGTCTTCTAAATCATCTAGATCATCATCGTTTAATTCATCAACGTGTTCTACACCCTTGGATTTTAATGCCTCAGACAGTGCAGCCAATGATTTTTGTTCAGAATCACTGGAATACATAACTTCCAAGTTTACAATGTAACGCAGGCGGATATCTTCGTTTAACAGTTGTTGGTACCAATCCAACATTGCCTGAATTGTCATAGGACTTTCGCACAGGCCGTAAACCATTAAACGAGATGCGGCCTCGATACGTTGGGCAATTGCAACTTCGCCAGCGGCGGTCAATAATTGAACAGTACCAATTTGTTTCAGGTACGATTGGACAGAATCTTGAACACCCAAAACCAGGGAACCGGTTTGACTGCGTTCCAATTGTTTTGCATAGTGTTCGTAATCATCGTCGTTGACATCAACCTGCTCGGCATCGGCGTTTAACAAATTACGTGTTTTATCACGTGGTGCGTCATCATCGTCCACGTCATAATAATGTCCCATATCCTGGGGAAAATTATCTGTTTCCAGAACCTCAAGACCAAGATCTTGCTGGAAAAAGTCCAAGACTTCGTCTTGTTCTTCGCTGGGAACTTCGTCTGCTTCTGTTGCAGCATCAAAATCCATGCGGGACATGTACCCGATATCCATGGCGTTGAAAGCCAATTTTTGCAGGTTTTCCGGCAAAGAATCTATTAGTAATCTTGTTGCCTCGTCCAATTTTTTTACCATAAATCAAATCCTTTTTAGTTTTTTGGGATAATACTAAAAATTATTTTTTCTTTTTTGCAGCGTTTGCAGCCGTTTTTTGTGCTTTGGCAACGGCATCATGTATCGCAGATTCAGACACCAACCCCAGTACAATTGGGCTTTGGATTTGGATAATAGAATAAGAATTGTGCGTTTTATTGCGTACAGATGCAACAGTTGGATTCGTACTACGCATCAAGCGTGCAACCTGGCCATCAGATAATTCTGGATAGTTTTTAATTATCCACAAAATTCCGCCCAAACGGTTTTGACGGTGTAATTTTGGTGTGTAACCGACGCCCTTTTTGTTTTGTTTTTGTTGTGCGACCACAATTTCTTCGCGCAGTGTTAAACGTGCGTTTTCATCAGCCTCGCATTTTTCAATATCTTCACGTGTCAATTGACCGCTAAGGATTGGATTTAATGGCTGAATTTTATATGTTTCAGCATCGGCGATATTTTTAACCTCAAGTTCATGTAAACCGCAGAATTCAGCGATTTGTTCAAATGTTAGCGCCGTGTTTTCAATCAGCCACAACGCAGTAGATTTTGGCATATATGGATAGTTCATGAAAGTTCCCTTTGTAATTACGTGGGGTAATATACAATAATATTACCCTAATTTCAACTAAATTTTATGCTTTTTTACGATTTTGTACCCGTCTTTACCGTCCAAGACAGTCCAACCTGCCGCATCAATTTGATTGCGTAAAGCGTCAGCTGTTGCCCAATCTTTGTTTTGTTTGGCATTTGCACGTTGCTGGGCTAATTCTAGAATTTCCGCAGGTACAGATTCTTTTTCCAAATCAGCCAACTTTTTTGCACGGTCAATAAATTGCAGCCCCAGTAATCTATCGACAAATTCAAATATTTGCAGCTTTGTTTTTGGGTTTGCAGATGTGTCTTTTAACAATTCTTGGATGACAACCAGGGTTTCTGCAGTTTTCATGTTGTCTGATATTGTCGATAAGATTTTATTGTGCCATATATCAAAAGTATTTTTGTTGAATTCACCCGAAGTATCGGAATTTATTAAATCGGCAATTTTACGAACGATGTTTTTGTAACCTTTGGTCGCAGCATCCAAAGATTCAAAAGAAAATTCCAGTGGCTGACGATAATGACTTTGTAATAGTAAAAATCTGTATGTCATTGGGTCGTATCCACGTTCAACCAGGTTGCGCACCGTATAGGCAGTTCCAGATGATTTTGACATTTTGCCATCTTTTAATAACAGCCATTCAAAATGCATCCAGTATGATACCCAAGGCGCACCGACAATCGGTTCTGATTGTGCAATTTCATTTGAATGGTGAACCTTTGCATGTTCTTGACCGCCAACGTGCAAGTCAAAATGTTTGCCAAGATATTTCATGCTCATCGCACTGCATTCAATGTGCCAGCCTGGAAATCCAATTCCCCATGGACTGTCCCATTCCATTTGACGTTTGATATTTGTCGGTGAATATTTCCATAATGCAAAATCTGTAGAATTTCTTTTTCCGCTGTCATCAATACGTGAACCGCCACGTAATTCTGATAAATTTTGCCCACCTAATGCACCATAGTTGGGGAATTTGGACGTGTCATAATAAATTCCATCGCCAGGTATTTCGTATGTGTAGCCCAGTTCTTCTAATTGTTTTACCTGGGCAATTTGTTCAGCAATATGGTCTGTCGCACGGGGCATATGGGTTGGTCGTATGTTGTTTAATAAATCCATGTCATACAGAAAATTATTAATGTATTTCTGGGCAACGTCCCATACAGACATATTTTCACGTGCAGCGCCCTTTTCCATTTTGTCATCACCGGTGTCACCATCGCTGGTCAAATGCCCAACGTCAGTAAAATTCATAACGTGCAAAACATCATAGCCATTTTCAATAAAAACACGTTTAATAATATCGCTGTTTACCATTGTGCGCATGTTCCCAATGTGTGCATCCCAATAAACAGTCGGACCGCATGTATACATACCCATTTTCCCGGGTTCCAGTGGTTTGAATTCTTCCAGTTTTCTGGTCATTGTATTAAATAATTTTATTGTCATAATGTGGTCCTTTGTGTGTTTAATTTATGTGAGATGTTACTGCGTATATGTCAGAAAGGCAAACGAATAAGTTTGCAAAAAGTAAAATTTAACAACAACAGTAAAAATTTATAAAGCGAATTGTCATGCAGGTATTATGACACAAACGGTTCCCACAAGTCAAGAAACTAAAAAAATTAACCCGACCTGTTCGGTCGGGTGAATCTTTTGGCGGAGCGTATAGGACTCGAACCTATGGACCAAAAAATTCGGTCACAGATTAGCAATCGTTTGCTCCTTGATTTGTTGACAATATTTTACAACAGATTACAACAAAAAGCAACAGATTTCTGCGGATTTTATAAAATGGGTTATTTTTGTGCTGTGTGGCAATTTGTTGTGTTTTTTGTATCTTATTGCACCACCAGTGCACCACAGGGGGGGCACCCCCCTTGTTTGAAGTGAGATATGGGAATTTAAACTTTTTTGAAAATTTGAATTACTTCTTTTCTGACAAAGCTTTTACGAATTCTTCCAACAAATACAAGCACTCGTCATAAGTTATGATTTTTACATCTTTTTGCGATGTTCTAAAAAGCTCGAACGAACGTTGTTTTTCTGATGTGTCTAAACTAGCTAATTTTCCTATTATTACAATACACTGTGGGTTATATGCGCAGAAATCAGGCATGCCCGGTTTGTGTAACCCATTCTCATATTGCATGAATGTGTGTTTTTGCGACAATGCTTGAGTTATTGCGCCTGTTAAGTCGTAATGTGCTGCGACTACATTGTTTCTGTACATCCTTGCATTAATCAGTGTGGCATTGGGTGTTTTTATTTCCACAATAGCAGTGTTGCCCATAATAAGATGCTTTAAAAGGAAGTCTGGTTCTTCTCCTCCTTTATTATCTATTCCTTTGCCTCCTACATACATTTTTTCTCCCATCAGAGTGTACGGCATTCCTGTCAACAACGTTAACAATAATGGATTGGCGTGAAAAAACTTTTGAAACTTATCTTCATTTGAATTGTTATCAATAAGCTTTTTTAGGTCTGCATGAAGTACAGAAAAGTAGCTTAAATCGATATTGTTTTTCGATTTTGTTAAATTGTTCTTATCTTCGGCACTTAATCGCACGGTTTCGATATCAGTATTGCGAAGTTCCCTGTAAACAACAGACACTTTGCGTTTTTTGTGTGCTTCTGGAAATCGTTCAGGTTGTGTCTTGTGAAATATGGAGTTATAAACTAAGACATTGGACTCTTCTGCTTTAGTTCTGCCGGTTTCATAATTGATATGGTTCAGTCCTTTGCGAATATTTGATAAGTCACGCTGATTCAACACAACACGCTTATCTGCTTGGTTTAATTCTGTTTTGTCGTTCTTAGATATAACTATAGTGTCAACTGTGGTACTTTGACTTTCTATAATCCGTGGTATAAAGCTATAGGCTTGTCTGAACCCCAATCCGCTTAATAAAGTTTTCTGAAATATGGATTCTATACAGCTGGGTAATCCTGACAATATTTCCCTATCTTCCATGGTTTTATCAATTTCTATATTATAACCATCAAATACGATTGTATTTATATTTTCATATTTTGGTTTTAAGAAATTTGGAGACTGATAATTTAATATTATTGGGAATATTTCAACTATTTCGTCTGAGTTATATATTTTTGCGACTAACACTCTGATGGAATTGTCCGGCATTTTTTGAATATTTTCTAAATTGCGTTCATTTAAAATATCAGACAATTTATTTAATGGGTCACGGTGGTTGAAGAAACAGTACGTAATGGGCTCGGTCTTTTCAATAGTTATAAAGCCGTCTGTTGTCAATTCTACGTTTTCATTTAAAAGTATTTCTGCCATCTATTTTCCTTATTTTTGCTTTATTTTATTATATATACGCAACATTTAAAAAATCAATCAATTTTGCCCTTGATTTTAATGTTTTGGATAGATATAATAACCCACGCACGGAGCGTTGGCAGAGTGGTAATGCAGCGGATTGCTAATCCGTCATGGCCTTAAAACCATGCACAGGTTCGAGTCCTGTACGCTCCGCCACTATTTTAGCCCTTTAACGGGGCTTTTTTTATTTCTACACAAGGTCTTTCTTGATTTTAGCAGAGTTTTCCTATATCATTTATATTGAATCCAAGAGATTGGGTTCAGGGCTGTGGTAGCCCATCTTGTTCGGTGCGAAAGCACCGTAATCTGGTGTTATCGGTGTTTTCTGCACCGTTATCATCCCTGACTTATGGTCGGGGAGTCGCTGGCTATAAAATAGGAGCAATCCGAAAGCCACGAAATCAACAACAAGATGATTACCAACTCCCTGACCGCTCTTTCTTGGGCGGTTTAATTTTTTGGGGGCTAAAATGGCAGAAAAAAATATATCTAACAAGAAAAATACGATTTATATTGTTATTGGTGCAACAATATTAACATTAGCAAGAACACTTAAATTGGGTGGGTTAAACACCGGTTTATTATGCGGATTGTTTACAGGTTCTTTTTATTTGTTTTCTGAGTGGTTCGATTTTGTTGTAAAAGAAAAAAAAGGTACAACATTAGATTATTGGAAACTGAAAAAAAACGATATTGATAAATATATACGAAACAATGTTAAAAATTATGATATACAAAAATGGTATAAGTCCCCTCGTTATTGGTTGTTAGTACTACTTGCACTGTCGCTTTTTTCTTCCTTATTCATTGTTGAGGCGGAATACTTATCTTATTATATTATTTTGTCATTAACGATATGTTTAACCTTGATACCGATTTTTATGAAGGGCAGCCTGTTGCTTTTGATTGGTTTGTCTCTTTTTAAGATATTAGATGTTTGTTTGATGATTGGGTATACATTGTCTGGATTGCAAAGCTATTTAAGTCTAACAATGTTTTTTATGTGGACTCTTGTTTGGGCAGGACTATTGTATATATCAACAAGAATAGAACTAGAACGAAGAAAACAAACATTAAACAAAAGAAATAAATCTTCTACCTGGAAGTGCTTTATTACGTCTTTTTGTATTTTTATTTTTGGTGCGGTCGTTTCTTCATTTTTTTATCCTTATTCATACGAAGATAGAATTAATTTTAAATCTAATATTTATGCAGTCTGTGAAGAAAATATTTATTCTGACTTGTTAAAGCTTGACGATACAGAAAAATCACAGATTGACCAAGAACGATTGGTGCAAATAACCAATGAGTATTGTGGGTGCGTAGCGAATGAGATGTATGATGCTATAGACTGGGATACGAATAGATTTAAAGAATATCAGGATTTGGATATGCATAATTCTGCACAAGCAGATATGTTAACAGGTTATGTCTATTCACAGAAGAAAGAACTTTGTTCTCAGCGTTTGTTTGAAAACGAATAAAAGGAGTAAAAAATGAAAAAATATCGTAACTTTTTGCTTGGTTTTGGAATTCTTTTAATTGTTCCCTTGTTCTTTTTAATAAGTGCCCAGTTCATTTTCTTTGATATGAACAAACAGGCCCGAGATGCCGCGTTTTCATGGGCACAACAAGAAATGACTTTTGGCGAGTATGACTCGGCAGAACTAAAAAAGGCCATAAAACAAACTGTAAACATTCATACTATGTGTACGGCTTTGGAAGAAGAAGGTAGTCTTGCTTTGGACGAAATTTGTTCTACTGCAAAAACATTGCGCTATTTCAATTCTTTTGCACTTGCTGTAATGTTGTTGGCAATGCTTTCTGCTTTGATAACATGTGCATTGGCTAATTTTGCTGAAAAGAATCGATTGTTATTATTATTTTCTTTTAAATCGGTATTTTTTGTTTTAGCAATTTGTTCTATCGTGTTATTGTTGGGGCAGTCTATCCTATTGTGTAGCGCGATATTTTATTTAATGTTATATTTTACTGGCTATATAGCCCCAAAACTATTGATTATTATTGCTGCGATTGGATTGTTTACAAGTATAAGTATATTGAAAACGTTGGTTCGCAGGATTAAAGCGCAAAATGTTGTTGTTGGATATGCGGTGTCAAAAAAAGAACAACCAAAATTATGGGAGTTTGTGAGAGATACAGCAAAAAAGTTTAATGCAACGGCCCCTAAAAACATTGTTCTTGGCCTTGGGTGTAATTTTTATGTTACCGAGGCAGATGTTCTGTGTTTGTCTGGCAAACTGACAGGAAGAACACTTTTTCTGTCGATATCATGCCTGAAAAATTTTTCTCAACATGAGTTAGAAGCGATTATTATTCATGAATTATCGCATTTTGAAGGTAAGGATACGGTGTTTGGATTGCGCTTGCATCCTACATGGCAGAAAACACATTCAGTTGTTGCTAATATAAGCTCTACAGATAGTGCATTATTAATACCTTTTCAGCTTGTGTTTGATGGTTTTGTTACTTTGTTTGCAGAAGCTTATGGTAAATTTAGTAAGCAATCAGAAGAAGCTGCCGATAAAAATGCTGCAAGAATAGTGTCAAACAAAGATATTGCCAGTGCTTTGGTTAAATTGAACTTGTTTTCATTATATTGGCGACAGGTTGAACGAGATAGTGTGGAATTAGTAAAAGATGGCAAGTGTTTGACTAATAAAAGTCTTGCGTTTTGCGAGTTGCTAACAACGACTAAATTAAATCGTGCGGATATGACCAAAGCCTTACAATTAGAAGAAAAGTCTTTGCCGGCGGATTCTCATCCGTCATTAGGGGAACGATTGGAATATCTGGGTGTAGATGCTACAAAAGTTTTACCAAATGTTTATAAAACCGAAAATGATAGCTCGGTTGCAGTTTTGATAGAATCTATCGACAAGATAAGTGAAGAGTTATCAGCGGCAAGCAATCACTTGTTGTTCAAGGGGATAAAAATATAATAATGAGTTATAAGACAAATGCCCTGTTGGGCATTTTCTTATATGCGAAAAATAATTGTTGCTTTAATCGACTTTTTGTTGTTTTGCCTTGTAAGACACTTTGATTTCTTGTTGGGTAAGCGTGCTGTTTGGGTCAGTAATAACAAATGGTGCAGATTGCTCTTTGACCAAATCAAAGAATAGACGCATTGCTTTCAGATTACCTGCTTGGGCACTGATTATCAATTCTGCCATTATACCGTCCAGTATGGTCGGATTATCAACATTATAACGTTTGCAAAAGTCTTCTTTGCGACGGTCGTTATAAGAAAAGGTTAATGGTGCACTGGCCATTGTCATTGCGATATCACGCAGTTTTTTACGTTCGCGACGTGCTTGGCCGGACATAACACCCCCAATTCGTCCAAGTTCTCGGGCTTCGGTCGGGCTTAATACTTTTAAGTTTTGTTCATTTGCCATGCTAGTATCCTGTTGTTATAAGTGTGCCATTGTGCCGATTGTTGGTTTCTTGGTTTTTTATCGGCACAATGTATCGTTTTATTACTCCGGTAAATCAGAAATATCTACGTTTGGTGGTACGGTGGCACAGTCTAAATAGCGTGATGGTAATGGTGTTAAGTATCGTTCGAAGGCATCTTCAAAATCTTTTGCAAAATACCTATGGACTCGTACGTCATAACCACGTGGTGTTTGTGTGTGAATGTCATATCGTTTCAATATAGAAGCCAGTGCGTGGGTGGTTAAACCTTTGTTTTTATACTCTGCCCATGGTGATTCTTCAAGAGATATAAGTCTTTTGACCAATTGTTCTGACGGGATATTATCGATTTTTTCTTCAATAAAAATATTGCGAATATCAAATAGTAACTTGTCCCCAACAGATACACTATCGTCATATATTGTTGACTTTGATAATACCAAGGCAGAGTGCGTAAATCGTTTTTCCCATTCTGGCGAAATAGCTTTTGCTATTGTAAACAACGCTTCCCATGCGTCGGCCGCACGGTCATTAAAACATTCTGGTATTTCTGCGTGTGTTTGTGCAATGACTTGCTCGTTGTCCGTCATAAATCGCAGGCATTTTCTGCATATTTCTTGTGCGATTGGCTTAAAGTCTCGTGTGCGTAATCTGTTGATTTTATCAGAGCGTTTCTTGCGTTTCATAGTAATAACTATGCCACGGTCTAAGATTGTTGCTGGTAAAGAACCGATTGCAGCGATACCAACTGGGGAATAGCATGCAAAGAACTTTACTTTATGTGCTTTTCCGACTGTTTCTATACGAGAAATTTTACCTTCTTTCTGAAAGCCTGCATTGATAATGCCACGCAACTCTTCATTGTTTTGTATAAAAGTATCTGCTTCGTCAATTAACATTGTTGGTTTCCAAGCATCGATAGCACGAAACAATACAGCAGTAGTAACGTTTGAAACATTTATTGGTCTATAAGACAAATGCTCTATCATTCGCAAAACTGTTGTTTTTCCACAGCGTTTTTCGGGCGAAACGATACAAAGTCTTGGGGAAAAGTCGAACAAATTGACATTGTAGGTGTGAAGAATCCACATAGTCATTACTTCACTGGCACCATTTGGCAAGTAAAGATAGGTGGTTAGTTGGTTGTTTATATAATCGGCAAGCTCTGAACCGTTTACGGGTTCTGGCCATGGCTCGACTGTTGGGAACATGGTTTCTTCGCTTTTATCTTGCGTTTTCTGTTCATTGGGCGTATAGTTAACTTGTGAATTTAAGAAAGCTGTGTCATTCGATACGGCTTTTTTGTTTGAAACGATATTTTCATAATTCTGAATGGTCATTACAGCCCCCTTTATCTGCCTGTGATTGATGGGTTGGTGTCCAGCCATGCAAAGAACTTGTCGCAATCGATTAAGATTTTACGACCAAGGTGTTTAACCGCCCCGCAATCTTTTAATCCATTCAGTTCTTCATAAAACAAAATGTTTCGCAAACTGCCGATTGTGAATGCGGGGTATTCTTCGCAAAATTGGTTTACTGTTTTTAGGTTTTTCTTATCTGTCATAGCATTTTCCTTAGTTTTCTTTCTTCAAGTGACCCCATGCCACCTGTTGTCATGAACAGTATGAATCTAAAAAACAGCTTTCTTTGCTCTTACTTAACTAAAACAGTGTATTACTTAAGTAACGCACCCAAGTCCCATGTTTGTGGTTTACCTTTGGGCAACCAATATCTTTTTATTGTTTCTCGACTTGGTAAAGCCACTCCATTTAAGATTTGTTTATTTTCGTCTTTTGCCAATTTTTCCCATACTTTTTGTGCTACTTGTTCTTTGGACAACGAAGGTCTTAGCTTCAGTAATTCAGCAGCCTGTTTGTTAACCCATTCTTTTATTGGTGCGTATTTTTCTTTCTTTTTATCCCCCTTGTGTTTGTTGGTGCGTTTTATATTTCGCAATTGGAACAAAGCTTCACTGTATGCCATTATGTTATGTGGGGCATTTGGCATAAGTACATGTGCAAACGAAAACATTGGCACCATACCACCTTCATATATATTTGTGTTAGTTTCTGCCGGTGTAGTGTTTTTTACTTTTTCTAAAATTTGTTCAACAGATGATTGGTTGGTCATTTTGCTTCTCCGAATATTTTGTTAGTCATTACACGTTCAACTACAGATTGTTTGTGTTGGTCTGATAAATGTGAGTATCGTTTTGTCATTTGTAGGGTTTTGTGCCCTAATAAATCCGCTATCTCGCCCATAGTGGCGTTATTCATTGCCAAATATGACGCTGTAGTATGTCGCAAATCATGAAAACGAAAGTTTGTTATATTTGCTTTATTTAATGCGATGTACCATGCGTGATTTATATTTGCATGGCCTGTCAAACTGCTAAAGCGATTGGGTGGGAACAGATATTCTGAAGCTCCCCGTGCAGATTCTAGTTCACGTAAGACTGACAACGCAGGCTCTATAATTGGCAACGTACGTTGTTCACCATTTTTTGTCTCTTGCAGGATTGCACGACCTTTGCCGGATTCTAAATGTAAATCTAAATCAGCCCATTTAAGGGACAATATTTCATTCTTACGTGCACCTGTTGTGATAGCAAGCAGAACCACTGGATATAAAATAGGATTGCTAGATTCCTTGCAGGCGGACAACAGATTTTCACGTTCTGTATCTGTCAAATAACGAACACGACCACGTGGTTCGCTATATTTACTTATTTTTGCCATAGGATTGTGCGAAAGCCAATCTAGATTCTTATAGCCATATGAAAACACCACCGACAACGATGCGATATATCTGTTCATGGTTGCTGCAGACTTTGTTTTGCCACGTGGAGTCGGTATCTCTGCTATTTTATGTAATGCAGATGTCAAAATATCTGGTTTTATCGCAATCAAAGCATATTGCCCAATAAGAGACTTCCATATTTCTAAATGTGCATTAATGTCAGTGTTCTTGTTCTGTTTTTTAGGATGTTCTTCTTTTAGATACTTGTCTATCAGTTCCGATACAGTTCGCCTGTTTGATTCAACAGACGGCAGATATTTACCGTCCTTGATAGCGATTTCTGTTCGCTTTGCCCATTCTTCTGCTTTTGTTTTTTGGGCAAATGTGTTTGAAACACTAGGGTGTCCCTTAATACGAACAAGGGCACGATATGATGTTTCGCCTTTACTGTTGATACGTTTTTCAATAGTTGCCATTTCTAGCACTCCTTTTTGTTATAAAACAACCTGCGGTTAACCGATTTCATTGTTATTCGGCTGATTTTTAGTAGCGACTTATGTTTCTGTAAGTAGTTATTGTATTCGTTCGTTATAAAATAATGTCGTGTTATTAAATCTGTAAATAAGTCTTCAAATATTTTGGTATGTTTTAGTCGTTTAATTCGTTTTTTATCGTCACTACATTCAGCATAACACATGTTTTTTAAAATTGTCCACAAGAACACACATTTTTTTATGCACGACAGATATTTAATCTGTGTCATAAATTGGCATACCCCTTGTAAATCAAAGCTTCGTATTGTGCGGTTATTGTCTGTAGTGCAGTTGTGGTGCACTAACATGCTAAAATCGGTAAAATACATGCTGTTTAGAACGGATAGATTTATTGTATTGTATGGTGAACAGCTGTCAAAAATGCACCATGGCTGTACCACGGCAAAATTCGTATCGTTGTATTTTATTGATTTTACACGGTTTTTATAAAGAAAAAAGCAGATTAGCAATCTGCTGCATTACCACTCTGC
The DNA here is from genome assembly GCA_045587125.1 of Candidatus Enterousia sp. Classification (GTDB taxonomy): domain Bacteria; phylum Pseudomonadota; class Alphaproteobacteria; order Rs-D84; family Rs-D84; genus Enterousia. Next base: position 96,958 of record JAZNBN010000020.1, read on the forward strand.
CAACGCTCCGCATCGTGTGCCGTGGTATTATATATAAACTGAAAAGTAAATGCAAGCATGAAATTCTGGGTAGTGTAATTTTATTCTGTGAATTAAGCAAGTTTGATTGACAAAATGTATAAATGGTGTACTATTCGCGATTATGAAATCTAAAAATAAAAAACGTTTTTTTAAATTGGTTATGATGCAGTCATCATTCTTTGTTGGTGATTATGGCATTGATTGCCCAGAAGATATTTACCCACAACAGGTGTTTGCAGCCCAGGGCAAGCCCAGAGAATGGTGTATATGGGAAGATGAACACGGCTTTATAAATCCAAGGGTTTGTTTATGGAATGAAAAACCGCTGATTCATTTTTCTGATAATGCTGTTGATATGCTGATGTGGTACTGGGTTGGTTTAGATGACATAGTATCGTACCGAGAAGTATATTTTTACGAGGTTATACCTTGTATCCCCTATTACAAAGAACGTTGTATTGATGATAATGATTTATTTCAATGTGGGGCAACACATATCAGAATAAAAAAACAATTATCCACAGGCGATGTTATGCGTATCGCTTTGTCTGAAATAGATAAAAATCCAGACGAAATAATAAATCGATATCCAAATCACAATATGTTAAAAATAATGATGCGTATTCGTGAATCTGTTATACAAAAATAAGAAACCGCCCATTTGGGCGGTTGTTTTATTGTTCTTCGCCAATATGTTCAGGTTGATAAATTTCAACATCACGGGTCATAGCCAAGAATTTATCTGCACGCATATTTGGCAGTTCTTCAGATGGAATTTTTTGCAATTCTGAAATCTGATTTGCAACAGCATTTGCCAATAATTCCATTGTCGTTTGCCAATCTGTATGTGCACCACCCGCAGGTTCTGGAATTACTTCGTCAATGACATTCAGGTTTGCCATATCACGTGCAGTTAACTTCATTGCAGATGCCGCAGTTGCTTTGAATTTATTATCGCGCCATAAAATGCTGGCACAGGATTCAGGTGCAATAACAGAATATATCGCATTTTCCATCATTAATACTTTGTCACCTGTACCAATTGCAATTGCACCACCGGATCCACCCTGGCCTACGTTAACAGCAACATATGGTGTTGCAATAGATAAACCCATTGCAATAGAAGATGCGACCGCTTGGGATTGACCACGTTCTTCGCCTTCACGACCGGCAAATGCACCGGCTGTATCAAACAATGATATTAATGGCAAATTGAATTTTTCAGCCAATTTCATCATTCTTTGTGCCTTGCGGTAACCGTCTGGATTTGGCATACCAAATCGGTGTTTTTGACGAGTTTCGATTGTTCGGCCTTGTTCTTGACCAATAATTACACATGGAATATCACGCCAAAAACCAATACCAGAACCCATTGCAGGATCTTCGGCATATAATCTGTCGCCCGCCAGGTATGTCCAATTATCAACAATACCATTTATATAGTCCAAGAAATGTGGACGGTTTTCATTACGTGCCAATAATACTTTATCGTAGGCTTCGTTTTCGCCCATTCCGCGTATTTTCTTGGAAATATCGTGTAGCGGTGTGTTTGTTTTGATTTGTTTTGCCTCGTGCGGTTGTTTTGTTAAAACAGATAAAATTTTTGCAATTGCGTCATGTAAATCACCACGGGCAACAACCATATCAACCATACCGTGTTCATACAGATAATCCGCAGTTTGGAAATTAGATGGCAATTTTTCGCGTATATTTTGTTCAATAACACGCCGACCCGCAAAACCTATACGTGCACCCTTTTCTGCAATATGTATATCACCCAACATTGCAAATGATGCAGTTACACCACCAAATGTTGGATCGGTCAGTAACACAATATATGGGATTTTATTTGCGTGCAATTTGTTAACAGCAACTGTGGTACGGGCCATTTGCATCAAAGATAAAATATTTTCTTGCATACGGGCACCACCACTGGACGTTACCATAATAAAAGGTCTTTTTTCATCAATTGCATGTTCTATGGCGGCAACAATTGCATCACCTGCGGCACGTCCCATAGACCCCATCATAAAGTAACCGTTTAATACGCATACCGTTGATGGCACACCACCAATTGTACCATCTGCGGTTGTGATTGCGTCAAAATAACCTGTTTCAGAACGTGCGTCCGCCAGACGTTCTTTATAAGATATTCTGTCTTCAAATTCCAACGGATCATCAGATATAGTCGGTGGGGTTAATCTTTCCCATGAATTATCATCAAACAATAAATCAAAGCGTTGCTTGGGACTCATGATAAAAGCACGTCCGCAACTGGGGCAAATGTATTTGTTTTCTTTGTAATCTTTATAATATACCAATTTACCGCAAGATTCACATTTAATCCACATCAGTCTGCGGATTTTATCGTAACGTTCACGATTGTGATTCTTGATACCGGATTTTTTACCAAATAACATATTAATTATCCATTCATCTTTTTGGTTAGTTCACGACTTGGTTTGAATAATATTGTTGTACTGGCCTCTAATGGCATGGGCATACCAGTGCATGGATTATAACCAATTTTTGTTGCACGTGCACGTGGTTGAAATGTGCCAAACCCACGAATTTCAATTCTGTCACCATTCGCAACAGATTCAATCATATGATCAGATACAGTATCCAAAATTGCAGCAGCATCAGATGCACGCATGTGCTTAAAGCGAACTTGGATTGATCTTACTATGTCAGAGCGTTTCATAATTATTCCTTTTGTCTTATTGTATATATTATTTATATCTGGGCAATTTTATCAAGAACAAAGTTATATATATTTTATGAATTCCTTCTTGTGTTAAAAAAATCTATTTATTGATAGATTGGTAACCAAAGGAGTTATAAATGGATAATACAGAATCTTCTGGTTTTCCTCTTATTGGGGAACATGCACCCGAATTTTATGCCAGTACCACAAACGGAAAAATACATTTCCCAAATGATTTTGCAGGACATTGGGTTGTATTGTTTTCGCACCCATCAGATTTTACGCCGGTATGTACAACTGAATTTATAGAATTTCAAAAAAGTATCGCAGATTTTGAAAAGTTAAACACTAAATTGGTTGGTTTGTCTGTTGGGTCATTGTCTTCGCATTTGGCATGGTTTGATGCAATTGAACGTATGCCAGAACATGTGAAAATTACATTCCCATTAATAGATGATTTGGATATGAGTGTTGCAAAAAAATATGGAATGATTCAATCTGGTGTTTCAAATACACATGCTGTGCGTGCGGTATTTATAATTGATAATCATGCAATTGTGCGGGCGATTTTATATTATCCACCTGTATTGGGACGCAGTATTCCAGAAATATTACGGGTATTAACGGCATTAAAAACAGCGGACGCATTTAATGTAGCATTGGGTGCAAATTGGAATGCCGGTGATGAAGTCTTGATGCCTGCACCACAAAATGCACAAGATATGCGGAAAAATTCAGGTCATCAGCCTTGGTTTATTAAATATAAAAAATTGAGTAAAAAAGATGTTTATGAAAAAATCACAAACAAAAACAATCGTAAAAAATAATCCAGGTTGGGACAGACCTGTTTATTTCTGGTTCAGAATACCAAAGGAAAGTCGCGTATATCCATTGGCATCGCGTCAGATTCCGGATGCCATTGAAAATCCGACATGATAACAGTTTTATCTTTGTTAAATTTTACACCTTCGGCACGTAAAGCACGGTATTGACTGTCTGGCATTCCAGGGTTTAAAACACCGTCTTTGAATACAACACGGTGCCACGGCAGGTGCCAATACGCCTTGTTGTTAGATGCATAGCCCACAAAACGTGCACATCGTGGGCGACCAATCATTTGTGCGATTTGACCAAATGTTGCAACACGGCCGTATGGGATTTTTGCAACAACATCATAAACTTGTTCGTTAAATGTTTTCTCCATGTTTTGTATGGTAGAATATATAATAAGAAAGTCAAATTTTTAGTCTTGCAAAATATTCCTTGGGTAATTATAATCTTTCATGCTAAGGAGACGTGGCAGAGTGGTTGAATGCGCGCGACTCGAAATCGTGTATACGGTAACCCCGTATCAAGGGTTCAAATCCCTTCGTCTCCGCCATCTCCACTTATAACACCCAGTTTTTGTGTTTTTTTTATACTTCAAAATTATAATTATTTATGGATTTTACAATTGCGTTTACCAATTTGTCTTGGTGTGAAGACGATTTAAGTAATTTTTCTTCGGATGCGTTGGACAAGTGCCCCAATTCCAATAATGCCCCAGGTATTGTAGAACGAAGAACCGCAAATGGTGCGTGTCTGACATCGGGACCCGGTTGTTGGGTAACAGATGCACGTTTTAACGCTTTTGCACAACCGTTCGCATATTCTTCGGACATTTCCGCAACGGCATGTTGTTGTAATGATGATAATGCAATACGGATGTTTTCTTCGAATTCTGTAAAGCCCTCTACCCCGATTTTATCGGCGGCATTTTCAGCCTCGGCTAATTTTTTTGCTTCCTCGTCAGATGCCTTTTCAGACAAAGTATATATTGAAAATCCTTTGACACTGCGACTGGGGTTTGCGTTGGCGTGCAATGATATAAATAAATCTGCCTTGCGTTTTTCTGCAATCGATGCACGTTCTGCCAATTTTAAATATCTGTCATCGTTACGTGTTAAATATGTTTTAAATCCACTTGCGTCCAGTTTTGTTTTTAATTTACGTGCGACAGACAAAACAATGTCTTTTTCACGTGTGCCGCCTTTGCCGATACAGCCAGGGTCTTTGCCACCATGGCCCGCATCTACAACAATTACATATTTCCGAGATGCAGTTATTGCAGTTGTTTTTGCAGTGGTACTGGTCGTGTATGATGATGCAGACGAATTGTTCCCAGCCTTGAAATCCAATACCAAACGAAAATCATTGTCGCCATTTGGATTTAATATCATTATTTGGGATTTTGGAATTTCTGAGATATTTTTTTTCAGATTCACAACCAATTGTAATGCATCGCCCTGTTGACTTTGTTCAATAGATTTAACCAATCCACCAGATGCCAATTTTGTCCCAACAGATGAATTTGCCGTTGTGTTAGATAGACGAACAATCAACTGGTTTTGTGGATAAGATAACGAATAAGATGGACGAGATGCAGTTTCAATAACCAGACGTGTTTTGTCACCTGGTTGAACACCTGTACGTAAAGAACGTAAAGAATTGCGTGCGGCAAATGCCATGCGTGGTAATAAAACAATGCCCACAATCCCAAATCCTGATACTTTTAAAATGTCACGTCTATTTAACTTCATAGTGGGTTTAATTATATCAAATTTTGAATCTTTGTTCAAGTGTCTTTCAGGAAAACAGACATAAGAAAAACGCCAATCGGCGTGTTTTTATCTGCTAACACAATTTGCAAACGATTGTGCAACCAAGGATTGTTCTTGGGGTGTCAATTTTGTTACAGGTATTACATAACAACGTGCACTGTCACGAATAATAAATACCTTGGTTCCACGTTTGTATGCCGTTTGCATGCTGTCCATTACTGCACTGGACAAGAAGTCGTTTGGTGTGGTTGATGGATTTGATAAACCTGCCATAACAATCTGATACGCTTCGTTGTATGTCCACAATTCTGAACGTGATGTTACGTCCATCCATATTGACCAGTTTTCGTATGGGTTTTCAACCTGTTTGTGGGCTGTTGGAAACGCGGCACCAACCGCCAGTGTGGCCAATGTTTGTAAAGTTGATGGCTCGTTTGAAGAAGATGTGTGTGGCACAGTATTTAATTGCAAATTTTCACCACATGCCAAATTCATACGGTTTGTATAACTGGCCAAAACCGAATCGACTGCGGCCTGCCAATCTTCGCCTTTGTTGTTCATTTCCAAACTGACTATTTTTTCAGCCCATCCCCAAATGTTTGCACCAATATTTCCAGCGTTTGCAAAACGTGTAACCATTTCTGCACTGCCCCCTGGGACACCTGCACCACAATAATCTGTTAATTGTGTGGTCAGCATACTGTTGGTTTCATTACCATACGCCAATGCAACAGAATGACATGCCATGGCGGCTTCTAATTCTTGGCGGCGTTTTAAACATAAATCAGAATGTGACTTAGATAATTGTGTTGCCATATTTGCCATAGACAGATAAGACATTAATTCTTGCTGAACATAAGAAGGACACAGACGTGCAGCCGTATTCATGCCATTTAATCCATTTGCAGTGTTAACACCATATTGTGGCAATAATATTTCGTTGTCTTTTTGCAAACACAATAACGCATAGTTATATAATTCTGTTTCGGTCGCATATTGGCATTTAGAAGTATTTTGTCCCGGAACAACTGTGACATCGCCACAATAGTCCGACAGACATTTGAAAATCTTTTCACGACATGCCGTATCCACGTCAGGTTGGGTTACCATATAATACACATTGCGTTGGTTGTTTTTATATGTTTGGGCCAATCCTGCACTGCCACGCAGACCACCAGATGTTGTGGTCGTTTGTATTACAGAACCACGTGATGCATCACCTTGGGTCACAGCACCCGCAGACACAGCCCCAGCGGCATTACCCAATAAACACGCACCAACAATACCAAACATACATAGAAAATGTTTCATCAGAATCCCTCTCGTTGAAATGATTTTATCATATTTTAAAACAAAAGGCAAACATTCATTTGATTTCGTAAAATATATTGTTAAAATAGCACCATTATGATTATTACAAATGAAATTTTTACGCAAATCTTGGACGACATTTCTGCCGTCAGGGGGTTTCTTTGACCCTGAAAAACTACAAAAACAGATAGACGATTTGAATATTCAGGTGAATGCACCTGATTTGTGGGATGACCCAGATAAAGCACGTGTTTTGTTACAGAAAAAATCTGCTTTGGAAAAAACGTTGGGTGATTTACAGACTATGCAGTCTGATTATGAAGCGGTGCGTGAATTGTATGAAATTGCACCAGATGATCCAGATGTCATAAGTGCCATTGAAAAATTATCTGATACGGCACATCGTGCTAAATTTATCACCCTGTTTCGTGAGCCTGCGGATAATAATGGTGCGTTTTTATTTATTCAGGCAGGTGCCGGTGGAACCGAGGCACAAGATTGGGCTCAAATGTTGTCTCGTATGTACGCCAGATGGGCAGAAAGACATGGTTTTTCTTTGGAAATTATCGAAGAACACGAAGGTGATACCGCAGGAATTAAAAATATCACATACAGAATTGATGGTGAACGTGCATACGGTTGGTTGAAAAATGAAATTGGTGTACACAGATTGGTTCGTATTTCGCCTTTTAATGCGAACGGTAAACGTCAAACCAGTTTTGCATCTGTTGATGTGTGGCCCGATATAGACGATACAATTGAAATTGAAATAAATGAACGGGATTTACGTATTGATACGTATCGTGCATCTGGTGCCGGTGGTCAACATGTAAATAAAACAGACAGTGCTGTGCGTATAACCCATATTCCAACAAACACAGTTGTTACATGCCAAAACGAACGCAGTCAAATTCAAAACAGAGAAATGGCTTTTAAAGTTTTAAAAAGTAAACTTATTGCTTTAAAGGTGGAAGAAAGAGAAAAAAATTTAAAAGAAATTAAAGGCGACATTAAAAAAATTGAATGGGGTAGCCAAATTAGGTCTTATGTTTTTTGCC
>JAZNBN010000021.1:0-1659 GCA_045587125.1 Candidatus Enterousia sp.
AACTGTGCAACAGATTCCTTAGTCCGATTATGAACCTGATACTGGCGGCATTGTGTGCGGTGATTTTGTTGCGTTCATCACTGTTGCGCCGTCGTGCCAGTTTTGCGCCGATTATGGCCGTGGCTGCAATGGCAGGAACAATGGCATTATATATGTCCGCATCTAATACAGTGGCCAGTTTAACCGGTGTCGCAATATTGGCATTTGTTCAGATTGTCGTACTGATTACAATTATGATGGCGTTATCAAAGAAATGATTAAAGTATTTGCATTTTTATTATTGTGTTTATACAGCAGTCATGCCGTGGCATTGGACGTTAATGTTAATGAACCACGTACAATCATTGCAGATAAAATCGAATATGACTTAAAAAATGACACAATTAAAACATCTGGCAATACGGAAATTGTAAATCAGTCTGGACAACGCATGACATTGACTGATTCATATATATCACAACAGGGACAACAACTGGCCGGAGATGATATAAAATTGTGGCTGGGCAGTCATGTGTATGTTGAATCAGATAATATTACGCGTGATGGCGATTTAACAATTGCAAAACGCGCACTGTTTACCGCGTGCGATGATTGTGATTCGTTTGGAAATGCGTGGGAAATATGGACATACAAAATTATCCATGATATGAACGACAGAATGTTGCGGTTTTACAGTCCTGTATTTTATGCGTATGAATTACCGGTATTCTGGGTCCCGTATTTTGAAATGCCAGACCCAGGGATAAAGTATAAAACAGGTTTCTTGATGCCTGATTTTGAATCGACAAATAAAATGGGGACTCAGTTTAATGTTCCGTTTTATGTAAACTTTTCGGACACGCATGATATGACACTTACGTTTTCATATCTGACCAAGGAAAATCCACTGTTCCAATTACAACACAGATTAAATGGACAGTTTTCAGAATATAGAACATCTGCATCGTTCACCCGAAACAAACTGGGGGAAAATCGTTGGCATATCTTTAACGATGATATTATCGAATTGGGCGATAATGCACGTGCAACAATTTTCCTTGAACGCGCCAGCGATGAAACGTATCTGCAAAAATATGGATTCTATAATGACCAACCGTATTTGGATTCTGGGGCAAAAGTAGAAGTGTTTGGACAAAGCGGTTATGTCGTTGCCGATGCACATATATTCCAGGAACTGCGTAAATATTCCAGAACACACGCGACACCTGATGGGAATATTTTGCCAAACATTCGTGCCACACATCAAACCGCGCCATTATTCGGTGAAACATATGCAACATTTGGCGCAGATATCTTAGGTATTTCGGGGGACAATTCTTCCGCACAACGTATGATTGGGGACGCGCGTATAACATCGCCGTGGACGTTGTGGGGTGGAAATCGCCTGACCGCCAGTTTGTCTGCCAGATATGATTTATATCATTTTAACAACACCCCGATGGTTGACGGAAACGTATTTTCCGGATTTAAAAACAGATTCTTGCCCAGCGGTTATTTAGAGTGGGGACTGCCGTTGTTTAAACCATCAAAAAACTGGACACAAATAATTGAACCGCGTGTAAGACTTACAACTATGCGTGAACTGGATGCCGAAGAATATGCACTGACTAACGATTCTGCGGGGACTATTTTGACAGATGCAACATTATTTGCAGACAA
>JAZNBN010000022.1:0-39106 GCA_045587125.1 Candidatus Enterousia sp.
GTTCGCTGGATTTATTCTGGTGATTATTGAGCGGGAGCCACCCTCTGTTCCATCCCGAACCAGACAGGGAAACCCCGTATCGCCGATGGTACTTTGGCTTAAGCCACGGAAGAGTAGGTCGTCGCCAGAATAAATCCAGTTCTTGATATAAAAACCGAATTTATTAAACCGCCATCCCCCGGCGGTTTTTTAATTGCCAAGGAATATAAAATGAAACAATCTGAACCGGATTATACAAAAGAAACTTTTTCTGAAAAATTAAGACGACATACAATGGATATTATAATGATATCAATGATGGCATGTATGTTTGCTTATTTTGTAACAAATCATCAATCTATGAAAAAATCGGTACCAGATATTAAACACGCAAAATCTGTAAACATTGCGGATACAATTAAAACCAAAACACGATAGATTGGAAAACACAAATGCCTAAATCCAGAAACAGAAAAATAAAAAAGAAAAACAAAGTAAGAACTTATTATAAAGTTCCAACAGAATTGGCAGCGCTTACTCGTCCAATAAAGGGCGAAATTGCAATAAATATAATAATGATTGCTATGATGGCTGCAATGGTTGGAACAGTCATTCATATGTATATTCAATCTGAAAAACAACAAGATAAAACATCAGAAATAAAGTTTAATATAACCGAAGAGCAAAATGCGAACATCGCGAAATTCAAAGATGTCCTGAATCAAAGACGAAAATAAATGCTTGACAAATATTAAGAATAGTGTATAGTTCGGCTTATAACAGTTACAAAAGGATTTTAATATGTCAGAAAAGAATGGTCATAAATTCAATGAAGATGAATTGCGGAGGGCTGTTTGGGCCACTATGGTTCTATTTTGTTCCATGTTGGCTACGGCAGGTGGCATGAAATTCGCAAAAAACGTGAGACAAAAACAAGAAAAACGTATTGAACAGAGAGTCCAGCAAGCAATTCAAGAATATGACGCCCAAAAAGCAAAAACAGTGAATTTTACAGACAGTATAAAAACGAAATAATAATGGATTTATTATGTCAATGACACATGCCCAAAAAGCAATTTTGCAAGCAACACAAAAAAAACAAAATTGCAATTTAGTGCAAGAACGTAAATATGACGATTGTGGCGACTATGGCGATGTTCATGGTGATTACTATGACTTTGATTGTCAAGAAGAGATTGCTGTACGACCTGAACAGTCTGTAAAAAGCCCTATGCCAAATATCCTTGAAAGGACAAAGAATAGATTATTTCAAAATACAAAATAAAATCCCCGCCGAATGGCGGGTTTTTGTTCCTGTTGTTGTGTGATTATTTTTATGTAATCCTGAATGCGATAACAGGGGGGATATATGAATTTAAAAAAGATATTTTTATTTATACCTGCAATTATATCTGTCGGTACAGTTTACGCAAATGTTTCTGTAAATAACAATCAACCAAATATTTTAGTAGCATACTTTTCTATGCAAGACGGCAATACAGGCGATGTTGCACGTGCAATAGTTGACGCAACAGGTGGTGATATTTATCGTATAATGGTCGCAGAACCTTATCCAAACGATGACAAATTACGCAAAGAACGTTTAACAATGGAAATTGAACAAAATATATTGCCACCATTACAGGACAATGCACCAAATATATCAGAATACGATATAATATTTTTAGGATCGCCAGTGTGGGGAAATCATTTATCACAACCTGTGAAAAGTTTTTTACATAAATACGATTTATCGGGTAAAAAAGTTATTCCATTTGTGTCACACAGTGGTGGTGGCCGTGGAAAGACTTTTTCAGATGTTTCAGAATTATGTAATGGATGTATTGTTGATACAGACGGTTGGTCCAGTTGGGGCGGTGGTCGTCAACGTGGTATTAATAAGTGGACCGCCAAGAAATTAGGCAATCAGTAAAAATCCCCCTTGTGGGGATTTTTATTTTATGATATAATTCATGCGACAGGGAAAAGCGAAGGAAAAAATGATAAAATTCCGCAGAAATCTAGAGAGAGAGAGAGAGAGTTAAAAATAAATTTTAACGCAAACGCAGTTTGCGTTTATGAATAATCACCTTAATGGCATACCGTGCCATTAAGGTGATTATTTTTTTATAACGAAGGGAAAGGAACATGAAAAAATATTTTTTTACGACTGCAATTATTATGTCGACATTCGGCGCATTTGCGGCAGATGGCACGATTACCGGCGGTGCGGGCACGTGTACGGTTGACGTGTTGGGTGTGTCGGACAATAACGCCACCGCAAATACAATCGCAACATGGACGTTAAATGAATATGAATGCGGTGCCGGTCAATATTTATTAAATTCAGATGGAACATTGGAATGTACACCATGTCCAATTGGATCATATTGCCCGGGTGGAACATATACCGTTGAATCTGAAAACAACGGTAAAAACACATGTCCAACAGATTATACATCAGACCCAGGCGCAGGTATGCAAACACAATGCTATACAGAGTGTAGTATAAATTGTACTCAACAATCTGTACCAGAACATGCGATAAATGTTATGCATGGCAACGAAACAGCTGACGGAAAATTATACTATGGCGGTTCGTGTAATGCAGTTGCGCCGGTGTGTTCTATGGATTTTAAATGTGCAACTGGATATCATAAACTGCCTGATTTAACCGATGAACAAATTGTTGTTTTAATTACTAAGATGATGGGCGTAAATCCAGAAGATGTAACATCTGAAATGCTGGAACAGGTAAAACAAGAATATTTGGATAATTGGGAAATGTTTGAAAATGTTGCTTTGTCAGACCCAGAATTTCAAATGTTAATGTTCGAAATTGATAAAATCCAACATCCTGGCGTTTCGTCTTCCGGTTTGTTAATGCAACCGTATATAGATTTGGGTGCCGAGATATATGCTGAGATATTAAGTGGTGGTAGACTTGACAATGTATCATTGGGTGCTGTCGGATATGTATATGGAAAGCAATCTAATGGTGAAGACAAGTGTAGTTTTTTTAGTAAACTTGGAGGAGATATATACAAATCTGAATTGTCTGCTGTTGATTGTAACATTCTATTTCAGCAAAATGCGGATATAAAAAAATTTCATCAGGTGGCAGAAATTGGGGACTGGTTTTTAACAATTCCAGGACGGAATATCGTTATGACTGGTAAAACAGAATGTCGGGAAACTGAACAATCCTCAGGATATTATTTTGCATATGGATCAAAAACAAACGTACAGGGAATTGATCTGTCCTGTCCGATGACATTAGAGACTGATTTAACGTGGCAAGATAAAAATGATTGTTTGTCAAAAACATTAGACTATGCGCCCATATCGGGATTTATAATGACTAGTGCTGCGGCATATGCATCGACGCAAGATAGTTATACTCCTGCTTCCAGGTGTGAAGATTATAATAATTTGTTTCAAATGGTTTATGGGAAACCTTATATCACATACGTATGTGCCGCCAACAAAATCAACATTGATTGGAATCCGGATAATGGTGGTGCGCATACACAAAATATGTGTACGTATGATGGCAGTATTACCGTTCCATCCGACCCAGTCAAACCAGGGTATACGTTTATGGGATGGAAATTGGTCGAAAGCACAACAACCGAATAAAAAACAGTTTCATCTTCCCGACCCTAACAATCCCCCACACGGGGGATTTTTATTGCGTGATATATTTTTGCGTGCTAATGTTACCAACGTAATAAAAGGGTATCGGTATGATTTACAATATGCTTTGTTCATATGAAGAAGTTATGGATCGTAATCCACGTGTCATCAGAACATATAAACAACCAGAAGGGGGTTGTGTGTATTTAACAAAGAACAGTGAATTTTATGGTGTAACTGTTATAGAATATGTATGTGGTAATAACGAAATAGTGCGTACACGTGGCCGTATGAATGTAAACGCAGCAGAAGAATTTTTTAACGTTGCACAACGTTTTATTCGTGGTGAAATAGCGTGGGTTGAACCTGTTCGTGAATTTACATGCACATATCGTAAATGTAATCCGAATATATGCAATTCAGATAATTGTCCATCTGCCCTGGGTGGTGCTGCATATCATCAAATATTTTCAAAAAGTTGTCCATTTAACAGTGGAAATTTCAGATAATATAAAAGGGTAAATGTATGAGCAAAAAACGCACATTTCCAGACGATTGGTCAAAAATGTCAGATGTTGAAATTGCAGAAAATATAAAATACCTGCAAAAACATTATAAAAAATACGATATACAGCTGCATAATGGTCATGTCCAAACAGGTAATGTAAAAATTCAAACTTGTACCAGACCAAAAATCGGAACATCGTATAAGACTGTTTATTCTGTGGAAGACATAGAAGTATACATAGATATAAACAACCAAGAAATATACGCCGATAATCCTATGTATCTTGAAATGTGTAAATTATGTCAAGATATCAAAAAGTATAACCAATCCGCTGAAAAAAGATGCAGAGATTGGATAAAGAAAAATTATAAGTGGGTATTTATTATAGCTACAGGTGCAAAAGTTATCAGTGGTGCAGGAATGTATCTGTATGTTACCAGTAAAAAACAACCGGATATAAAAACACAAACATCTGCCCAAGAATATAAAACAAAACAATATAAAACGATAAATTATACAGACAGTGTAAAAACACGATAAATTCTCTGCCAAACGGTAAGATTTTTTTGCAAATATAAAAACATTGTATTATAACATTAACTGTAAAAGGGATTGTTTTATGGGATACACAAAGAAAGATGTTTGGAATATGTTTTTTAATAATTTTTCAATAAAAAATATAATGTTGGGTAATATATATTTTACCAAAGAAAAATGGTATGTTTTGGGTTTAATGATGTTGCCTTTACCCAAGAAAGATAGTGAGTATAACAAAGCTTTATATAATTTTTGGTCCGGGTGTGGCGATGTCAAAGACTATGAGTTTGTGCAGAAAACGCGTCAGAAATTATTGCACGCAAGGGGCAGATAATTATACTGTATCGGCCGGCGGTTTTTATATGCCCAGTATATATTTTGCAATTTCGCCGATAAAGAATGCTATTATTGACACGCCTGCACATATCCCCAACATTTCAAAAAATCTGTATTTGATGCCACGGCCGTCATGTCGTGCCATACAGTAATTAAATAAAAATATAATAATAATCGCAATTGTAAATGAAGATATTATCGCAGGTCGTATTTGTTCTGTGATAAAAAAAGGAATCAGTAACAATGCGCTGGTCCCCAGATATGCGATACCTGTATAAATCCCCGCAATAACAGAATTTTTAAATGTTGTGCGCTCTCGTTCTGCCAGATAGTTTGATGCCAACATAGACAGCCCATCAGATACCGCAGATATAACACATGTCATTATTATCAGTCGATTATCGGTCAGTGCAAACGCCAAACCTGTTATAATACCTGTTTGTGATACCAGTGCATCATGCATTCCCAATACAATTGCCGAAGATGTTTTATATTTTTCATTCATGCCAATAAATGTATCATTGGCATGTTTGCATAATCCATAGGAACAAAAATCTAAAACATATATAACTTAGACTTTTTTTAGATGTTTTTTTGTGATATAATTAATTAATAAGAGAATGAAAAAACTACTGACGTGTTTTTTTGCTATCGCAATTTGTGCGCCTGATGCATTTGCTGTCGGGGGCGGTGTTTCACGTGTAATGCCATCTGATTCTGGGACGACAAAGACAACGTCCGCTTCACGTTCATCTGGGGGCATATCGCGTTCAACTGTGCGTACGCCATCTTCAAAAACGCAAGAGGTTACGCCCACTGCAACGAATGTTCGTGGAACCGTATCACGTGTTTTTTCAGGAACGCCAACATCACCTGTAGCCGGTAATGTGGCACAACGTTCAAATGTTGTATCACGTTCTGGGGTTGTAACACGTGGTGTGGCGGACGAAAATATGCGTACGGAACGTGTGGCAACATCTGACGCAAATACATCTGGTCGTCGTGGTGGTGTGGCTGTTCGTCCAACAACAACGGCCGTTGGTGGTCGTGCAGAAATAGGAAATACAGGCCTGCAAACAGGTTCAAATATTGATAGTGCATTACGCAGTGTCCGTGGACGTGCCGCAACAGTTACGGCGGAAAGTATAGAAGAAGCAAAAAATGTTTTAGAACAAACCGCATCTTTGAATAAATCTTGTCAGGAACAGTATAATGAATGCATGGACCAGTTTTGTGCGGTTGTTGATGCAAACCAAAAACGTTGTTCGTGTTCTGCGAATATCACCCAATATGCCAAGGTTGAATCTGCGGTCAAAGATGCGAACACCCAATTGAACGAGGTTGCACAACGTATCCGTTATGTTGGTTTGTCCGCCGATGAAATTCGCGCAATTATGAACGAGACCGAGGCTGAAGAAGCCTTGACAGGTGCTGCGGATACATCTGAAACCCGTTCTATGTTGGAAGAAATAGAAGATTTAATTCGTGATCCGAAAATCAGTTCCAGTACATATAACGAAGGTTCATCGTTTGGATTGGATTTGAATTTGGACTTTTCGTCTGATTCCGCAGATATGTTCAGTTTAGACTTTTTAAACGGTGGTACGGAAAGTTTTTCAAACCTGCGTGGTGCTGAATTGTACAAGGCTGCTAAAAAACGTTGTTCAACTGTATTGACCCAGTGTAAAAATGCGGGCGCAACAGAATCCCAAATTACAGGCAATTATGATTTGGCAATTGATAAAGATTGTGTCGCATACGAACAAGGTTTGAACAAAATGAATGACACATTGCGTTCAAATGTTCGCAGTGCGAATTTAATGTTGCAAAAGGCACGTTTGGCGGTATTGCAAAATAAAAATCAATATGATGCCAAGGGTTGTATAGCGGCACTGAATACATGTATGACAGATGATATGGTATGCGGTTCTGATTACTTTAAGTGCATTGACCCAACAAAGATTTATATTGATGAAAATGGCGAAGTTGTATTGGGGCAAAATATTTCAAATATAACTGAATTTATGGCTGGATATAATAATGCCAGTATTGATAAACAGTTTTTAGAAGATGCCCAATCTATAACAATATCTGGGTCGACATGTACAGATGCTGGTAACAACGATGGTAAATGTGTTGTAAAATATTTGCTGTCTAAAATTGGTACAGGTGCCAAGGTTACAGATGGTGGTCTGTGTCGTGCGGTTTTGGATAAATGTCAGGCATATACATATTCCAATGATTCATATAACAAATATAATGATGTTGTTGTAAATTATATTCAACGTGCAATGGTAAATATACGTGCGGCACAACAGCAGATAATTTCAGACTATGCGTCCAGTTGTATGGTTGATATCGCCGCATGTTATAACCAACAGGTTTCTCAGTTAAATTCTTGGTCGTCCAGCAGCAGTGTAAAAGGTATTTATAACGTAATGCGTGGTGCGTGCCGTAATGTTGCATTGACATGTGCGTACGCGGTCTTTGATGCAGATGCGACATCTTGCCCAGATAAAAATGATGATAAATGTATAGAAAGCATTTCAGATATGTTCTATCAGTCATTATTGTGTGATGATGGCGAAGTCTTTTATGTGACCGATGGAAAATGTTATAATGTACAATCTTGTAAATCCAGTGGGGGAACATGGAATGAAACGGGCAAAAAATGCGAATCATGTCCGGCATTGTCAACAGAACAGACCATAGATGGTGTCAGTCAATGTGTCGCCGTTGCAAATGCAAAATATAATAAAAATAACGGCACGTATGAATGTGTTGAAGGCTACACCATCAGTGGAGGCGGGTGTATAGCCAAATAAATTAAATAAAAATCCCCAAAATGGGGATTTTTTATTTGTTAATCACTTCCATAAACTTGTTGTGGTTTTCCAGTTCGTCTGCCGTCGGTTCAAATTTTCTGTATGGAAAATCCCCGCCGACCTTGGGGTGGGTTAACATTGCCGCATGTTGTTTTGCGATTATTTCTGAAACATCTGGGGCAGGTTCTGTGTTTTCCAGTTCAATATATACCTTGGCCAAAATTTCTGCGTCAATTAATGCACCGTGTGCGTCTGCACGTGCAGTTAATGATATGCCGTACCATTTTGCCAATGCGTCCAATGTGTAACTTTTCGGACCAAATACACGATTGCGTGCAATAACCAAAGAATCCATTTGTTGACTGCGTGGAATCTGATTCATTTTCAGCATTCCCAATTCATGATTTATAAACGGAAAGTCAAAGTCTAAACCATTATGTGCGACAATTGGACTGTCCCCGATAAATTCCAAGAATTTTGGTGCGACCGCCGCCATTTTTGGTTTGTCTTCCAAAAACGCATTTGAAATTTTATGAACCATATATGAATCAGGCGGAATAATTTTGCCATCTGGATTTATATATTCATGAAAAGAATTATCTGTTATTTTACCGTCTATGATTTCCACGGCACCGATTTCAATACATCTGTCGCCACGCATATATTCCAATCCAGTCGTTTCAATGTCAAAGCAAATAACACGTTTCATGATAATTCCTGTTTCTTGATAAATTAATTTTGTGGTATTATAATAGAACGGTGAATTTAATGCTAGAAAATCTTAATGAAAAACAAAAAGAAGCGGTTCTGAACACAAAAGGCGCAGTATTGGTAATTGCAGGTGCCGGTACCGGTAAAACTCAGGTTTTAACATCTCGTATCGCATATATATTAAATAATGATAAAGATGTTCGCCCATGGCAAATATTGGCACTGACGTTTACGAACAAGGCCGCCAATGAAATGAAAAACCGCCTGTCTACATTATCTGATGGTCGTTGGTATTCGGGTGATATATGGTGTGGGACATTTCATTCGATATGCCTGCGTATATTGCGTAAAAATGCAAACCGGATTGGTCTGCGTAGTGATTTTTTAATATTCGGTGAAGACGATCAAAAATCTGTTATAAAATCATTAATTACAAATGGCACAAAAACGCCGGGCGAATATGTAGAAGAATTTTCTTTGAAAAAAGATAAAGGTATATCCGCATATCAAAGCAATGATAAATTGTTTAACGCATATAATGCAGAATTGGCACGTCTGAATGCGCTGGATTTCGGTGATATTATATTAAAGACAATTGAATTATTTGATAAAAATCCAGACGTTTTGGCACATTATCAGAATCAGTTTAAATATATATTGGTTGATGAATTCCAAGATACAAACAACGCCCAAATGGAATTGTTGTTAAAATTAACCCAGGGTATAGAATACCCGAATATTTGTTGTGTTGGTGATGATGACCAATCTATATATTCATGGCGTGGTGCAGAAATAAAACATATTTTGAACTTTAATAAGAGTTATCGTGATACGAAATTAATCCGCTTGGAAACAAATTATCGCAGTACAGGTAATATTTTGGGTGCGGCAAATTCATTGATTGCACATAATCGGGGGCGATTAGGCAAAGATTTGCACCCGCATAATAACGAAATGGGGGAACCTGTTTATATTCTGACGGTCCCAACCGACCGGGACGAGGCAGATGTCATCGCCAGTACGATTTCACGTGACCCGTCCCAAGATTATTCAAAATATGCGGTTTTAATCCGTGCAGGCAGCCTGTCCCGCGTCCTAGAAGAAGAATTTGGCCGTCGTGCAATCCCATACAAAGTTATCGGTGCGACTAAGTTCTATGACCGCATGGAAATCCGTGACGTGATTGCATATTTGCGTTTATTGGTATATCCGTTTGATGATATGTCTTTTATGCGTATAATTGCAAAGCCTCGTCGTGGTTTTGGCCCCAAGGCGATTGAAAATCTGCGTGCATCGGGTACAGATTTAATGTCTGCATTGCGGGTGGCAAAATTATCACCAAAAATGCGTACCGCGGCAGATGAATTTTTATCAGCCTTTGATTTTGATTGGGCATCAATGTCACCGGCGGATGCCGCAAAAAAATTACTGACGGATTCAGGGTATATGAAAATGTGGTCTGAATCCAAAGACGTTGATGCCCCTGACAGATTGTTAAATATTCGTGAATTATTGACATCTGTTATTCCAAATCATGAAACATTGCCGGAATTTTTGGAACAGGCGGCCCTGATGACGACTGATGATAATGATGCAAATGATGCGGTCCAGAATAATTGTGTGCGTATTATGACCGTGCATGCGGCCAAAGGATTGGAATTTGATACAGTGTTTTTACCAGGCTGGGAAGAGGGTATATTTCCAAATGAAAAGGCGATAAAAAATGGCGATGTTGAAGAAGAACGTAGATTGGCATATGTTGCGATAACACGTGCCCGTCGTCGTTGTATAATATCAAATTGCATGTCCCGATATGTGTTTGGCAAACCACAATATAATTGCCCCAGTCGCTTTATCGCAGAAATGGACGACGCATATTTAGACCGCCAAGATGGCGCCCCAAAAAGGTATATTCCACACAGTTATAATTCTGTGCCACCAGCCCCCGCACCAAAACCAAAGCCTAAACCAGTAAACGCATCATCTGTTGGTAAATTGGTGGTGCATTCAGAAATGGGTTCGGGTGTTGTTATTGAAGATGGTGGTGATATTTTAACGGTTGCATTTAAATCCCGTGGTATAAAAAAAGTCGCCCGCAATTATTTAAAGTTCATATAAAAAATCCTCTTCGAACGCACAAAGGATAGTGGTAAGCGCA
Source organism: Candidatus Enterousia sp. (assembly GCA_045587125.1). Taxonomy (GTDB): domain Bacteria; phylum Pseudomonadota; class Alphaproteobacteria; order Rs-D84; family Rs-D84; genus Enterousia. Next base: position 10,691 of record JAZNBN010000022.1, read on the forward strand.
GAATAAGACCTGTTGCCCCCTTTTGTCACGCCTATCAAAGGCAGGAGTGGGACAACATTTTGCATTATTATTTGGTTCGCTTGCACTCACACTGTATAGACCCAACCCCTGCCTACGCAGGGGTGACAAGGTGCTAAAAAATCCCCCGATTGGGGGATTTTTTACTCAACCAATTTCCAACCTGTAAATGTATACCCTGGTTTAACTGGGTCATCTGGCACAGCCAACCCATCATTATACATACACATGGATTGTAATGCATCTGTCCCATTATCTGGGTTCCAATTGATATTGATGGCATTATTCATGCAATATGTTGCCCCATTATCTGGCAGAAATTGTACCAATGGATTTTTTGTTGGGTCTTCTATACCAAACACATAATTAGTTCCTTTGCCTAGTAAATTTAATGCGTAATCATTTGATGTATCATCGTTTGATTTGCCAACAAATATCCAAGGATAGTTCAACGGTACTTCAATCGTGGATGATGTAAAAAATAACGCCCATGCCTCTTCTTTAGAAAAAGATAAAGACGGGTCGTCATTTATAAGTTTTTGTATTGCTATAAATTCTACATCTGATACAGATGCATGTAACTGGTTCCATAATATGTTTGTTTCTGAATATGTTATACTATTACTCATGATATCAGCTATCATTTTAGCAGTAGGAGTCATTAAAAATATACTAACTGGTTTAACCCATACGTTGGTGCCTGTAATTTCTCTTGTGAAATTTGTATTATATGTATATGCGAATGTTTCAGCGTTTCCATCTGAATTATTATATTGTTTGCGACTTACATCGTCACTGTTAATATCATGGTTATTATACGATATTTGCCACCTGATGTAATAATTTGGATATAAGACACTCATATCGGCCATAGAATCAAATCCCATAGTAATTGCTTCACCAGGTTCTACGCTATCACAAGAATCAATACCAAAGATATTCCAAAACGTATATGCAGATGATGTTTTGTTTAGGTTGCAAGAAACATGTTTGGTGGAATCAGATAGATAAAACGAGGATGCTTTCGCAATAAATTCAGAATTTGCGATTATTTTATTATACCCAGGTGCACATTCAAAGTTAATACTGCAAAATGTTTTTTCTGCATTACATGTGCCGTTTACATATTGTTTTCCATTTGTGCTGGACACGCCATGTGTGCAATTGTTGGAATGTTCTGGGCATGTTTGTTGCGTGCACGCCAATTCGCAGCCCATATAGCATTCGTTTTCACCCACTGCACCGGCATCTGATGTGTAATCAGCGGGACATGTGTTTTTACCGTTGGTGTCACTTTCAACCGTATATGTACCACCGGGACAATATGAACCAACCGGACATTCTGTACATTTCAACGTGCCATCTGAATTTAATAAATATTGACCGGCCGGACATTCATAGTCAATCAACGACCATGTCGCAATCGTGTTTGCCGTCGCGTTATTGTCCGACACGCCCAATACATCAACCGTACATGTGTTCGCCCCGCCGGTAATTGTGCCGTCTGCACCGAATGCTCCCAGTGTTGTCATAATAAATGCACTGGATAAAAATAAAATTTTTTTCATGCCCGAATTCTCCCTTCTTTTTCAGTAAATATAAAAACCGTCACAAAGTTTGACGGTCGGGGAGTTAGCAATCACGTCATTGTTGATTCTGATGCTTTTGGGATAAACCCTGTTGTATAACAATCAGCCCCCCGACTGTACATACAGTCAGGGATAAATAACGATGCAAAAAACACAGGTAAATATTGGATTTACGATGTTTTATTTTTGCACCGAATGACGTAGGCCGCTACAGCCCCGAACCGACATCCCTGTCAGCTCTGATATAATTTTACTAAAAAAGGGGTGTAAATGCAAGGCAATAAAAATCCCCCGATTGGGGGATTTTTTATAATTCTATTTTGCCATTTGATGCAATCAATTCAGATGTCATTTCTATATGGCCGCCGGCCTCACGCAATATTAAATCACCTGCGGCGATTTCTGCAAAATCCAATGCATCGGATACAAATGCGTCAAATTTACCTGCGGCAACCCATGCCAAATCCAAAGCCGGACAACCTGTACAACGAACGTCACCAACATGGGCGATTATTTCGGTGTTATAACCAATTGTTGCCTGATTTACATCTGCGATATTAGAAACCTTGATACGGGCAGAATGATATGCAGAAAATACGTATGCACCACGTCCAGCCTCTGCATAATATAAACGTTCATCAATTGGGGAATATATCAGTGCGATTTTCGTTTCATCATTTGAACGCAATGCCAAAGATATTGCAAAATGTGGATTTGCACGGACGAAATTAGATGCCCCCGACAGTGATAATACAAATTCATCACGGCCATCGCCATCACGTGAAACATTTGGCGTTAATAAACCCGCCGCCGGACGAACCAACAACAGGTCAGACAAAATACTTTCTTCTATACGGGTTGCAGCCTTTTGCACGAAATCATGTGCGCCACGCAAAGATTGTTGCAGGTTTTCCACTTCGTCGAAATCACGACGCAGACCAGATGCAGTGCGCTGTAACGCCATAAACATCTTGTTTAATTCGGTTGAACCTTTTATCAACAATTCCATGTTATCGCCCCCCGTAAACGAATATTAGAAATTAAACCCGGCAAATTTGCTTTTGAATTCTGCTGCACGTTGACCTTTTTCACCGGCATTTGAACGTTGACCTGTCCATGCTGGGTGATTCAAGTTATCTGTTGATAAAACCAAGTCTTTTTTAACAGAAGAGTACATTTTTACAGCCTTGCCATCTGTTCTTGTAACGTTGATTTCATGGTATTCTGGATGAATTCCTTGTTTCATAGTGTTATCCTTTGTTTATAGTATAGCCCGCAAATTATACAAATGTTTTTACAGAAATCAAGCAATAATAATATTTTAATATCTGCCGATGCACCCCAGATATGAATTTCCTGTGGATTCTAAGATGTTTATAAACTGACTTTGGTTTTTCCCGGAAAACAATGCCAATATCGTACCTGCATCTGTTGCCAACATATCAGCCACAGTCGCAATAGAAGAATTCATCTTTTTAAAGAAACCACTGGTTGGGTAAATTTCGGCAGCAAACAATTGGTTTTTTCCGTCTTTTTTGGCGTTCTTTTTAGTTTCAATTACCATTAATTGGCATTCTGGGGATATAATCAGTTTATCTGATACAAACGCATCGCCACCCAACAATTCGCCCCACCAACCCGTAGAACCGCAAAATACAGGATAATAAATAACTGCATTTGGGTTTTTAGACAATACATCGGCAATATCTACGTCGCCTGTGCATACATCTGGCATAACCCCCATGGAATTATTTATTACTTTGCGTGCCAACTGGTAATCCGTATCACCGGTTGTCTTGCGTGGCCAATAAAGAATCGGAAACTTAGTCATTGCTATGAATTATATCAGATTCGGTTAATACAAAAAAGGGGGGTATGTAAAATAAAGGACTTGATTTTTTATTTTTTTAAATTTTCGTATGTTTTCTTCATGTTTTCCCACAATTTTTCTAAATCTTTCTTGGCCGATTCGTAATATTCAGATGATATTTCTATATTAAATATAGACTTGGCCAGTGCGGGAATCATGTTCATAAACATAGAAATAAATATCCCCATCATTATTATGGTAATTAAACTGTCATTACGCATCATCAATGCGTCCATCAATATTTTTGCACCCTCCGATTCGGTGGCAGACATCGCAGTGGATAATGTCGAGGCCCCCGCCCAGTCGCTGAAAATAGCATTTAAAAACATTATTGCAAACGAAACAAATACCCCCGTTATTGCAATTCCCAACGTTGCAGATATAACATTATCAATAATAGAACGAATCGATTTGCCTGCACCTTTTAACGATATTGCCCATCCTTTGAATAACCATGCCAATAACATCAAAGGCAACATTACTAAATCCAATGATAATTTTATAAAGACTTCTAAAAAATATAATGGTATGGGTAATAATGCCGTGAAAAACAATACCAATATCATTAAACCAACAAAGAATATAGGAATATTCGGAAAAATCGGTACGCCCCATAATATCTTGTGCATATATTCATCGTTAAATGCCATATTCAGCATTGTCCAACCAACAGTCATACCCAACCCTGTCATTTGATGGACGCCCGCCAATTCGCACGCCAGATTATGTCGCAGTTTTGGCGGAAATGCACCATTTTCTGCGGCCATGGTGTCAACTGATACAGGATCTGCAACAGCTGTTGCAACAACACATTCATCAAATTTATCGTCGTGTACAGCGATTCTGTTTAAAGATAGTCCGATATTAAATATCGGTTCAATGGCAATATTTGTAATCATTCGGGGTAATGGTGCCACCAACAGTGCAGAAATAAAGCCCAATTTTAGAATATGTATACCAAAAGTGTTGGCCATATCCCATGTTTTTTCAATGTTTGAATTAAAGAATTCAGACATTAATTTCCATGCAAACCAAACAGCGGTCAGCATAATTGCCACTGGTATAATTGCATGACCAATGGCGCTGTATATTCGTGGCAGTATGCCAGACATAGTCGCCATTATGTCTGAAAACATTTGGCATGTCCAACAACTGGAAAAAAATTTGTATGCCTCAGCCATATTGACCGGTGCAAAAGATCTGTATATTGAAAAACCGGCAATTGCAGTTAATCCTGCAACACCGCCTACGACCAATGGTGCAACCGCCCCCGCCCCAAAGGGCAAGAACGATAAAAATACAATCCAAAATTTTTTTAACCGATTCATTGTTTTTAAGTATACCACATTTTGTAATAAATGTGATATAATTGAAAGGATAATAATTCAGAGAGAATGAATTTTATGAAAAAAATCTTTGCTGTATTGATATTTTGCACAATATTTTTTGTGCCTTCGTTTGCGTACGCAGGCAATATTGTTGATGCGTTAAACCTGTCGCCGTTTGTGCCATTGGTATTGGATTCTATGATGATGGTGGCTACGGGTATGTATGAATTTTTTGTAGGCAATGGTGATAGTATAATTTACGTTTTGGTTTGGGGATTTTTGGGTATAACGATAATTTTATATTTGGTAAAAATGTATCTGCCTAAATCATGGGTGTCTTTCTTTGGTTTTTCCGGTGGTGGCGAAATGGAAAAAGGGGAATCAGGTACAAAAATATTTGAAAATATTTTAAAACCAGGCTTGCGTGCAGTTATTGCGATTTTGGTATTGTTACAATTAAAGCCCGTGTATATGACCCAGTGGTTGATAAATCCGTTTTTGGAATTTGGGTCTATATATACGTCACATATAATAGAAACAATCAACGAACCTGGAATAAAGTCTGCGGACGTTTCATGTCCACCGGACATACTGGAAAAAAAGTGGATATCACCAGAATCTTGTGAATTTTTGGTTCAACCGGTTGCAGATTTATCACATGCGAATAATACGATTATTAAACGTGGTTTTGATTTTATAATGAATGGTCTGCGTGGAATGATTACATTGGTGCCGCATGGTGGGGAAGATTTTTTGAATCTGATAACAGGTTTGGTGTTGGTTGCAACCTTCTTTTCCAGTAATTTATTTATGGCATTATTGGTAATTCAGGGAATATTTAATTTTGGTGTTCAATTAATTTTATATCCGTTCAATGTTTTGGTGTACGTAACCAAACCAAATGAAAAATGGTTTGACGTTTGGCCTGCATTCAGTGGTATTACCAAGGCGTTACAGCAATTAATTGTAACTATGATTGCATGTGCCTTTATATTATGTATTAACATTGCGATTATCAAAGCGTTGTTCCAGTGGAATTCGTCGGTTTTTGTTGTGGCTGCCGGTGGTTCCGCCACCAGTAATGTACCATCTGCCACTGCTGCGACATCTGCGTTGGGATTTGGTCAACATTCTGTATTGTGGTTATCGGCGATATTGACATTTTATTTAATGTACAAAATTTTTGAAATGACACGTAAACAATTGAATATGTATGTCGGCGGTGGTATGGATGCGTTGTATAATCAGGTTACCAAAGATGCTAAAACGACATGGACAAATACTAAATCAAATGTCAAAAAGGTATCTGATGTCATAGGAACAGTAAAGGGCTGGATTAAAAAGTGAATGAATGGCTTGCATCTTTGGTGGACAAAGGCGTTCAGTGTTGGGGCTGTGCGGTGTTTGATAGGCTGTTCATGATAGTATCCAGTGCCGCAGGATTGGTTTATGACCATTTTAGTAAAATATGCATAATATTGTTTTGTATTTTGTTTACGGTATTTGTATTAAATGCGATATGGAAAAATATCAAGGGTGGTGTATCAGACCCTTGGTTGACCAAGTCGGTGCAAAAAGTATTATTGTCGGCTGTGATTGCGTTAACTGTGATGGGAATGGGGGTTGCATTTCCGCGTTTTGTAACAACGGTTATATTTGAACCTGTTGCTGATATTACATTGGTGTATTCCCAGTCTATGATTAATTCAACCGATGAAATCGTAAATGAAAAAGTTACCTATGAACCAATTGAATTAAGCCAAGATGGTTTTTATCGTCCAGAATTACGCGATAAAATAATAATGTTAATGAAAACAACGGTTACCCAGTTCCAATCGTATATCAAATTAGGTATAGCGTTAATGGATGGTGCGTTTTCGTGGTCTGCGTTATTGGGGATTGGGGCGTTATTAAAACACATAATAATGTTTTTTATAGGTATGTATATTGCAAAAGAATTTGTTGTTATATTTTTTAGATATTGTTGTTATTTTGCAGACGTTATAATTTCAATGGCTTTATTTGCATTTTTCTTTCCTTTGTCTTTGGCAACGGTTGCCTTCAAGGGTGCGGAACACGTCCCAGAATGGATTGGTAAAATGGGCAATTCTGTGGGTGTAACCCAGGTTAAAAATTTGATTAATTCTATTGTTACGTTGGCTTCTGTTATCATTACATACACAGTAATGATGGTGATTTTGGCAAAATTCTTTTCTGGTCCGGACGTGGTTAATGGATTAATGGACGCGATAACCAGTGGGCAAATATATGAAGATGATTTAAATACAGAAAATATTCAGGCAATGACATTAATAGGTTGTATTGCATTAGTTTATGTTTTGAATTATATACTTGAACAAATTCCACAAATTACCAAGATGATAATGTCTGCATTTGGTGTCGAAGAAAAATCAGATAATAGTGAACAGTTTGCCAAAGATATTATGCGTCTTACAAAGAACGCGATTGATATAGCGGTAACTACGGGAAAAACAATAGTGTCCGGTGGTGAAAAAACAGAAGATAAACCCAGTGAATCAAAGGATAAAAAATAGTGTTAAAAACTCAATTGATTATATGGGCTGTAAAAGCATTGATGTGGATAATCGTGCTGGGGTTGGGTATATGGTATTTGTCATCTTCTTTGAATGGTGCGGCTTTGACGTATACCAGTATGAATAATTTTTTAACGGCGGCCGGTGTTGAAAACGGTGATGTTGCATCTGCAAATGGTTGTTTTATGTGCAGATATGTTGGTGATTTGTTTCATGTGCTGGGTGATGCAACAGAATATTTTTGGACCGCAATACTGGACCATATATGGATAATCATGGTTATTGGTTTTGGGATATTTTTATTTGTTTATACCATTGAATATTTATACAAGGCGGCGAATTCAACAACCAAGGTAGATGGCAAAGATAAAAAATTAGAGTTTCAGGCTTGGTTTGATAAAGTTTGGAAATTGGCATTACGAATAATGTTTGCAGGTGTGTTTGTTGGTGCGTTGGGTATGGGCGGAACAGATGCACTAAAAACAGTCAGTCGCATAACTATTACACCTGTTATGTATGTTGGTGCAGAATTTTCAATGGCGGCCACAGGTGTTGGTGATGCATCGCAATGTTATGCATTGGAACGTACATCGGATGAATCCAAAGATATATTAAATCCTGTTTTGCAACCATTTATGTGTGTTATCGGTAATATTAATTCTGTTATGTTGGCTGGGGCGGCCGGTGGTTTTGCATTGATGAATTATTCTTGGCTGGATATGGGTGGCGGTGCCATTACATGGATTGCAGGACTGGTATTGGTTTTAATGTTTTTGGTTGTTGGATTTGATTTATTTTTTCAAATATTGTCTGTTGTGTTTAAATTGATATTTGTGATTATATTTTTGCCGTTGTTATTGGCTGCGGCTGCATTTGAAGGAACATGGAAGATTGCCAGTGGACTGTTTTCCAAGGCAGTGGATATGGTTGTTTCATCTGCGGTTCGAATTGTTGCAATAACATTAAAGGTGTTAATTATGTATGCCACGGTTTCATATACTGCGGATACATTTTTCCCGGGACCATACGATGGGTATAGTGCGATATTGCCACCGATGATGGGGCAAAAAATTACAAATCCAGATGCACAAACATTATCTGTTATGAAGGTTTTTGCAACATGTGAACAGGTTGCATTAACCGATGGTGAAATGGATAAAGAAAAATTTGTTAATTGCTTTAATGCACGCCGTGCAGAGGTTGAACGTCGGTACCCAGGGGCATTTGATTTCTTAAAAGATGGTTGGGATTTCTTGTTAATGATGGCTTGTTTATTCTTCTTGTATTATTATATAATCAGTCCAAAAATAGATAAATTATTAGGCAAGGATTCCAAAGAAATATTTGACTATGGTACATGGGTAAAAGATTTAGGTGTCAAGGCATTTAAATTACCAGGTCAATTAACCGAGAAAGTAACAAAATCAATAGGGTCAAATTAATGAGATTATTGCGTAAATTTTTATCGGTTATAATAGTCGCATTTTCATTAATGGGCGGAATTACATCTGGGTTCTGTGCGGAAACGAACGTTCCAACGGCATCTGAATATGGTATGGCGGATGTTGGTGATTTTGGTTCTTGGGCAACAGAAAACAATCGTAAAAGGTTTATATCAAGTTTAACATACGATATAGAACAATTTCGTGGCCCAGGAAACCAATTGGTCCAAGATTATGTCCCAATCGAAGCCAAAGTTGGAATGGCGTTTATAAATGCTTTTTCACACATAGGTAATATTTTGGATTCATCATTGGTGCGATTTACAATAATATTTATTGTTATTATGTACGGTTTTTGGCTTATGTTCGAGGCATACACAATAATTATCGGCGAATCCAAGGTCAAAGATAAATTACCCGAGATTATAAAAAAAGCAATCGCCGTTGGTGCATGGACTGCGGTTTTATCAATAGGTGTCGCTGAAACGTTTATGTTGATTGTATCACCTATTATGTATATCGGTACGTTGTTATCAGATATGATTTTGAATGCAGTTTCATCAGTGGTTGGTCTGAATTTGCCTGATACATGTGGTGCGATACATCAATATGTTGCGACACATATTTCTGATACCAATATAATAGACCCGGTCAGTGCATCAAATATTATGTGTTTGCCATCACGGTTATCTGGTTTTTTCCGTACAGCTATGTCGTTGGGGTGGCAATGGATTTTGTATGGCATAGGTCGCAGTATGTTTATTTTCGGCGTTGGTGTTGTGTTTATTATCGCGTTTATATGCCTGATGTGGAAATTTGCATTCGTTGCATTTGGTGTTATCGCAGATATATTTCTGGCTATAATAATGTTGCCATTTACCGCGATTTCAGAAACTGTTGCAAATACGTCGTACAAAGGCATCGCCGGCCATTTCTTTAATGGTTTTGTAAAATTGTTCAGTGCAGAAAAATTAAAGACACAAATAGAAAGAATAATAGATGCAGCCCTGCATTTTATCACAATGTCTATTATTATTTCGATATGTATAGGATTGCTGTCCACTGTTTACAGTTTTGATACAACCAGCATGGTCCCAAGTATTGATAACCCCAGTTTTACAATAACATTGTTAACAACTGCGTTGGCAATATGGTTGGCCAAAAATGCATCGGCCAAGGCAACAGAAATTGGCGGCAAAATTTCTACAGACGTGTCAGATATGTTACAAAAAGATGCAAAAAACATGTGGGAATCAACAAAAACTAATACAAAAAAGTTAATAGAGATAATAAAAGACGCGAAAAAATAATAAAATATTCATTTTGTTTGCAATGTAGTATTTTTTGTCTTAAAATTACGTTGCTATGAAAACAAAGAAAATTTTTCGTATATTATTAAACACTGTATTTTGGGGCTTTGTTGTTGGAATTGCAACATTGGCGGTGTTGATATTGATATACGGAAATGATTTGCCTAATTATAAAAAATTGGCGACATATGCACCACCTGTGGCAACTCGCCTGTATGCATCGGATGGGTCTTTGTTGATTGAATATGCCGAAGAACGTCGTGTGTTTATTGATTATGCAGATATGCCGGAACGCTTGGTGAATGCGTTTATTGCCGCCGAAGATCAAAATTTCTGGACGCATCCTGGGATTGATATTCAGGGAATTGTTCGTGCGGCTACAAATAATGCGATGCGTGCAATGGGATATAACAAGGTTTTATCTGGGGCATCAACAATAACCCAACAGGTTGCAAAAAATTTCTTTTTAACATCTGAACGTACGTTATCTCGTAAAATTAAAGAGGCGATATTGGCCCTTCGTTTGGAACGCAGTTTTTCCAAAGAACATATTTTAACATTGTATTTAAATCAAATCTTTTTGGGTGCCCGTGCATACGGTGTTGGTTCTGCTGCGTTAATGTACTTTAATAAACCGGTCAAAGATTTGACATTGGCAGAATGTGCATTTTTGGCATCTTTGCCCAAGGCACCAAATAATCGTGACCGTGCGGTTGAACGCAGAAATTATGTTTTACGCCGCATGCTAGAAGAAGGCTTTATCACCCAGGCAGAAGCAGATATTGCATCCGCAGAAGAATTAAATATCAACAGTGGGTTTACAGCCCAGATGGAGGAAGAATTACAATATTTTGCCGAAGATGTTCGCAGACAATTATTGGGAACATTGGGTCGTGAAACACTGTATAATCAGGGTTTGTATATAAAAACAACAATTGTGCCTGAATTACAGCATGCTGCGTCTGAGGCATTAAATAAAGAACTGGATAGGTTTAATCAGGGGCGTAATGAAAAATTACAGGGTGCAATTATCGCAATGAATCCGCATACAGGACGTATATTGGCAATGGCGGGCGGGCGTTCTTTTCGGGAAAGTTCTTTTAATCGTGCAACCCAGGCATATCGTCAAATTGGTTCTACTATTAAACCATTTGTATATTTGGCGGCTTTGGAACGTGGTTTTACACCCCAAACGATGATTTTAGATGCACCAATTGTTGGTTGGCGTGAAGATGATACACTTTGGAAACCTGAAAATTACGATAAAAAATTCTTGGGCGATGTGCCGTTGCGTTTGTCTTTGGAAACTTCGCGTAATGTCCCGACGGTTCGTTTGGTGGAACAAATTGGTACAGAAAATGCGATTGAGGTTGCACAACGTTTTGGTGTTTATCCACATGATATGAAAAATATGAATTTGTCTATGGCGTTGGGGTCTGGTGAAACGACTTTGGAAAAATTGGTCACAGGATATTCTGCGTTTATAAATGGTGGGCATTTAGTTAAACCAAAAATGGTTGATTATATTGAAGACAGATATGGTCGTGTTATTGATGGTAAACAAACAGAAATTATTCGTTGGTCAGAAGATTTATTACCACCGGAAACGGATTCAGAATCTGTTCCATTATCTGATGAGCAAAGTTTATATCAAATGGTGTCTATTTTACAGGGTGCGGTTGAACGTGGAACGGGCAAGCAGGCACGTGTATCCGGTCATACGATTGCGGGCAAAACAGGTACAACAAATGAAGTCAAAGACGTATGGTTTATTGGTTTTTCTAAAAATTTAATAGCAGGTGTTTATTTGGGTTTTGATACACCAAAACCATTGGGTCGTGGTTCTGGGTCGCATATGGCTGCACGTGTGTTTGCAGACTTTATGCGTGTTGCATTGGCCGATGAAAAAAATCAACCGTTTGCGGTCCCAGATGGTATGACATTTATGCGTGTTAATCGTCGCAGTGGTGCGTCTGTTTCTGATGATCCAAATGGCACGATTATTCAAGAGGCGTTTAAACCGGGGCAAAAGCCAAATCCAGCCCCGCAAAAAAATCCGCAAGAATCCAGTGTTGTTGTCGGTGGTGTTTTTTAAAGTACAAGGGGAAAAAAATGAAAAAAATAATTTTGCCTATATTGTTATCTGTGGCTTTGTGTGGTTGTGATGATTCGGGCCATGGGGTTTCAGTTGTATGTGGAAATTATGATGTAAATATACAAATTGGGACAGATGGAACACATCTAAGTGCCCTTATAAATAATAAACCATTTGATTTTATTCTGGGTACGTCTGCATCTGGGGCGAAATATAACGGTGTTGTAAACGGTAATGATGTTACATTGTGGAACAAGGGTGAAACATGGACCATGTTTATAAACGAAGATATTGTCTTTGAATGTAAATAATTGTTCATATTACCATTTGTTTATTAAATCTTTTGTGATAGAATGTCAGTATAAGGAAAAGGATTTTTTATGCTGACAGATTATTTTTTTAATTCAGGTTTTTCATTTTTTGGCAGTGGTTGGACCCAATTTGGCGGTGGGTTTCTGGTTGCGTTTGCAATAATGTTTTTGTTTGGTCGTCCATTTGTTCATTTGATGCACACCATGCAAAAAAAGGGCCAACCAATCAGTGAAAATGTCCCAACGGCACATTTGAAAAAATCTGGTACCCCCACCATGGGCGGCATATTAATTATTATTGCGATTTTATTGGGCAGTTTATTGTTTATGCCAATGTCAAACCCAACAGGTTGGATTGCATTGGGGGCATTGGTTATGTTTGGGACATTGGGTTTTGTTGATGATTATAAAAAGGTTACATCACAGTCTAAAAAATCTTCAAATGGCTTGTCGCCATTGACACGTCTGGTTGTAGAAGGTGTATTTGTTGTAATTTTGGCTTATTTAATAAATAAAACAATGCCACCATATATCCCAGAATATTCTTTGGCGATTGGTGCCGGTATTATTTTACCATTGGGATTTTTGTATTATGTATTTGCATACTTTGTAATATGCGGTGGTGCAAACGCAACAAACATAACAGATGGTTTGGACGGCATGTTATCAAAGTTATATATTCCTGTGTTGGTTGTATTGGTTGTCGCGTTATATGGTGCAACACGTATTGGTTTTATGGATACCGTAATGTTTTTACCAATTGCCAGTGGCCTGTATGCGGTGTTGGGTGCGGCGTTTGGTGCGGTACTTGGGTTTTTGTGGTATAATTGCAAACCGGCATCAATATTTATGGGTGACGTTGGTTCTTTGGCATTGGGTGGATTTATGGGAACTGTTGCGATGTTGTTAAAATCCGAAATTATAATGGGTGTTGCGGCCGGTATGATGGTTTTGATTTTACTGTCTTCATTTACTCAGACAATGTATTTTAAAATTACTCGTAAAATTACAGGTACAGGTCGCAGAGTGTTTTTGCGTGCCCCGTTGCATCATCATTTTGAAGAATTAGGTTGGCCAGAAACAAAAATAGTAGATAGGTTTTTTGTATTGTCTATTCTGTTTTCGGGTCTGGCATTGGTATTATTAAAATTTGCATAGAAGTGTGTATGGAATGTCTTGGATAAGTCGTAGCGATGACAGTAAGTTAACAGGTTGGTATTTTGAAATTGACAGACGTTTGTTGGGTTGTGTTCTGTTAATGATGTTGTTGTCTGTCATGTTTGCATTGTCTGCGGGGTCTGTTGCGGCTGAACGTATTGGACAAAGTTGGCATTTCTTTTTGGTCAAGGCTATACCGTTTTATTTTGCGGGTTTGATTTTATTGTTTGGGTGCAGTTTTTTAACAAAAAAACAGGTGTTGTTTGTCGCAGGTTTAAATTTGTTATTTGGTTTATGTTTGTTGCCTGTTACGGTAATCGACCCATATATGATAAAAAATTCTGCACGTTTTATACATCTGGGTTCTGCGCATATTAACATTATGCCTGCGGATGTTATGAAACCTGGTTTTATTATAATGACGGCGTACTTTTTATCTAAAATGAAACAACGTTACGGCAGTAATATATTTTCAAACAAAGATGCATGGCGTTATGATACCTGGCTAAGTTGGATTTGGTATTTGCTGTTATTTGCGTTGGTTATTTATATAATATTTAATCATCCAGATTTTGGAACGGCGGTTTTATACCTGGGGGTATTTTCCGCCATGATTATCATAGCGGGTATGCCTTGGGTATGGTTGCCTGTTTTGATTGGTATTGGCGGATTGATGTTAACTGTTGCATTTTTCACATTAGGGCATGTTCATCGCAGAATTATTTCATTTTTTACAGGTACCGGTGATACGTACCAGGTTGATAATTCGGTTGATGCGATACGTCATGGTGGTCTTTTTGGGTCTGGCGATGACGCGTTTATTAAACAGGATTTACCAGACGTACATACAGACTTTATTTTTGCGGCAATTGCTGAAGATGCGGGTGCGATATTGGCATGCGGGGTATTGTTATTGTTGTTCTATGTTTTTCGCAGGTTGATAAAAAATGCGATAAATTCACGTGATTTGTTTGTTTTATATGCAGTCAGTGGTACGGCGGCATTGTTCGGTGGACAGATATGTTTTAATATGATAACTACATTGAATTTATTTGCACCAAAAGGAATGACTTTGCCGTTTATTTCATATGGTGGCAGTTCGTTATTATCGTATTGTTTACTGTTTGGTTTGATATTGGCACTGATACGTGAAGACAAGTGGAAATAACAAAAGGGGGCGTATATGAAAATATGGATTGCAACAGGTGGAACAGGTGGTCATGTTTTTCCTGCAATTAGTGTGGCATCAGAACTGGTAAAACGTGGTCATCGTGTAACAATTTCCTGTGATGGTCGTGTTTCTGATATGGTTCGTCGTAATTGCCCCAAAGGTGCATCTGTATCATACGTATGGGCATCGGGGGTTGGTGCAAAAAATCGTTTAAAGCAAATAATCGCGTTGTCTAAAATTGCATTATCTGCCAGTGTTTTAGTACTTCGTTTTATGTTTTTGCGTCCAGACAGGGTTGTGTCTTTTGGTGGTTATGCATCTGTTCCGGCGGTTTTTGCAGCACACTTTTGGAAAGTTCCAACATTTTTACATGAACAAAACGCTGCTATTGGGCGTGCAAATAAATTTGCAATGCGCTGGGTAAAAACATTGATGACCAGTTTCCCAAGTGTTACAGGCCTTCCTAAGACGGGAACACGTGTTGTTTATACGGGATTGCCTGTCCGCAGTGATTTTATAGATGCACGTAATACGCCGTTACCCCAAGGTTTTAACCTGTTGGTAACAGGTGGTTCTTTAGGGGCACAGATTTTAGATGATATTGTGCCTGCTGCATTGGTTGCGATGAAAAATAAAAAAATATTTGTAACACATCAAACCAGACCCGAAAATGTAGAACGTCTTCAAAAATTTTATGCAGATAATAATATTCGGGCGAACGTTTTATCGTTTATTCATGATATGGCAAATACTATTGCGTCATCTAATTTGGTAATTGGACGCAGTGGTGCCAGTACAGTAATAGAATTGCAAACAATTGGGCGTCCTGCAATATTTGTACCATTGGGTATAAATCCAGACCAAGCGGCAAACGCGGCCAGTTTTGCAAAATTGGGGGCAGGTTTTGCAATTGAACAATCCAAATTTACTGTTAAATGGTTAACGTCCACTTTAAATGATTTGTTTGATAATCCGTCAAGGTTGGAAAAAATGGCGGCCAAGGCCAAAACAGAAAATAATGCGGTTGTTTTAATCGCAGATGAAGTAACAAAATAAAAAAAATCCGCATATGCGGATTTTTTTGTTATTTTCCGCTTGCATGATATTTGCAAATTGTTCTATGATGAAATCGGAAGGAAAGGAAAATGCATTTACTAGCCATATCGTTTTTATCATTATTGGTTGTTTTACCTGCATCTGGAAATGCCAGATTGCCGGTTGTAAATGTTGGGGCGGGTGGTGTTTCTGCACGTGCTGCATTTGGTGAAGAAATTGCCACAAAAAAAACAAATATTGCCGCAACTGCACCTACTCGTACCAGAAAGGTTGCTTCACGTAATGTCAAAAAATCATTACCTGTTCAACGTGCCGCAACTGTTACGGATAAAAAATATGCTGTGGCAAATGATGTTTTAGTACCAAAACGCCCCAGTTCAAATTTATGGGCACAAAATGATGATGTTGCGTTGCGTATGCCACGTTCTGATGAATTTGCTGTTATTCGCAGCGATAGCATGTTGCCCGAAGAAAATATTGATACAGTGGCTATGTTTGATTCTGTTGTTACAAAACCTATGGCAGAGGTTGAATCCAGATTGGCAGAATTGCAAAAACGTGCAGAAGAAAGTGTTCGTACCGTATCGCCAAAATCCCAACCAACAGATAATTATGCCAGAATTGATGATGATGTAAACGTTCGTCAAATGGTTGTTCCGATGGAAACTGAATCAGATGTAATTGTACGTCGTGTTGAAAAAAATGTTTCTCCACGTATTGCATCTGTTCGTGATGATATGACAAAAATGTCCCCATCTCAGTTACGTCAGGCATTCAGAAAAACATTCCTGTCGGAAAACAGTCACTTGTCCACATTTTCCATGGATGATAGTTTTGATACAGTCAGTGATATGTCTTCTTCGATTGAAGGTTTTACCGCCAAACGTGATTTGTCAGAGGCAGGCAAGGACATTCGTCCATTGGAAATCAAAATAAAATTCCGTAATGAAGATTCTGCATTATCACGTGCAAATTATACATTGTTAACAGAATATGCGGGTATCGTTGTAAATAAACCAACACGTGCTGTTCAAATTGCTATACCTCAATACGTAACAGTTGATGCAGATGAACGTAAATTGGCGGCACGTCGTTTGGCAATTGTAGAACAGGTTTTAATTGATAATGGTGTTTCACAGCAACGTATAATTCCTGTGTTATCACAACGTGAAGAACCTGGGTTTGTATTGCGTATGATTTCCAGTGATCAATATGACACATTGACCCAACAAAGCCATAATATATTTGGCGACACAGTTGGCAAAAAAACTTATAAAAGTATGTCGTGGTAAAAATTGTAAAGTCATTAATTGAATTTGTATTTCCGCCGGCATGTCCATTGTGTGATATGCCGGTTTCTGTACATGGTGAATTGTGTGCTGATTGTTGGGCGGCTATGAATTGGATAGATGGTCCAAAGTGTGCGAAATGTGGTTATCCATTTGTTTCTGATTTAGATACAGATGTGTCTGTATTATGTCCGGTTTGTGCATCTGGAAAATGTGAACTGGATTGGATTCGTTGTGCCTGTGTTTATGACGATGCGTCACGTGGGGCAATGTTGCCGTTTAAACATGGTGGGCGAATAAAATATGCTGGTTTTATGTCACGTGCAATGATGTGGGCATTGCGTGATATTGACCTGGATATTGATTTGATAATGCCGGTACCATTGGCGAACAAACGTTTGTTTAAGCGTGGATACAATCAGGCAACATTGTTGGCACGTCCAATTGCACGTGTTTTGGGTGTAAAAATGGATTTAGATTCTGTGCGTCGTTTACATCGTCCTGATATGGGACATAAAAATGCACGTCAAAGGGTGGAAAATATTCGGGGTGTGTTCAGTGTTATAAAACCTGAAAATATTGTTGGAAAAAAGATATTATTGGTTGATGATGTTATGACGACTGGTGCAACATTTTCAGAATTGCGCAAAGAATTGGTTCGTGCGGGTGCATCTGCGGTATATGGTGTAACATTTTGTCGTGTTGCAGGCACGGTCTAAGAATAATATTTATAATTGTTATTAATAACCAAGAAACGTAAATTCTGCATTTGTTTTTGTTGTTGTATAACCTTTTCTGCACACATATCCATTACCTGTATAATATTTGGTTTTGTTTTTTTGGAATTCATAGAATTTAATGTAGGTAATGTTTCGTCTTCAACCAGAATAGAATTCATGGTTATAGAATAATTTGTAAATATTTCGTTTGGGGTGTTGTATGCGTGTTGGCATATAAGTATAACATTATTTCCGGAATTTTTATCCTTGAATGCATACCATACAGAATCATCGTCCATGCCAGACGACAAACGGTTCTTTTTAATCATATCTTGAAGAACGTCTTTTGTTTCTGCATCCATCTGTACAGTATCCTGTTATTTGTCTATAAAATACAATATGTGTTTGTTTTGTCAAGGGATAAATATGTTTTATGTACTGGATTTTTCTTGATAGTTTATTTTATTCTGGTACGATTTAAAACATATTGTCAAAAATTACAGGGTGAATAAAAATGAATATAGAACTGGGTAAAAATATAAGTCCACGTGAAATAGAAACCAGAATCCAAGAATTTTGGGATAAAAATGACTTTTGGGCAAATGATGTAAAGTCAGATAAGACACCATTTTGTATTATGATGCCACCACCAAATGTAACAGGTAATTTGCATATGGGGCATGCGTTGGATAACGTTTTGACAGATATTATGTGTCGATATAAACGTATGGCGGGCTTTGATGTTTTATGGCAACCTGGGACTGATCACGCGTCAATTGCAACCCAGTTATTGGTTGAACGTGATTTATCAAAGCGTGGCATTAATCCACATGCCTTGTCCTTACAGGAAAAATTGGATTATGCATGGGCATGGAAGGCAGACAAAGGTGGACAGATTATAAATCAGTTGCATATATTGGGTGTAACGCCTGTATGGAAACGTGAACGTTTTACAATGGATTCAGGATTGTCCAGTGCTGTTACAAAATTGTTTGTAAAAATGTATAACGAAGGTTTGATTTATCGTGAAAAACGCTTGGTTAATTGGTGCCCGAAACAGCAAACCTCTGTATCTGATTTAGAGGTTGAAACACGTGATGAAAATGGTAAGTTTTATTACTTTAATTATCCATTGGTTGATGGAGGATTTGTTGAAATTGCGACAACACGACCAGAAACTTTATTTGGGGACAAGGCGATTGCTGTTCATCCAGAAAATGAAAAGTTAAAACATTTAATCGGTAGCAAGGCAATAATACCATTGACCGATATTGAAATTCCGATTGTTGGTGACGAACATGCTGACCCAGAAAAAGGAACTGGTGCAGTTAAAATTACGCCTGCGCATGACTTTGATGACTATGAGGTTGGTTTGCGTCATAATCTGGAACCTTTGTGTATATTTACCAAGGATGCTAAATTAAATGATGAATCTGTTGTTCCAGAAAAATATCGTGGCATGGACAGATATGTTGCACGTAAAGCAATAGTAGAAGATTTAGAAGCGGCCGGCTTAATTGTTAAAATAGAAGATAAAGTTATTCCAACACCATATTCTCAACGTGGTCAGGTTCCTGTTGAGCCATGTTTGACAGACCAGTGGTTTGTTGATGCTGAAAAATTGGCAATTCCTGCGATCAAGGCAGTAGAAGAAGGTAAAATCAAATTTATGCCTGAACACAGATATAATTTGTTTATGGCGTGGATGAAAAATATTCGTCCTTGGACGATTTCACGTCAGTTGTGGTGGGGACATCATATACCTGCATGGTATGACGAAGCGGGTAATGTATATGTTGCAGAAACCGAAGGAGAAGCAATCAAAATGTCTGGCGGAAAAATACTGACACGTGATCCAGATGTTTTGGATACATGGTTTTCTTCTGGATTGTGGCCATTTTCGACATTAGGGTGGCCGGAAAAAACATTAGAACTGGAAAGATATTATCCAACAGATTTGTTGTATACGGCGGCGGATATTATATTCTTTTGGGTCGCACGTATGATAATGATGGGGATTTATGTAATGGGCGATGTTCCATTTCGTACTGTAAATTTTCATGGTTTGGTACGTGATGCCAAAGGACAAAAAATGTCCAAGACCAAAGGTAATGGTACAGACCCATTGGTCACGGTTGAAAAATTTGGTTCAGATGCATTGCGTTATTGGATTGCAACTGCACCAATTGGTACAGATATTCGTTATTCTGATGACGAAGTTAAACGTGGGTCTAAATTGTTGACCAAGTTGTGGAACGCGTCAAAATATATTCTGATGAATTTGTCAGATTTTGAACCAGAAACAGCACGTCAAATTCCTGTGTCTGAACGTTTTATAGAAGATAGATGGGTTTTGAATGAATTGAATAAAACGATTGCAGAAACACGCAAACACTTGGACAAGTACGATAACTATAACTCACGTGCTGTAATTGATACATTCTTCTGGGATATATTCTGTGACCAATATTTGGAATTTATCAAAGATCGTTTCTGGGCACCTGAAAAATATAGTGCGGAATCTAAATTGTCTGCCCAATGGACTTTATACACAGTATTGCGTACGATAATTGGTTTGTATGCGCCGTTTATTCCATTCTTGACCGAAGAATTATGGCAAAAGATTTATAAAAATGCCGAAGGTGGTGAAACGCTGCATTTAACAGAATACCCAACCGTAAAACCAGAATATGAAACAGATGTTTCCAAGATGAATATTGCGCTGGAAATGTTAAAAAATATTCGTGGTTTGCGTACAGAACGCAAGGTTGGTAACGGTGCGAAATTGGAAATGTTAACAATCCCATCTGATACACCTGATGAATTACATGGGTTGATAAAATCAGCCGCACGTGCAAATGAAATTCAATTGGGTGACGCGTTGGATTTTATTGTGCAACAAAACATAGCGGGGTAAATCATGGCGGATAAATTGATTGAAACCAGAATACTTCAAGCATATCAATGCGACAGGTTTGGTTATGTTCGTCCACTTATACTAATGAACGAACTTCAATCAATTGCCGACCGTCATGCGGAAATTTTAGGCTGTGGTCGCACATATTGTTTGGAAAATAATATTGGTTGGGTTGTTATGTATTATCTGGTCGATATTATTGAATTGCCGACCGAGGGGGAAGAGTTAACTTTTACAACATGGCCATCATGCCAAGACGCGTTGCGTGCAACACGTGATTTTGAAATTCGTGGTGCAGACAATCGTTTGATGGTTCGTGCAACCAGTCAGTGGATATTGATTGATATGTCCAGTCGCAGACCTTTGCCATTGGCGAAACATTTATCACCAGATGTAGTTACGCCTATTCGTGCATATAATTGTGCGTTTGAAAAATTTCCAGATTTTGAAACGAATAAAACACATATTATGAAATGTCGTTTTGATGATATTGATGTTAACCAACATATAAATAACGCTGTTTATGCAGTATGGGCAACAGAAAGTGTTGGCTATGTATATCGGACGAATCATAAATTACGTAGAATGGATATCTGGTTTAAAAAAGAAGTCAGTCCAGATACCCCAGAAATAAAAATAGATGTTGCTATTGATGGGTTGATATCACGTCATAAAATCAAAAGCGGCGACACAGAACATGCAGTTGTAATTTGTCACTGGCAAGATTTATAAAATAATATCATCCCCCGTATCAAAACGGGGGTTGTTTTATATAGCGTTTCATTATGCGAATGCCAAACAAGTAATATTTTTTCTCGTTCGTGTCGTAGTTAAGTATAGTTTTGAAAATCTTAAAAGCGATAATTTTATACGTTGATATGTTTATTTTATTGTTGAAAGAGTATATGTCTTCCAGATTATATGTTTGTATAAACTTGTCGCGTACTTGTTCTGCAAAGATATATTGTTGTTCGTGATTTTGGGAATATTTTTTATTTAATATAGAATTTTTGTTGAATACATAGTGATAGTTTGTATCTGGTACGGTTATTATATAATTTGCTAATCTGATTGCATCTGGTGTAAATAAGATATCTTCAAATATTTTGTTTTCAGGAAATTTTAAATTATTATCCAATAAAAATTTACGACGAAAAAGATATCTCCATACGGTGCAATTTAATAAAGCGTTTGTGATTAAAAATTTTTCAGACAGTGTTGTTAAAATAGTTCTGGTTTTGTATTGTATAGAATATGACTTGCCATTTTGTGATATTACGCCACCTGCGATAATATCAGGATTTGTATTTTGTATTGCGGATATCATTTTTTCGTAATAATCCAAATCAATATAATCATCAGAATCTATAAAATGAATATAATCACCTGTTGCGTGTTTTATTCCTGTGTTGCGTGCAACTGATATACCGGCGTTTTTTTGTTTTATAACTTTGATACGTTTGTCGTTATTTGCATAATATGTATAAATTTGTTCACTGTTGTCTGGGGAACCGTCATCAACGATTATTATTTCCAGATTTTTATATGTTTGATGAACAATGCTGCTAAGACATTGCGGCAAAAATTTTTTCACGTTATACACGGGTATAATAACAGATATTTTTTTATAGTTTTATTCCTTTGTTTAATGCCAACAAAAAACCGTCAAATAGACGGTCGGGCATTTTCAAGGTCACAAAACGAATGACTCTGTGGTTTTTGGTATAACCTGTTGTATAACCACAGATACCCGACCGCATGGTCAGGTAAAACTGTGCGCAATGCACAATATGATGCGTTGGCATCCCGTTTTGTGGGTCTTGAAAACCCAAACCCTTATTTGTTATTTCAGGTCAGGGTAATTATTAAATATAAAAACAAAAAATTCAATACGTAAAAAAATAAAAAAACCGCCAATTGGCGGTTGAATTAATTTGCGGCTGTTGTGGCCAATCTTTTACGACCACATGCACGACGACGGTTCAGAACATCACGACCGCCTGCGGTTGCCATTCTGGCACGAAAACCGTGTGTGCGAACACGACGTGTCTTAGATGGTTGATATGTACGTTTTGTTGCCATGACTTAAATCCTTGTTTTATTTTTTCTTTTCCATTCCACAATGACCCGAGCAGCATCATCAGCACCGTGGAATAAATCCGTTTGTGCATCTATTTAACCACACGTTTAATAAAAACGCAACCTTTTTATTTAGATTTTATCAAACCGACTTGTTTCAAGCCTTCCAGCGTTAAATAATATATAAAAATATATGTAAAAACTTTCCATAACGGCAAGAACATAGTTTGTATCCTTTATTTTTATTGTTTGTAATATTGTATCACTAACTCTTGATTTGTCAATGTGTTTTTTTGGCTTTATTTCTTGACCAAAAGTGCAAAAATCTGCTATGTTTTGTATGTGAAAAACTTAGGGAAAGGTAATATGTCTGAAAATATAAATGAAGTAAATGAAATCCGTGTTCCTCAGTCATCTTTGGAACATGAAATGCGGACCAGTTTTTTGGACTATGCAATGTCCGTTATTGTTGATCGTGCATTGCCGGATGTTCGTGATGGTTGTAAACCTGTACACCGCAGAATTCTGTATGTAATGAACGATGTTGCACCTGCAACAAAACCAACTGTAAAGTCTGCACGTATTGTCGGTGATGTTATGGGTAAATATCACCCACATGGCGACAGTTCTATATACGAAGCAATGGTTCGTATGGGTCAAGACTTTTCAATGGGTGAAATGTTGGTCCAGGGTCAAGGTAACTTTGGTTCGCGTGACGGTGACAAAGCCGCTGCTATGCGTTATACCGAGGCACGTTTGTCTAAATTGGGTGCGTCATTGATGGACGACATGGACAAAGATACGGTTGATTGGCAACCAAACTTTGACGGTTCGTTACAGGAACCTGTTGTATTACCGGCCAAGTTTCCAAATTTCTTGGTAAATGGTGGTTCAGGTATTGCGGTTGGTATGGCAACAAATGTTCCAACATATAACTTGGGCGAAATTTGTAATGGTATTTTGGCGATATTGGACAACAAAGATTTAACAGATGATGAATTGTTTACAATTATCCCTGGGCCTGATTTTCCCACCGGTGCGATGATAATGGGGCATGCCGGTGCGTACAAAGCACACACAACTGGTCGTGGTTCTATTATTGTGCGTTCAAAAACACATATTGAAGATTTTCGTGATCACCAGGCGATTATTGTTGATGAAATACCGTACCAGGTTAACAAAGCGCAAATGATTATCAAAATTGCAGAATTGATAAAAGACAAACGCATAGAAGGTATTTCTGAAATTCGTGACGAATCGTCCAAAGAAGGTCTGCGTATTGTTATTGAATTAAAGCGTGATGCGATTGCAGATGTTGTGCTGAATCATTTGTTCCAGTACACAGAAATGCAGACCAGTTTTCCTGTAAACATGATGGCACTAAATCGTGGTCGTCCAATGTTATTTAATGTACGTGGCGTATTGGATTCTTTTATAGAATTCAGGGCAGAGGTTATCCGTCGTCGCACAATCTTTGATTTGAACAAGGCGCGCAATCGTGCACATACATTATTGGGATTATCTGTTGCGGTTGGTAATTTGGACGAAGTTATTGAATTAATTAAATCCAGTCCAAACCCAGAAGCCGCCCGTGAATCATTGATATCACGTGGTTGGCGTGCATCTGATATTGAATCTTATATTCAGTTGATTGATGATCCGAACACAGAATACAAAGACGGCATGTTCTATATGTCCGAAGACCAAGCCCGTGCAATTTTGGAATTGCAATTGCATCGTTTAACAGGTTTGGAACGTGATAAAATTCATGATGATTTAACTGCGCTGGGTGCAACAATCAAAGATTTGTTGGAAATTTTGGGCAGTGCTGCACGCATTATGGATATTATCCGTGAAGAAACAATATCTGTTCGTGACAATTGGTCATCTCCACGTCGCACAGAAATATCTGATGCCGAAATTGACATTGATATCGAAGACTTGATTGCACGTGAAGACATGGTTATTACTGTTACAAATACAGGTTATATTAAACGTGTTGCGTTGGATACATACCGTGCCCAAAAACGTGGTGGCAAAGGCCGTAATGCCATGGCAACCAAAGAAGACGATTATGTGGTCCAGGTATTTGTTGCGAATACCCACACACCATTATTGTTCTTTAGTTCCAAGGGACTGTGTTATAAATTAAAAACATACAAATTGCCAGAGGCCGCCGCCGCAGCCAAGGGCCGTCCATTGGTAAATCTGTTACCATTGACCCAAGGTGAAACAATAACAGCGATATTGCCAGTTCCCGAAGAAGATGTTGCACGTGTCAAAGAATCGGGCAAAGAACATTTCTTGATGTTTGCAACTGCATCTGGAACGGTACGTCGCAATCGTATGTCTGATTTCGATTCGATTCGTGCAAATGGTAAAATTGCGATGAAATTGGACGAAGGTGACAGTTTGATTTCTGTATTACCATGTAACGAAGACCAAGATGTATTGTTAACAACATATCGTGGACGTGCCATTAGATTTGCGGTCCCTGAAATTCGTGTATTTGCAGGACGTAATTCAACAGGTGTTCGTGGTATTACATTGGGTTCAGACGACAGAATTATTGGTATGGCGATGTTGAATCATGGCGAATCAGATTCTGCGATTCGCAGTGCGTACATCAAACAATCACGTGCGGCACGTCGTGCGGCAACGGGCATTGAAGAAGAAGCGGACGCAGACGAAGAAGAAACAACAATTGTTTTAGACGAAGCCAAGATGGCACAAATGGCCGCCACAGAAGAGTTTATTTTAACTATTTCTGAAAACGGTTTTGGTAAACGTACCAGTTCATATGAATATCGTTTAACACACCGTGGTGGTGGTGGGTTTACGAACATCAAATTGGGCGGTAAAAATACAGCCGTTGCAGGTTCTTTCCCTGTATCGGATGACCAAGATATCATCATGGTAACAGATGGTGGTAAAATTATCCGCACGCCGGTCCGTGATGTTCGAATTGCAGGTCGTTCAACAGCTGGCGTAACATTGTTCAGAACGGCTGAAAATGAAAAAGTCGTTTCTGCAATTGCAATAGAAGGCGCATCTGAAGAAGAAACGTCTGAAAATGTTGCGAATGAAACTGATGTGATATCTGAATAACAGTGGGGTGTGTCGGCATGGAAAACAAAGAATATTTTTCATCAATAAACGATGTTTCTAAACGGTTGGACGTACCGGCACACACACTGCGTTATTGGGAAAAGCAGTTTCCATCTGCGATAAAGCCAACAACGGGTGCCGGCGGTCGCAGGTATTATCGTGCAGAAACAGTTGATACATTGGTAATGATAAAAGATTTGTTATACAAGCATGGTATGACGATTGCCGGTGTAAAAAAAATGTTGCGTGATGGCACTTTGGATTCTGTAACAGGTTCTGCGGTTATGCCGACGGGTGATACTGTAACGGTCGGTGATTTAGAAGAAGTCGGTATAGAAAAAGCAATCAGTTTACTAGAAACTGCCCGCAATTTATTACAATAAAAATCCCCCGATTTGGGGGATTTTTTAAAGTGGTTATCCGCTTTCGCTGACGCTGCAGCAAGACTTCGGTGGCAAGTGATGACTGGCAGAATTATATATAATAAAATCCTGCATCCAATTGTACTAATAATTATTTCTTGTTAAAAAAACACCCCCAGGTGGGGATGTTGTTTATTTGCAAAGTTTACGTAATTGATTAACTGTTCTATTTAATGATAGTTGTAATTGATTTGCTTTTGCTGCTTTTTGTATAGGTATTTCTTTTATTCTATATACACATAATTCAAATAATTTTTTTATACTGTCAAATTCTTTTTGATTTATACCAATTTCAAAAGGGCATGTTATATCGCATTCACAATAAATATAAATAGCGTATGAATCTGAATATTTTTTTATTTTAAACATGGTTGTTTCTTTTGATTTAATCTGCTCGCATACTTCTATAGTATTGTCATTTAAATTGATAACTATGTCATTGCGTTCTTTTACATTATTTGTAAGGTTTTGGATTAGTTTGGGTAATTTAATTCTATCCATACATAAAGCAAATAAATCTTGCATATTAAAGAAATATTTGTCTCCTGCTTTAATTGTAAAACTGGTATTTGTTAGACAACTATTCAAGATGTATTCACAAATTTTATAATATTCTATCACACGATATTCAATTTCAAAAACATTTTGTTCCTGTGATACGCATACAGTAACACTGTTTTTTTTGCGAAAAGTTACATTTGTGCCGTGGGATACAAAATGTTTGCACGCACTTATTAAATCACCCAAATTTGAATTCATTTTTTACTCCGTTCTATATTTGTTAAGCAATTAATAACACAAAATGACTGATTGTCAAGTGTTATTTACTTATTTGTGCATTCCAGTTTTGTTAATGAACCATTAAATAATTCGGTATAACATGCCCTTTTGAAATTGGTAGAACAAAAGAAATCCCTATACAAACATGGTATGACGATTGCCGGTGTAAAAAAGATGTTACGTGATGGCACTTTGGATTCTGTAACAGGTTCTGCGGTTATGCCGACTGGTGATACTGTAACCGTTGGTGATTTAGAAGAAGTCGGTATAGAAAAAGCAATCAGTTTACTGGAATGTGCACGAAATTTATTACAATAAAAATCCCCCGATTTGGGGGATTTTTTTTAACGTTGTCTTGAAAACATATTGTTCCAGTTCTTTTTGAAACGTGGGATAATTGGTTGATTTTTGATAGAATCATTTACAACACTGTCATGTTGTAACATTACGACTTTTCTGATGCCATCTTTGTAATCTTCGTGTAATTTATCCAAATTTTCTGAACAATGGTTTACAAAGAAATCGCGTTTCAAAGAATCAATAACATTGGACAAAGAATCTATTTTTGGTTCCAAATATGCATTTTGTTCTGGGTTGATTGCGTGTTGTGCATACAATTTTTCCATTTCTGCATATTGTGCAGTTTTCTTTGCCATTTCATTTGCACGTTCCAGACTGATATCCATTTCGGTATCAAAACTTTTTTCTATGCTGTTTAATTTAGCGCGCGTTGCATCTAAATCAGATTGATAGAAATCAATAGAATCATAATTCAAAACAGACAACATAAACAAAGCCAATGGCAATGTAGTTGCAGCGACTGTTCCAAAAATTGCTTTTTTCTTCATAATTTTCATCCTTTTTTATTTATGTCCAAATTATTATAGTACAAATATAACAATTGTCAATAGGTAAGATGTTTTTTATTATTTCGTTACCAAGGCCGAAAATCCCGCTTGTGGGATTTTTTGAAATATGATATAATTCGGACAAGAAAAACAGGGAAAAAAGTGCGAAAAATGATAGAATTCCGCAGAAATCTAGAGAGAGAGAGTTAAAAACATTTAACGCAAACCGTGTTTGCGTGTATGAATAAACATCGAGGAACTCGAGGACGATTACGATGAGGATGAACTCGCTGAAGATGAGGATGAAACACTCACCGATACCGACGAGGACGTTGAAGAAACCGAAGACTC
>JAZNBN010000023.1:0-65120 GCA_045587125.1 Candidatus Enterousia sp.
CGCGGCAATCCAGTAAATTTGGCTTTGTAATAATGCATCAACTGGATTGCCACGCGTTCGCTCGCAATGACAAGGTGGAAAGATAAACTGGATTGCCACGCGTCCGCTCGCAATGACAATGAAAAAAAATTTGGATAATAATTACCAACTAAAAAAATCCCCCACTTGGGGGATTTCAAGGAAAGGAAACTTTATTATTCCATGCTGGTGGTAATTACGTCACCGAATGTTCCGGCCTCTTCGCCACCGATGTAACAGTGGATTTTTGAACCGACATTATCCATAAATTCTTGGATTGCTTCCTGTTCGGCTTTATCCAGTTCTGCATTCTGAACGGCCTTGGTTATACCATAACCCAAACCGAATCCTGCACCGGCACCAACAATTGAACCAATTGTCGCACCACCAGATTTCTTCCACCATGTTTTATCTTCTTCATCTAAATCTGTAATCTTATCACACTCTGCACCCAATTTATCAATTGCATCTTTGGCTTCTTGTTGTTTTTCAAGTTGACAGCTAGAATTTTTATCCACTGCTTCCACTGCTTCCACTGCTTCCTTAGCGTCTTCACATATATTTTCAACATCCATATCTTTATATTCATCAAAGATATCACATGCAGAATCAATATATCTTTTAATAGCCACTTTTGCTGCTCCACCTAATGTGCAGTTTGGAGAGGTACCTTCTACTTTTATCTCACCTACCAAATTTTTTGCCTCATTTGCACGGTTTTTACACTGTTTAGCCTGTTGGTCTGGTGTCTTTTTCTTAGACTTGCCGGTCAGGCCACCAAATGCATTACCGTCTTGGATTGCGTCGCCCAAGAATGCACCACCGGTTCCCAGTCCCAATGCACCCAATGCACCCATCCAACCTGCGATTTTTGGTTGTGATGCGGATTTGTCTGCACGGGCATTTTGACCAACCACATTTGCAATTTCCATCAATGCAGATTGTGGTATCCATGATCCGCATGTAAATGCGTCACCGGCGGCAAAGTATGCAGTTGCCCAATCTTGCTTGCTTGAAAAATCAGCAGCCTTGATTTCTCTGTGATCTTTTTCATCACGAACCGCCAATGTCCCATTAATCGCATTCATGATATCGATATCATTAGATTGCAATGTTACACGGATGCGACAGAACGAACCATACAATTCATTACTTGCCACGAACTGACTTGGTTTCAATCCCATTGTTGGGTAATCTGTTGGAACTTTGTTGTTCTTTAATTTTACCCACATATACGTTGAACCCGTGTCACGTGCACCCATTACACCGCCACCTGTATTTGAAGACATACACATATTCTGCTGTTTTGTTAATTTTGCATTATATGTTGCCTGGGCTTCTTTTTCCAAATCATAAATCAAATCTTTGAACAAAGACTGAGCCGCCTGGGATTGAACGTATGTATAATATTCAATCATAACAGGTTCTGTATACGCAACACCATTTGCACCAACTGTGTTACATGGTCCCTGGTCACCGTTTGCGGCATAGCACAATGGATTACCATTTGCATCTACGTCTTGAACAGTTTCTTTATCAACGGTAACCGCGGTTGCGGAACCTGCATCATACCAACCGCCACGTGTTGAATCTGCACTGCCCCAGCTGGCTGTTGTATTATCAGCCTTTTTATATCTGGCACGTTCAATTGCCAAATGTTCTTCACAAACAGGTGCGTTTTTAACTGTATCAACACACAATCCCAAAACGATTGTATAATCCAGAACACCACCAACCTTGTTCATAGATTTATCAAATGATGCATCACCTGTATTTGTCAAACTTGAATAAATATCTGTACGATTGCGATAGCAATTTACAAAATCCGCACCGCACATAGAGCGCACACAACTGGTCGCCATATTCTGACATTGTTTACGCATATTTGCGATTGCAGCATCATTATAACTGGTTGACAGACGTGAATTCAAAGATGCAACTGCACCGATTGGGTCAGCCGCCCCTGGGCCATATGCCGGAACCAATGTTGAAAACGCATCGTTCGCAGCATACGAATATGTATATGCGCCATTTTTAATTGTTTCATATGCATATATACAATTTGCATCTGTGTTTACGATTGCGGCACAACCTGTTTGAATATCAGAATATGTCGCCGAACCGTTTATACTTTTATCTGTTGCACCATTGCCAAATACCTGGGTATAACATGCAGCCCCAGAACCGCCACCGCATGTACGCATTGCGCAAGATGCGATAACTTCATTACATTTATCTTTGGCATCTTTATCAAATTCTTGCATTAATCCCTGGATTTTAGATTCCAATATAGATTTTCTGTCATTATGTGCAGCCGAAAATACTTCGTCAATATAATCAGGATCTGCCAAATCTTTTTTAGACGGTGTACGTTCCAAGAAAGTCATATGACAATATTTGTTTGAACCAATTGTATCTGCACAAGAAGAACGTAGATAACGGTTGACCTGACTCTTGGATAATACATCTGCTTCGCCAACTGTATCAATTGTCAAACCTGCATCACCAACGACACCCTGGGCCGCCTGCAAAGACGCAACCGATGTACCTTCGATACAACGCAGTGGATTTGCTTTACATGCATTTATAAAGCAATTATCAACCATTTTATAACATGTTGAAACCGCATTTAACGCAGCCAAATCAGCACCCGCTTCTATTTCTGTGGCAACACGACCGGCACCAATTCCAGCCTTGGACGATGGTTTCCAAGCCGACACACCGAACAATTCTTTGACACCTGCGGCCTGGCAACGTGCCAGGGTAGAATCACAGAACAATGCCTGTTTTTTAAATTCTTTATCAGATGTACATAATTCAAAATCTTCACCACAAACATCATCTTTGTGCAGACAGTTCAAATATCTTTTAACACAAGTTTGTGTATCATATTGATTTTCAATTGCCGCGGCGGCAATTTTTTGTCCCAAAACACTGCCATCTGTTGGGTATGTGTATCTGGTTACTTCGCCATCTTCATTTGTTGTTGCAACATTTGACAACGCGGTTGTAGAAGATGTTCCAAACAAACTGTTTATACCGTCAGATGAACATTGCGCCAATGTACTGATACAATCAGGCATTTGTGCATGGAATAAAACATTTGTTGTACATTCTGAAAAATCAGAACCACAAGAATCATCAGACGTGATACATTCTGTATACGCATCAATACATTCGATATTATCCAATAAATTTGAAGTTGTTGATGACGCAACCGCCGCCGGCGCAGTATTATTTGCAGCCGCCAGATTCATCGTAATTGTCGGCATACGACGACCAGACGCAGACATAACAGTTGCCCCTTGAACCATTCCGGCACGTGGTGTTGCCGCAAAAGCGCCCGGAATCATAGTAAATACAGCCAATAAACTAACAGTGTTTTTGAGAAATGTCATCCCCTTACTCCATATTTTATTATTTTATTCTATCATAAAAGACAATATATGAAAAGGGAAAAATTGTATAAAATTTATATTTTTTGCGAATCGGTTACAATATATTTTTATCTTGTTTTTGTCCCCCTGACCTGCCCCCAACGTGGGGCGGGATAGTTTAAGTTATTGCGAATGCAATTACGAAAACTTGGGTGGGATATACAAAAATTTACAAAACTTTTGTCATTCTGGACCCTGAGTCCAGAACCCAGGTCATCATTCCTTTTTATACTAAGGCCAAACCTGGGTCCTGGGGTCAAGTCCCAGGATGACATAAATGAATAATTTACTGGATTGCCACGCTGTCGCTCGCAATGACAACGTTTTTTAATCTCCACTGCCCTGACCTGCCCCCAACGTGGGGCGGGATAGTTTGAGTTATTGCGAATGCAATTACGAAAACTTGGGTGGGGGGGGTACAATCAAGAATACTTAGACACAAAAAATTCATAAAAATCTAATTTTTCATTTATACAACGATACAAAGTATTTATTACTTCTGGTAAAAATTTACGAGTAATATACGCATTTGGAATTCTTATTAATTTATACCCTTGGGATTCTATAAATTTTGTACGATGATTATCATATTCAATATTACCGGCATGCTGATCACCATCCAATTCAATAACCAACTTAATAGAATGACACACAAAATCCACAATATACGGACCAATTGGTTGTTGTCTACGAAATTTCACACCTAACAGATTATTATTTATGTTATACCAAAACAACCTTTCTGCATATGTCATATTTTTACGCAAACATTTTGCAATTTTAACATTATCCGATACATTTGTCACATTACACCCCCACCCAAGTTTTACTAAGACCTGATTCTCAGGTCAAGTAAAAACTATCCCGCCCCACAAGGGGCAGGTCTTGGACTGCATAAACCAACAAAAAAACATGGGCAATGCCCATGTTTTTATTTCTTAATCCAAACGGATTATTCTTGTGTTGGCTGTGCTGGTTCTGTTTCATATGAACGATCAATATTTTCCCATGAATATTCATAACCGCCCTGACCATTAGATTTACGCATCAAAACATACCAACCTTCGCCTGTATTGTCTGCAACATTTCCAGCATCATGGTATTCTGTATAAACTTCTTCTAAGCCATCACCGTCGGTATCAGCAACAATTTTTACATCCTTAACACCTTCATATTCGGTATTTGAGTGATCAAAATAACCTGTTGTAACTTCAACAACACCATCTTGTGCAGAGATTCCAGTTACAACGTTATCTTTGTCTGTAGTTGGTTTAACTGTAACATTCGCACCTTCACCCGAAGAAGTCAGTTTAAGTTGTTTTGCATCCAATTCAGTCTGCAAGTTTGTAATCTTAGAAATAGATAATGTATTAACATCAGCATCAACGATTGTACCATCCGCAATCTTACCAGATGTAATTGCACCATCTTCAACATCTGCCGTTCCTATCAAACCATATGTCGCTGTAACTGCACCATCAGTCTGAGTAACAGTTTGAACTACACCAGTAGTATCAGTAGCAGAAAAATCCATACCTTCAATCTTAGTTGTTATAACTTTGTTCTGAACAGGGTTTAAACTTGTGTTACTAAGTACATCATCAACCTCTACTTCTGTTTGATCACCATATGACACAGTAACAACACCATCTTGTGCAGAGATTCCTGTTACGAAAGCACCCGTTCCACTTGTTATAACGTTCTTAGCATTTTCCAACACATTCTGTTTTGTTGCTAAACCTTCATCAACATAATTCTTTGAAGCTACGGCTGCGTCTGCAGAGTTTGCAGATACCAAACCAATCAAAGATGCCAAAATACCGGCTGTTAATTTTTTCATGTTTTTCTCCCTTCTTTCTTTTTTTGTTTTTTTTGTTTCGTTGTTTTTCCTTGGTCCACCTATCTGCTAACTATATTACGCTATTCAATCAATCTTTCAATTTGTCTATATGATATCATATTTTACAAACTTAAACAAATACTTTTTTTAAAATAATCCTATTTTTTAAATTATTTGTTTTCTGATTTTATAACGTTGTTTCCCCCGTATCAGACGTAGGCGTTTCAGATTTTTCAGACGATGTTTCGTATATCAGTTCCAATTTCATCCAATATGGTTCCCCATTACCATCAACCGATAATACGCATGTTGTTTCAATGCAATCAACCGGTTTTGGCAATGCATACGCAATTACCGCCGTGGACGTTGCCAATCCAGACCCAACCCGAACGTTGGTATCTGCATTAACGGAAATCTTTTCCGTGGTATTATCAACAGATACATACGTGTCACCCGATGTATATGAAATACCCTCGCCACCATTAACAGTTATAACACCATTTTCATCAAAGGCGATGTCAACACTGCCACTGCCCTTTAAGTTTTCAGATGTTAATTTAATCTGCTTGGAATTTAATTCCGTAGTCAGACCATTTACCTGGGTCATTTCAACCGCCGTCGCAGTTGTAATTGCCCCCAACTCATTTGTAACAACGATACGTGATGCCTCGTGCCCTTCTATATTCAATTTCGTTCTGTTTAATTCATTTATCGCCCCCGTTACCGTATCCACAGTCGTTGTCATTATCACATGTCCCAACAACGTATCATGGTCTTCTACCATTTTTTTAACAGGTGCAACCAATCCATCAACATAATCACGTGATGTTAATTGCATAATTGGCTTTGCAGATGATGACGAGTCTGGCGAGACCATCGGTGCAGCACACACCCCCCCACCATACATAACAGCAAATGTCGCAATCACAGATGTAAAAATTTTATCTCTTGTTGTCATAAGGCACCATTCCCGTAAAATAAATTATTCTACCACCGATTCTTCTACTACTGTTGTGGTTGCGGTGGTTTGTAACGCAGACGCATCAACAACCGCAAACGGTATCCAAACACCCGTACCCGGACCAGATACAGAATAGAAATAATTACCTGAATTATCTGGTGTATCCAACGCAACAGTATCACCACTGACCTTTATTCCATTCCCAGCCTTTAATGCCAATGCAATTTTATGCGCAACATTATCAACAGTAATACCTGTATCACCTTCGTATATTGCACCTTCGCTGACCGTGGCATTCAATGTGTTTGTTTCTGCATCAACATACAAACCAGAACCAACATTAACAGAAATTACGTCTGTGGTGTCATCAATTGAAATCGCAGTACCTGGAATCAATTTTTCTTGTACATTTTCTACATCACTGCCTGCGCCAGTAACTGTGATAACACCATTATTAAATCCAATTGTAACATTGCCTTCACCCTTTAAATTTTCCGGCGTCAGCATATCTTGTTTTTGATCAATTTCAGAATATATTTGTTTAACTTCTGAATTATGCTGTTCTATTAATTGATTTAATGAATTTTCAATAGCCTGCACCTGTGCAAACGTAACCATTAATTCTTCTAATACAGTTTCATCACCCTTCTTAACAGTCAACAAACCTGTATCCTGATTGTAACCAAAATCATATTCAGCATCTACGTATGTATTAAATTCATTCTGAATATTTTCAATTTCATTATAAATATTTGTAATATCTTGACGTATTTCTTCTAAATCCGAATCTGAAAGCTCGCCACTCTGTGAAGGTGGACGAACACCAGTACCATTATTGCCACCACTGACCGATTGACCTGTGGTTAAATATTTACCAATTGACAAACGTGGTGTAGATGCCGCACGCGAAGAAGACACACGAGTAGCACCAATCGTAGAACCTGAATCAACACGCATTGCACCACCACGCAAATTTTCACCAGATGTCGTTTTATTAGAACTTGCAGATGCCTTGACACGCGTCGGCGCAGATGCTGTTGGTGCAGAACCACTGGCGGCACTGGCGGCACTGGAATAAGTAGACGCCCCACCTAATGTTCTGACCGATGGTGCCGCAAACGCGGACATTGATATGCCCAATGTGCAAATTATCGCCAATGTTGATATTCTTGTAGTCATGTCTCTCTCTATTTGTTTTTATATTGTACTGGTTATCCTAACAAATATCCCTATAATTTTTTATCTTAGAATCTGTAACGTAACCCAACAGATACAGAATTATCCAAAATTAAACCAATTTTATTTCTAAATTCATATTCATCTGTACCAACAATCAATTTTGTTTCATGTCTGGTACCATTAAATGCCGCCAAACGATAACGAACGTCTAATGTTAAATGCTGATCAAAATCATACGCATAACCAATCATCGCTGCGCCCATCAATGACCCATTGCGTTTTGTACGATGTCCACCATCAAAAATTATACTGGTATGTTCACCGTCCAGTTCTGTTTTTGGCACAGCCAACCCTAAACCAACACCAACGTACATACCATTATAAAAATCATTATACGCATTGGCAATTACGTATGGCACAGTCAATGTAAAGTTTATACCTTCATCATTATCTTCAAAACGACCCATTATACCTG
Organism: Candidatus Enterousia sp.; assembly: GCA_045587125.1. Taxonomy (GTDB): domain Bacteria; phylum Pseudomonadota; class Alphaproteobacteria; order Rs-D84; family Rs-D84; genus Enterousia. Next base: position 7,911 of record JAZNBN010000023.1, read on the forward strand.
CTTCTATATCCAAACGCCATGCAGTATCAAACGCATAACCAACTGTAAACGCACCACCATAAACAGGTTCAAAAGAATATTTATCATGATCATTACTGGAATCAAGATATGGCCATGTTGAAGAATATTCATTTTCCCATGACAACATACTCAGATTCATACGACCCCCAACATACCACGCACCACATGATTTCTTTGGCATATTGTAACGAACAGGCTGATACTGAGGCATTTCAGGTTGTTGTACCACAGGCATCGCATTTGGCGTACGGCCAGAAAACTTAAAATTATTAACAACTGTTATGTTATCAGACGTCCTTCTGTACATAGACGTGCGGTCATTCTGTGCATGTTGCACGCCTTCTGTTGCAAACGCACCGCCTGTCAATGCAATCATACATAAAACAAAACCAAAAATCTTTTTCATTTACGATTCCTCCACTAAATGTTAAGCATACTATATCACAATTTTGACTTTATTCCAAATGCTAAAAACACAATTTTTTTGATTTTATTTTTATTTGACCGTATATAAAAATTTTACTATATTACCCACATGGAAGAAAAGACAACTATATCTTTTGCGAACGTAGCCGCACGATATGACGGAACCCCTGATATTTTAACCGATGTATCTTTTAATATCGGTGCCGGTGGTTTTTATTTCTTGTCTGGGGCATCTGGTGCCGGCAAAACAACTTTACTGCGTCTGATATATCAATTACACAAGCCCTCTAACGGGCAAATAAAACTTTTTGGGCGTGTAACCAATGATATGACACGCGATGAAATAACAAATATCCGCCAAAAAATGGCCATTGTATTCCAAGAATATTCATTACTGTCCCACCTTAGTGTTTTTGACAATGTTGCCCTGCCCCTGCGTGTTCGTGGCGTGCCAGATGCAAAAATAAAAAAACTGGTGACCAAGGTATTGGATTGGGTTGGATTGGGTAAATACGCAGATTCAAATCCAAAATCCCTGTCTGGTGGTCAACAACAACGTGTATCTGTGGCACGTGCAATTATTGTTCAGCCTTCAATATTACTGGCCGACGAACCGACTGGAAACCTGGACGATGAAAACGCGTCCAGATTGATGGAATTGTTTATACAAATGAATAAAATGTTTGGAACAACAATTATTTTGGCGACCCACAATACAAAACTTATGGAAACATATAAATTTCCTGTGATTCATGTTGAAAACCATCGGGTTAATTTTATCAACAAAAATAAAAAATCAGATTCTGTAAACGAATCGGAAACAAAAAGAACTTGGCGTGGTCCAAAACCACAAAATTACTTTGCGGAACTGTCGAAACAATTTGACGATATCGGAAATAAATAATGAAAAAAAATACAGTATTTTCATTGGTACATGAACAATCTGTCTTTATGACAGCGATTTTGGCATTACTATCATTTTTATCAATAATAGCATTGGGAATTGCACTGTCTATTGGCACAGGCGTAATGCGTTGGAATAATCAATGGGAATCTTTTGCCACTGTCCAGGTAACAGATTTAAAAAAAGCAGATGACGTTAAAAAAATCATAGATAAAAATGCGGATAAAATCGATACCATAAATGAAATCACAACCGAACAAATGCAAGATCTGATGGCACCATGGATTTCATCTGGGGGTGATATTTTGAAAAATTACCTACCAAAAATGTGGGAAATAAAATTCAAATCTATCCAAGACATGCACAATGTTGGCGAACAAATATCACCGAACGCCCGTTTTTTAACACATTCTGATGCGTTAAGTCCATCTACCAGTTCTGGTTGGAAAATGATTGCAATATCTTCTTTTGTATTATTGATGATATTGGGAACAATTGGTATGTGTATATCGTACATTGCCCGAAACACTGCATTACTGCACAGACGTGAATTAGAAATATTAAACCAGGTTGGTGCATCTGATACATTTGTTGCAAAACAGATGCAAATTATTGTCGGAAAAATTAGTTTAATCGCAGCAACCATTGGTTTTTTTGTTGCCGCACCCGTATTACTGATTGTAATATCTGTTGCACACAGTGCACGCGTAGGCCTGCTTGCCACATTGGGATTATCTGGGGCGGGTTGGTTATTATTATTATTGCTGCCTGTTTTGATTGTATTTTTTGCAATCTATATCACACGTCGTACAACATTTAATATTCTAAAAGCCAATTAAAATGAAAAGACGATTATTATTAACCCCATCTTTTGTTGTATTCAGTTGCTTTATAATTGGTGGCATGCTGTTCAAAGTTACCACACCTTGGCAGTGTAACGAAATTCAACAAAACGACAGTATCTTTGTTCTGACGGGCGACCAACGCCGTATACCGTTTGCAATCAAAAAAATGCAAGAATATCCAAATGCAGACCTGTATATAATCGGTGCAGGTGCATCACAACACGATATGGATTTAGCACGCAAAGCAATTATTGAATCTAAATCAAAATCCACATATCAAAACGCATTAGCCATCAAAGATATCGCATCTGAAAAAAAACTGAAACGAATCGTTATAATAACAACCGAAGACCATATGCAACGTGCAAAATATCTGGTGCATTATGAATTACCAGAAACAAAAATTATATCTTGTCCCGCGACATTAATTGGCATGTCACCTGGAAAAAGACTTGAAAGATGGACCACAGAATATATAAAATATCTGGTAACCATGATTGGAATCAAAGAAAGTTAAACAAAGGAAAACATATGATACGAACTATTATATTTAAAATCGCACTGGGTACATATTTTACACTGTGGACACCATTGTTGTTAATTGGCCTGATTTCTAAAAAATTGTCTCGCAAATTTGTATTTGCAGATGCAGCCGGTGTTTTGTTATTGGCACGATTTATCACAGGTATAAAATATACCGTGCATTATCCCGCAACCGAAGAAAACGGTATTCCTGTTATGCCGGACAGCAATCAACGTCTGGACGGCAAAGCAATTATTGCATCTAAACACATGTCTATATTGGAAATCGCAGTTATATCCAAAGTCATGCCAAAAACATTTTTTATAATGAAACGTGAATTATTATGGATTCCAATTTATGGATGGGCATTTGCACGTGCAGGCATGGTTGGTGTAAACCGTGGTCGTGGTAAAACGAATATGAAAAAATTAGCCGAAACGGTTGAACAACGTGTATTAGATGGTTATACATTGGTAATATTCCCCGAAGGCACACGGGCGAAACCTGGACAAAAAATCCCGTTAAAACGCGGATTGTTACTGTTGGCACACACATTAAAATTACCTATTTTACCGGTTGGCACAGACGCAGGTCTGTATTGGCCTAAAAAAGGCCGCATGCATTCGGGCATGGCAAATGTATGGTTTGAACCACTGTTGCCATGTAATGCATCATTGGATGAAATCAGTGAAGCTATTAACCGGCACAGTGCATAAAAAATCCCCATTCGGGGATTTTTATTCACACCAACTATGCCGTCTGCCACCATTATACGAACGGGCCAGACCACGATTTATCATAATATTGCCAACATTTCTGCCATCTTTTAACACTACATTTGCATCAATACGACCTAAATATTTATCATCTTTAACAGAATCCAATTCAACCTTGGTACCCTGTGGCAAAATATTTGATAACGTATCTTTGGCCAGATGTGCCTTGTCGATTTCCGATTTACACTTGCCATGAATTTCCGGCGTATCAATATTCAATATACGTACACGCACAGGAACAGAAATATCATCATCAAACAAAACAGTCGCACCAAACGTATCCCCATCAATAACATAATCAACCACCGCCGGCACAGCATATGCCCCATCCCCAATTATCAGCATACAAACTATACTGAACCTACGAAACCATTTGTTTGCATTGACCATAATTTTTTATACACCCCATTTTTACGTAACAACTGTTTATGCGAGCCACTTTCTACAATTTTACCTTTATCCATGACGATAATTATATCCATATTGCGAAGTGTTGACAACCTGTGTGCAATCGCCAAAGTCGTTTTATTTTTCATAACCTTTTGTAATGCAGATTGTATCATCATTTCATTTTCTGAATCCAGTGCAGATGTCGCTTCGTCCAGAATTAAAATTGGTGCATTTTTCAATAACGCCCGTGCAATCGCAATACGTTGACGCTGGCCCCCGGATAATTTAATTCCCCGATTACCAACCAACGTGTCATACCCATCAGACTGCTTCATAATAAAATCATGAATATTCGCTTTTTTAGCAGCCTGCACAACCTCTGCCTTAGTTGCCCCAGGTCTTGCATATCTGATATTTTCCAATAATGTACGATTAAACAACGCTGTTTCTTGCGGGACCAATGCAATATTTTGACGTAAACTGTTTTGCTTAACATCACGAATATCCACCCCGCCTATTTTTATACATCCATCGTTAACATCGTACAAACGCAATAATAAATTCACCAACGTTGTTTTACCGGCCCCAGACAACCCAACAACCCCAACGCGTTGTCCGTTTTTGATACACAGATTAAAGTGTTTCAAAACATTTTTTGCACCATAACCAAACATAACGTTATCAAATTCAATATCCGCATTGCCTATTTTCATTTGTTTGGTCAAAGGTATATCTGTAACACTGCGTTCTACAATTAATTCATCCCACGCCAAACGGGCCTTTGCACGTGTTTCAAAATACCCAATTATTACTCTATTCATTCTTACAAAAACATTCGTAACAGATGTCGCAGATGCCCAAACGAACGCAGCCGACGCAACCGTCATTTGCCCATCACGGATTTGCACAAAACACATCCACAGTATCAAAGCCCTAAGTGCCACCCAAACCAAACTAAACGGCATCCAACGCCATCTATCCAAATAATGGTTTTGTCGTTCCAGTTTTATAACAGGCGCCCGTAAATTCCATATATACTTGTTTTCCAAATGTTCTGTTCCAAAATAACGTGCAGTCATTATATTATCAATACTGTCGGTCTGAACACCACTTATCTCTGACATCAATTTAGTTTTTTCTTTTAAAAGTACATTTATTTTCTTTTGTACATAAAATTGCCAAATTGTACGCAATATTCCATTTCCCAGAATAATAACAACAAACCATACATTCATTGAAAACAGAACCCCAACAACACACAACAGTCCCAAAATATTACCAATTAACGTCGCCCAAAAATCCCACGTCAAAGCAGAAAAATTACCTGTTATTTCTTTTCCCATAGAAACAACATATCCCGCAGATTTTTTTACAAAAAAATCAGTATCGTTATTATATAACCTGTTGTATAAAATAAACAGTTTATACCTGTTTACAATCTGGGCATATTTACCTAACAAAAAAGACCGCACAAAAGTTATCGCATTTTGAATTAAATACATCCCTACAATACCAAACAATATTAACACTACACTTTTAATATCTATGGTTAATGCATTTTCCAAAATATAAAACATCCACTGTGATGTTAACGGCATCACAATCAATCCCACACCGTCATACAACAAAGTAAAAATAAACATTGCACCGATATAAACCGGAAATTTTTTAATAACCAACCAATAAAAAGACGTCAAACTTTTCGGGAATGTCTTTGGTATTGCTTTATCACATTTATTCACACGTTTTTTATGTGTTACGATTCGAAACATAAATCCCCCTTTTTTGTGTTCATCGTGCAATATATACTGATTTCAAACACTTATTTCAACACAAAATTGACAAAAATTGACAAAAAGTTCGCTTGACTTTTCCATTTTTTGTTTTATACTGATTGTATCAAAATCAAAGATAAAAATAAATTCTATTCTCCTAACCTTTCTTTGAAATGAAAAATCGCCCATCGGGCGATTTTTTACGGTAATCTGGGTGACCATGTTGGTTCTACCCCATTTATATTATCGGGCAATTCAATATCATAAACATTTTGTCCGGTAATATCTATACTGCGAATATGACTGATGCGTTCCAATCCATCTGAATCCGGTTCTGTTTCATAATATACCAATCTGCGTGACCCAGGTGCCCATGACGGTGCCTCCATAAACCAACCACCCGCCAATATTTTTTCATTTTTACCACGTGGATTCATAACCCCGATATAAAATGTATCATTTGCCATCTTGGTAAATGCAATATATTTCCCATCAGGCGACCATGCAGGTGTCGCGTATTTTCCGACCCCATACGTTATACGTTCTTCTTTACCGGTTTCTAAATCCATGACATGAATTTGCTGACGGCCTGTTCTGTCTGAATTAAACGCCAACTTTTTACCATCTGGGGAATAAGAAGGACTGGTATTAATAGAATTTCCAAATGTCAATTGACGTAATTTCTTAGATTCAATGTCATATTCATACAGGTGTGTTATCCCATTTTTAACCAAAGACAATGCAACACGTGATCCGTCTGGTGAAAACCGTGGTGCAAAACTCATACCGCCAAATTGCCCCAGTCTGCGTTGTTCACCTGTATCTAAATCAAGTGTCCAAACCATAGGGTCATCATTATAATAAGACAAAAATACAATCGTCTGCATATTTGGTGAAAAATGAGGCGACATTACAAAAGTATCTTCATCAGATAAAAACCGCATACCATGACCATCTTGGTCCATAATTGCCATACGTTTTACACGCTTTTTAACAGGCCCTGTTTCTGCAATAAATACAATTTGTGTATCAAAATAACCAACCTCACCCGTTAATCTTTCATAAATTGCATCTGCCATAATATGTGCCAATCTGCGCACAGATTTACGCGATGCGACCAAAGCCTGGGCTTCTATTTGTTCTTTGGAATCGATATCCCATACAAAAAATTCTAATTTATAACTATCATTTGGTGCATTAGACAATTTTGCCTGAACCAAGATTTGTGTTTTTATTGCCTGCCATAATGTAAAGTTTGGCACATCATACATTTTAACATATTCTGGCAACGCGTCATGACTTACGATACGAAACAGTCCCGAACTTTTTAAGTCATTTTCAACAACACTGCGAATTAACGCTGCATCTTTATTTGACACACCATCAGATGTTTCAAATTTCAACACAGCAATAGAAATGGGGTCCGCCGCACCTGCAACAATATCAACTTTCAATTCCGCACGTGCAGGCAATACAAACAAAGCAGATGCAATCACAAATGCAAATATCTTGTTTAACATAATATAAATCCTTTCCGTTATTTTCAGGTAATTTTATATTCAATATAAAAAAAAAGCAAGCAACACAACCGTCCACACCAATGTCAACATAACCGCCATCACAACCGTAAATATATTTGTATTGACAATTGTAAATACAATGGTATAGTGCATTGTAAAGACTATGGTATTGCAGTAAGTATAGGAGTTTGCATATGCCAAATGTAATGCAACAATTATTTGTAATGAATATAGAGTCTTTGTTACGTGAATATGCCGCGTACAAGGCCTTTAACAAATCGGATTGCGTCATAAATATGCGCATCCCCCGCCCTGTTCTGGATAAAATAAAAGAACTGGCGGATTCACAGCACGTTCCATACCAATCATTAATATCATCCGTACTGTTCTCGCTGGCGAATGTCGAAGAAACAAAATAACAAACAAAGGGTACGACAATGGATAAAAAAACAAACTTTGAAGCATTCCAAACATTAAATCGGACCCGACAAACAATCCCCCTGCCCGACACACAATTGGAACTGTTCCAAATGGCACCCACAGTACCCCAAACAGAAAAATCAGATTATTGGTTTTATTCTGACCTGCATAATTTATTCGGCGAAACCATTTTTCCATCACAACCCAGCATGCAACTGCACGCATACAACCGCATAATTATGCCATATGAAATCTTTCCGAAACAAAACCCAGAATACACATACGCACAAAAAGCACAATTTTACGACGATCATATTGGTAAAATAAATCGCGCATATAAACTGGGATACCAAGTATTCCACAATGCACGCGACATACAATTATCAAGATACGCATGTTGGTGTTTTACCAATCAAAGACCCCACATGATATTTGCACGCACATATTTCTTAAGCCCCACCATAAAAGAAAATATGACATTCGAAGAAATTATAAAAATTTCAAACTATTTCCAACGCATATATTGGCGCAATAAACTGTCTGAAAAAGAATCCAGATTATCCGGAATAATAAAAAGCCTTAACGGAAACTTTCGTGATTTCTATCATCAAACATCACCATATTTATATGGCGGACTGTCTGGTTCAGACATAAAAAACAAACTGGGGTTTTATATATCAGAAAACGAAACATTACTGGATTACATGGGATTATACACATTAATCGCACGCACCAACGCCATCGGTCGCGCAATAGACACATACAACCACCAGTCAAACAAATCACTACAAACATTACAAATGTTGTTACGCCACGAATTAATATCAGAACGTAATAAAATGATACAAAATACAAATCGTGCACCCGAACAAGAATTTTCAGAAACACATGCACAAAAATTAAAACAACAATTGGAAAAAATTGAAAAACAATTTGCACAAAAGTACGCTTGCCAAACAATCAGATAAAAAATATGAACAATAAAAATAAAAAAAATGCGACCAAACGGTCGCATTTTTTAATCTTTTGATTTTACCATGCTGTCAATTGAGCTGCACAATCCAAAGACCCGCTTGGACCGGCCGCACTGATCAAGAATCCAAGTACCGCACCAATACTGAACAACAATACGAAACCAACCAGCACACCAATACCCTTATCTTTTACCTCTTCAATTTTAACATCGCCAGCTTTGATAAAGCCCCACGCCCACTGTGCGATATAAAATCCAGCACCAATAAATGCCAATGTACGCAATGTTTTCAATAGTCCGCCCAATTTTGTGATCAATTCACACAAACCTTCGTTTGCAGCCATCGCAGGCGCAACAGACGCCATAATTCCAACAATTGCGAAATTTACTTTGTTCATAATTTTTTTCATATAAAACCCCTTTCTTTTTTAAGATTTTATCATAAAAAACAAACTATTTCAATAATATTACAAATAAAAAACGTCCCAAACGGGACATTTTTTTTATTTTATGAAAACATAAGTTTTCTTTGCAGCCTTTTTACAACCACTTTCCAATGTCGCAACAGATTTCAAGACCTGACGTTCTGTACGTGCAACCTGACCCATGTTATCACGATAGTACAAATCACGACATTTTGTGTTGCGATATACAATTTCTTTATCTATATCCAATGTACGAATTTCATCAGAATAATGATCGCCACGTTCAAAAGATGTAAATATACAATCTTTTTCATCTTGAACATAACGAACATCGCCACGATAGTATTCATAAGAAGAACAACCAGCAACCAACACAAAACCAAACAATGCAATCAAAGTCTTTTTCATTTTACACCCCTGGGTATAATTTAAGTTTAATCCCTATCACACTCCCGATTTAAATGGATTGTTGCACAAATAGACCACATGTCAAGTTTTTCAAATAAAAAATCCATATTTAACCTCAAAATATGCTATAATCAAAAACAACCAAGGGGAATTTTTTATGAAATACGCTAATCTAGGTCTGGTAAACACCAATCAAATGTTCGCAAACGCTTTGGCTGGCAACTATGCGATACCTGCATTTAATTTTTATAATATGGAAACTTTGGGCGCCATATTGGACGCAGCACGCATAACACACAGCCCTGTTATATTAGCAGTATCAGAATCTGCCATGAAATACATGACCCCAGAAACATTAATCGGACTGATAAAATCTGCAAACATTAGTCCCAAAGACAATATCGCCCTGCATCTGGACCATGGTTCCAGTGTGGACGCATGCAAACACGCAATTAAACTTGGTTTTTCATCTGTCATGATTGATGCCAGCGCAAAGCCATTTGCCGAAAACATAGAACTTACCAAACAGGTTGTTGATTTCGCACACAAACACAACGTATCTGTTGAATCAGAACTGGGGACACTGGGCGGCATAGAAGACGAAAACACTTTTGGCACAATAAATTATACAAACCCAGATGACGTAGAAAAATTCGTACACGAAACAAATATTGATTCACTGGCCATCGCCATTGGAACCAGTCATGGCGCATACAAAAGAAAACGTGAAAACGAAGATTTGCGCTTTGATATATTGGCAGATATCGCTCTCAGATTACCTAAATTCCCATTGGTATTACATGGCGCATCAAATATCCCACAAAAACTATTAACCATAATAAACGAATATGGCGGAAAAATTTCTGGTGCATTGGGAATTTCTGAAATACAACTGCGTCGTGCAACAAAAATGAACGTATGCAAAATAAACGTAGACAGCGACCTGCGCTTGGCCTTTACCGCAGCGGTCCGCAAATCATTATTTGAAAAACCAGAAAACTTTAACCCACGTGAATTTTTAACCAACGCCCGTCAAATGATGACCCAAACATGCATTGACGAAATAAGAACAATCATGGGTTCAGAAAACAAAAAATAAAAAATAAATTAGAATGATTTAGATACACGCAGCGCCGGCAACGTAGTGTACAAGTGTTACATAAGTTGCCGGTACCGTGTGTAGATGAATTATTATAATTTATTTTATTCAACCAATTTCCAACCGGTAAACGTATACCCTGGTTTAACTGGGTCGGACGGCAATGTAACCGCACCGTCATAGTAGCACATATTCTGGATATGCGCGCCACCATTATCCGGATTCCAATCAATATTGATTGTGTTTGAATTACAGTATGATGCTGTTACAGGTTTATCTAAATAGGCAAAACTGTAATCATCACCAAATGCAACACCGCTTAAAATCGTATCACTTCCAAATAAATCACTACCTCCGTCCAACGCCCAGAAATTTGTAACCCATGGCGAATTTGTTTCAACAAAATTCAATGAAGAAAACATTGCTTTGATAAGTGCTCCCATTTTTTCTTGGTCTGAAACATCGTCATTATTATATATAGAAATTAACGATAACATTTCTGGACTTATACTATCAACATGATTATATGAGGCAACCTCTGTAAAAATAATATTAAATAATTCTGACTTCAAATCTTGTTCACTATTTATTTCTCCATTTTTTGTGCGTTTCATTACCTCTATAACCTTATTCACATTCTTAGTGGATAAATTTTTACGCAATTCCTGTTCAGCCTGTGAAACAAAAGCATCAGCATCATCTGCTTTCAACATACTATATATCTCGGAAACATCTTCTAAATAATTCAATAAAATTTTCGCATCTTGACTATAAATATTCTCATCAGATTCCATAAATTTCATTAACAATTCAGTAGCAGGCGTGGGCATACCAATCTTGACTAACCTTAGCCATTTATTATCCCCAGTAATCGTTCTTTGAAAATCTGCATTTGGCAAATATTTTGGATAAACGGTTACAGTTTGCTGATCTGGATGTGGATATCCATCACCCGTCAATACCCCAGGCGTATTTTCATCATATGAATTTATTGACATTTCAAACAAATACCTCCCCGCATACAAAGCCTGACCAGGTTCAAGCAATTCACAATCATTAAAACCATTATCAAACATCCCAAAAAAACCATTCCATTCTTGTCCATGCAATGAACACTCTAAACTCATGTAGATCTCAAATTCTGACGCAGCAGCAACAGGTTCAAAAGCAACACTTTCTTTACTATACCCCGTGTCGCACCCAAAATCTGCGATTGGACAAACACTTGGGTATGCATTACAGGTGCCGCCAGCAAACTGTTTGCCGGTGGTTTTGAATTCACTGTGCGTGCAATTATTGGAATGTGGTGGACATTCTACGTTTTTACTGCACGCCAATTCGCATCCCATATAACATTCGTTTTCACCCACTGCACCCGCGTCTGATGTATAATCTGTTGGACATGTGTTTACACCGTTGTTTTCAGATTCAACAGTAAATTTACCACCCGGACAATATGACCCAACCGGACATTCGGTACATTTTAATGTTCCATCTGAATTTAATAAATATTGACCGGCACCGCATTCATATTCATTTAACGTCCATGTTGCGATTGTATTTGCAGTCGCATCGTTTTCGAACACACCAAGCACATCAACCGTACACGTGCCCGCACCGCCGGTAATTATCCCATCCGCAGCGAACACAGGCGACATTAAACCCATTACCAACATTGACGATAAAAAATATTTTTTCATATCTCTTGCCCTTTCGTTTATAAAAAATAATCACCTTAATGGCACGACATGCCATTAAGGTGATTATTCATAAACGCAAACTGCGTTTGCGTTAAAATTTGTTTTTAACTCTCTCTCTCTCTCTCTCTAGATTTCTGCGGAATTTTGCCATTTTTCCTTCACTTTTCTTGTTATACGAATTTTATCACAAATTAAAAAATCCCACAAGGAGATTTTAAAATAAATTAGAATGATTTAGATAAAAGAAAAACGGGAATCGTAGTGTACAAACGCTACATGAGATTCCCGTTTTAATTTTAGATGAATTATTATCCGATAAATAGAAATAAATTAGAATGATTTAGATACGCACAGTGCCGGCAACGTAGTGCACAAGTGTTACATGAGTTGCCGGCACCGTGTGTGGATGAATTATTATAATTTATTTAGCACGTTCTACGTATTCTAATGTTTCCGTATTAACAACAATTTTTTCGCCTTGTTCAATAAATAATGGAACCTGAACACGAACACCATTATCCAAAATTGCAGGTTTACCACCACTGCTGGAAACTGTTTGACCTTTTAATGCAGGTTCTGTTTCTTCAACGGTTGCAATAACTGTCTTTGGCAATGAAATAGATACAGGTTGACCTTCTACAAAGTTTGCCTTGACCGTCATTTCAGGTGCCAAGAATTTCATCATTTCACCCAAAGAATCAACAGGCATTGTAAATTGTTCATAGTCAGACAAATTCATAAAGAACGCATCTGTGCCATCTGCATACAGATATTGACATTCAATATCTTCAACCATTAATTTTTCAACTTTGTCTTCTGCACGCCAACGATCACCACCTTTGTTACCAGAATCAATATCACGCAGGTCTGCCTGAACAAACGCGCCACCCTTGCCTGGTTTAACCTTGGTAATTGATGTAACAGAATAACGTTTACCATTGTGGGAAATCACCCAACCAACACGCATATCATTTGCAATATAAGATGCCATAATAAATACCTCTTTTTATTTAACTGTTTGGATTATAAGAATAATAACACACAACGCAAGATTTTTTATTGACCTTGGCGTTTATGTGTCCAATATCTGTCGATACTGTCCATAATCAATTTATCCGCTGTTTCACGATCTGCCCAACCAACAACCTTGGACCACGCATGTGGTTGCAAATCTTTGTAATGCTGAAAAAAATATTTTATCTTGGACCGCAAAATCTTTGGTAATTGGTCAATAAATTCCGTATCTGTATAAAAAGGATCAACCTTGTCCAACGGAACACAAATAATCTTTTCATCACCACCGGCTTGATCTTCCATAATCAATGCACCAATTGGCCTTACTTCAATCAAAATACCCGGACGCAATGGCGCATTACATACAACGACACAATCCAACGGGTCACCATCATCACCCAATGTACCTGGAAAATATCCATAGTTCGCAGGATACGCCATTGGTGTATGTAAAATTCTGTCCGCCTTTAATAATCCTGTCTCTTTATTAATTTCATATTTCACATAACCACCTTCGGGAACTTCTATAATTGCATTCATTTGTTTTGGCGGCATTGCCCCGGGGGTGATTTCATTCAAAGTCATAATTACTCCTATTTTTATTACTGACCAATACTATCATAAAAAACAAGTTTTGCAACCTGCCCTAAAAAAATCCGCCGTTGGCGGATTTTTTTATTCTCTCCTACATTCTCATCGGCATTAATACATACAAAGCATCTGTATTTTTGTCCGTAGAATTTATTTTTGTTGGTGCCAATGGGTCTTGCATTTCCATTTGGAATTTTTCACCTTCAACCTGACCGGCGACATCCAACAAGAACTTTACATTAAAGACAACTGTAAACGAACTATCGTCATTATATTCAATGTCTAATTCTTGGGTTGCAGTACCTGCATCTGGGCTGGACGCATTGATAACCAATTTGTTCATACTGAACGTCAATTGAACAGATTTTGTTTTATCAACACTGGCCACAGAAACCAAGTCAACCGCGTTAATAAATTGCTTTCTATCCAAAATTGCAATTTTATCATTACCTTTTGGAATAACGACACGATAATTTGGATATTGTGCATCAACCAATTTACTGGTCAAAGTTGCCGCCCCAACTGTAAAACGAGCCTTGGTATCAGACAATTCAACCATAACGTCATCAACGTTGGCATCTTCTAATAATTTTGACAATTCACCAATAACTCTGCGTGGCAAAATAACCGCTGGCATTTCATTGCTGCCCGCAGGTGCAGGTATTGCACACAATGCCATACGTTGTGCGTCTGTTGCAACGGCTGTTAATTTTTTAACATCTGCATCATCAGAAATATGGAAATAAATACCACCCAAATGATAACGAACATCATCTGTTGGAATTGCAAACTTTGTTTGATTGATTAAGTGTGCCAAATCACCAGTTGTCATTTGAAATTTGGTTGTCAAATTGCTACCCGCCATAGCAGGGAAATTTTCTGCCGGCAAAGTTGGTAAACGAAATACAGCACGTCCACTGGACACAACCAATTGGTCACCAGACTGTTTAAAAGAAATTTCTGCATCATCTGGCAATTTACGAACAATATCGTACAACATCTGTACAGGAACAGTGATTTTACCACCCAGTGTAATATCAGCCGCCACATGTTCGACCAATTCCAAATCAACATTTGTTGCAGATAAAATCAAATCATCTGCTGCTTCTATTTTAACATTCATCAATATCGGCAGTGTTGCACGCTTTTCCACAATAGACTGCATATGTCCCAGCGCACGTATCAAAACCTGACGAAATACTGAAAATTCCATTATACGCTCCTGTTTCCTTTTATATTTACGTGTGTTTTCCTACACCCTTTGAGGCAAGTTTAACAAAAAACACCGATTCGGTGCAAGACCAAAAGCACAACAAAAACAAAAAAAACAACAAAACTTTATACTTTTATCATATTTTTGATTAAATCCATAACAGGCACACTAAACCATTCGGGATCATCTTCATATACAGGCGCACCCTTTTTCATAGCTGTTTTACAAGGATTATCATCAGCCAACCAATTTTCCAACAAATCCCCCGCGACCAAACCGATACCCGCGCCTGCAACCAAACTGATACCACCTGTAAATGGTGCCAACAACAACCCCAATCCTGTTGCGGAAACAACTTTGCCTGCCACAGATGCACCATTAATACTGATATCTGGTTCTGCTAGGCTTCCACTGATTGCAACTGAATTTACAACATTACCCGTCAAAGATAATTTCAATCCGCGCACCGGCACCGTTGTCAAAGACAATTTCATTTCCTCGTCCCCCAAATTCAAAGAACCAACCAACCCTATGTTCAATGCATTTGTTTCAATTGCAAAACCATTTTCTGTTTTTAACACCCCATCTCGCAATATTGCATTTAATACCATACAAGAAACTTTTATTTGATTATGCTTTTTTTCTGAACTAAATAAATCTTCTATATTATGTCTAAGTGATGTTAAAAAATCCCTGCCGTACATATAAGATACCAATGCAGAATGTGCATACCCCGCCCCCACAGAATAAACCTGAACCGGTCCTGATATTGTATTCATAATATCTGACAGATTTTTACCATTTGCCTGAACATAAAACTCAATATTCACAGGCAAATCAGATAAAAAATCATTTATATACACTTCTTCTAATACATTTCCCACAGAAACACCCCGACCAAAAAATGCAACCTTTGACCAGATATGCCCATCTTTATCAACATCTGCATCTATGGCAAAATCTATATCACCTTTGGCAAAAGATAAATCCGAATCGATTCGAATATGATTATTTTGTGCACGTAACATCAGGTTTAATTTTTGCAAATTCAAACTACGATAAACAATAAAATCGTCCATTTTCACATCAATATTAACCGTCTTGCCATAAAATACATTACCGAACAAAGGTATATCTTTAAATACATTTAACTTACGATGTTTTACGATAATACGACGTTCATACATTCCAGGAAAAGCCTTTTGCAAATCGAAATTTTTAGAATACACATCTAAATCTATAACATGATTTTTATTGGTCCAATCATATTCACCTGTAAAAGACACTTTGACATTATGAAACATTATATCTGATTTACGTAATATTAATTTTTTTCTATCAAACCCACCCGCTATATCAACACCTATATTTTTAACAGCCGATAAATTTACATCGAAAAAATCACCCAGCATTGTCATATCTGGCAAATCACCCTTAACAATAAAATCTATTGGTAATTTACTTGTTCCTTCTAATGCAACATTCGCAATCAACGCATCACCACCTGTGGCAAGTGCCATCTGCACAGGATAAACTTTTCGTTCCTGATTATATTCAGACACAGAAATTATAAAAGGCAACATATCTTTATCTGCTTTTATCCATCCTGAATATTCACGATTTTTTTTCTTATTACTTAAATGAATATTAAATCCAGCCAAATCATATTTTTTATTTAAAATATTCATTTTTAAATTTTTTATTTCTATTCCACCCAACCCCATATCTTTAAACGGATATTTTTCTGGCTCTGTCTTTGCATCTAGATTCTCTTGAACATTAAATTTTGGCACAGAATATTCACCATTTGCCCCCTCTTCAATATTAACATCTACATCATATAATTTTATATTGTGAATAGTCGGAGTGCTGCGAAACAATGAAAATAAATTTAATCTAACGTCTATTTTTTTTGTGCTATACGCACACTTATTCTTTGCCCAAGCCGCATTTTCCACACAAACATCATCTAATTCTATTTGCGGTCGCAAAGACAATTTCCACGAAACATTCCCATTTATTTTAACTGGCACCCCTGTAACTTCTTGTAACACAGACACGACACTGCCACGCAATGTATCAATATTTACCTGACTAAGTGCAACAACCAATGCCACAACCAACGCCACAAAAATAATTGTGAACAACCTAAGCACATCAAAAAAAACACTTCCGTTTGTTCTCATGGCAATTTAAATTCCAACAACTTCATAACAGGCAACATAAATTCAGGCACAGTCGCACGCAAAGTCATCATACGACCAGATGACGGATGCTGAAATGTTATCTTGTATGCAAACAAAAATAAATTATTTGTTTGTAGCATTGAAGTTAGCATACTATCCATCTTTTTATCACGTCCATATAAATTATCACCAACAATCGGGGCATTCAAAGACAACGCACTATGCAATCTTAATTGATGTGTACGCCCAGTTTTCGGTGAAAACAACACCCATGACACACAGCCAGATGCCTGAGACAAAACCTTGTATTCCGTAACCGCACGCTGTGGACGTTGTCCTGTACCATTATTTATACGTTGTGGGGTATCAAAAACCTGCCCTTTGACCATATAGTTATCAATCACCCCGGTTTCAGGATTAACACCACCATTTAGTAACGCCAAATATTCTTTGTGTGCAGTTTTATTTTGAAATGCGTCCGATAATTTTTGTGCGGCCCTTTGATTTTTCGCAACCACCAAAACACCACTTGTTTCCCTATCCAAACGATGCACCAAAGATATTTTATCATATGGAAATAATGCCGCAGCCATTTTATCAACAGATTTTCTGATACCGGTTCCACCCTGAACAGCCAACCCAGCAGGTTTATTAAATACAACAATATCATCATCGTTGTGAATGATACATTTTCTTAATTCTTCTAAATCTGTCAAAGAAAACAATTCACCATTTTCTGTTTTTTTATCAGGCACCTTGGCATAACTTGTAACGGTGGGCGGCACACGTACAACATCACCTGTACGCAGGATTTCTTGACCATGCACACGTTTTGAATTCACACGAATTTGACCACCGCGACACAATTTATAAAAATCTTTCTGTGGCATAGACGCAAAATGTCGCAAAAACCATCGCAACAAACGAACACCATCTTCTACCTGGGAAATTGTAATAAATTCTGCCAAATTACTACCCCGCACACAACGTAATTTTATTCACCATATGTTATCTGAACATAGTTTGTTGAACTGCCACCATTACAACTGCCTGTGGCACCACCACTTTTTCCACCCGTCAATCTATATTCAACCGAATCGGACCACGCCTTGGCCAACAATGCCTCACATTCTGTTTTACCCAATCCATCAATGGTAACAATAAACTGATGCGGATTAGATGGATCAACAGACAAAGCATATTTTCCACCGTATGGATTTGTATTTGACATCCCAATCACGCCAAATATTGTCGCACCATTCATAGCAGAAAAATCATCATATTCCCCATGAATTGTGCGTACCATAGTAACCATTTGAACAACTTCGTCATTAACTGCTGTCAATTTTTGAGTACGCATTGCAGTTGAAATCATTCCAATTGCGCCAACTGTGATAACCCCCATAATTGCCAACACACCCAACATTTCAATCATTGAACGACCAGATTCTTGTCTCATATTTAAACCTCTATTTGCTATTTAACAATTCTTATTCTATCATAAAAAGCATGAATATTCAATTTTCTGATTTAATAGAAAACGCACCTGCGGCCCCCGGTATATACAAGATGTATGATACCGATGGTAACCTGTTATACGTAGGCAAAGCAAAAAACATTTCCAATCGGCTTAAACAATACCAAGACATTTCAAAACTGGAATTACACAAACAGGTTATGCGAACACTGGTTTCACGCATAGAATGGGAAACAGTCCCCACAGAATCAGATGCATTACTGCGCGAACAAGAATTAATAAAAACACAAAAGCCAAAATACAACATTATGCTGACCGACGGTAAAATGTATCCTATGTTGGCATTAACAAATGAAGAATACCCACGTCTATTAAAATTCCGTGGAAAAATTTCGCAACGACGTGATGTATATGGTCCATACCCATCTGTATCTGCTTTGAACGAAACAATCAAAACAATACAAAAAGTTTGCCAAATACGCACATGTACAAACACACAAATGCACAATCGAACACGTCCATGCTTATTACATCAAATCGGACGTTGCAGTGCACCATGCTGTTACCCAAACCAAGAAAAATACGCAGAAAACATGCGTATAGCACGAAAAATATTAACAGGTGACAGCGAACCAATCATCTCAGACTTAACAAAACAAATGCAAACATTTTCTGACAAAATGGATTTCGAATCTGCCGCCATTATACGCGACAAAATATCCGCATTAACACACACATCAAATCGCGGTATACGCCAAAAACATGCGTACAGCACGAATTTGGATCGGAACAAAAATGTATCTGATTTAGAAAAATGGTTAGGTATAAAAATAAATTTAGCGGGTGTATTTGATAACTCTCATATATTTGGGAAAAGTCCTGTTGGTGCCATGATAACCTTTGGGCATAATGGATTTGAGAAATCTGGTTACAGACATTTTAAATTACAAGACAAATCACGTGCCGGAAACGACATAGCAATGATGTCAGAATTCATAAAACGTGCCACAGAACGTGGTCCAAAACTGGACTTAATAATTGTTGATGGCGGTATTGCACAATGGAATATTGCGAATCGGGTTGCAGGTGGAATACCGGTAATGGGCGTTACCAAAGGCGAAGTACGTGATGGTGACGAACATTTTATATTACCCGACGGCACTGTATCAACAAACCTGCCCAAAGACAGTCCTTTGTTTTTAATGTTACGCCGTGTTCGTGACGAAGCACACAGATTTGTAATAACATATCATCGTTCGGTTCGTGCAAAACAAATGACCGCATCTGTACTTGATGAAATAGAAGGCATTGGTCCAACCAGAAAACGTGCATTACTGCAACATTTTGGTTCATTACAATCAATAATAGACGCCGATTTACCCGCCTTGATTCATGTACCCGGCCTTGGCAAAACAGCCGCTAAAAAAATATATGCCCATTTTCATTCATAAATGATATAATCATTCTATTCATGGATTTATAACAAAAGGAGAAAAAACATGAAATTTTTTGTAAACTTTTTATCTGCATTTCGCATCGCTGCTGCATTTGCAATAATTCCAACATTAATGTTTGGTTTATATTGGACAACATTTATTCTTTATATCTTGGCTGCATTATCTGACTTTTTTGATGGATACTTGGCACGCAAATACAATGTTTGTTCAAAACTGGGTGGTGTAATGGACCACATCGGCGATAAATTATTGGTTACGAACACATTAATAATGTTAACAATCATGATGCCTGTTTGGTTTGTTACGGTTCCTGTTATCATAATGATTGCACGTGAATTATATATCAGTGGTTTACGTGAATTTTTAGGCACACAAAAAATAGAAATGCCTGTCCCAAAGGCACGATTTTCCATGGGAAAAATTAAAACATCTTTTCAAATGATATCCATTGCGGCATTTTTGTTATTGTTCGCCATCAGTTCATTAATATCCGCCGAAACAACCAGTCGTTTCTTTATGTACGCAATTTATACATTACCACATATCGGAATTGTAGGCATTTGGGCATCTCTGATTGCATCAATCTGGTCTGCAACAGAATACACAAAAACATTTATTGAAAAATTAAAAAAAGTAAAATAAAAAAATCGTCTATACGCATAAAAACCGCCATTTGGCGGTTTTTATTTATCTTGATTAAAACCAACTTTTTTTATCTGATTTTATGTTGGCAAATTCATTTAAAATCTTTTTTTGCTTATCAGATAATTTTGTTGGAATATGCACACCCACATCTATATACAAATCACCATACGACCCCGAACGACGCATAGATGGCATACCATGCCCACGGACACGTAATTTTTCACCAACCTGGGTACCAGACGGAACTTTGACACCCAACTTTTTATCATCTATTGTTTCAATTTCTATTTCACCACCCAATGCCAACGTAGTAAAAGGCACATCTATATGCATAATTAAATCATTGCCATGGCGTTCAAATCTTTTATCCGGTCTGACACGTATATCTAAATAGAAATCACCCGCAGGTGCACCATTTGTACCTGCTTCGCCCTGACCCGCCAAACGCAATCTGGCACCATCTTCTACACCGGCTGGAATTTTTACCTCCAACGTACGTTGTTTATTTTGCACACCACTGCCATCACATTCACTGCATTTCTTAGAAATTTTGCGTCCCAACCCATTACATTCTGGGCATGGGCTTTCCATTGCAAAGAAACCTTGACGTGTTTGTACAAAACCACTGCCACCACAACGTTCACACACAGGTGCAGGTTTTCCGTCTGCCGTCCCATGACCATGACATTTTTCACATTCTACATTACTAGAAAATTTAACAGTATGTGTTTTACCAAAGAACGCATCTTTTAAATCTATGACAACCTCGTCCAGCAAATCACGTCCGCCACGTTGGGGTGCACCGCGTTGTGGTCCGCCACCGAAATCGCCACCGAAACCGAATCCACGCATTGCTTCACGCAGTATATCTTCCATACCTGCGCCACCACCCATATTAAAGTGAAACGCACCATTACCAAATGGATTACCGCCACCAAAACCTGCACCAGACGCATTTCCACCCGCAAACGCAGCATCGCCGAAACGGTCATAAGCCGCCCTTTTCTGTGGGTCTTTTAATATATCAAATGCGTTATTAACTTCTTTAAATTTTTCTTCTGCATCTTTGTTATCAGGATTTCTATCCGGATGATATTTCATAACTAATTTATGATATGCTTTTTTAATATCAGAATCTGTTGCATCACGTGCAACACCCAAAACTTCATAAGGATTTTTATTCATTTTTTCTGTCCATATAATTATATCGTTATGACATATATAAGATATCACATCTAAAATTCAAGTCCATAATATTAAATATGCTTAAATTCTTTGGACTTGCGTAAATTTCAAAAATGTACTAATAATTAATTGCTATGATAGAAAAGAATACAAAAACATATGATGCGTCAGACATCCAAGTCCTAGAAGGATTGGAACCTGTACGCCTGCGTCCCGGTATGTATATTGGTGGCACAGATGAAAAGGCATGGCATCACCTGCCAATTGAAATAATGGACAATTCTATTGACGAAGCGGTTGCTGGCTTTGCAAAAAAAATTACTGTTCATTTAATTGATTCAAAAACAATTGAAATTACAGACGATGGCCGTGGTATTCCTGTGGACGAACACCCAAAATACCCTGGTAAATCTGCATTAGAAGTTATATTAACCACACTGCATTCTGGTGGTAAATTTAATAACAATGTTTATAAAACCAGTGGCGGTCTTCACGGTGTGGGTTCTGCGGTTGTAAACGCATTGTCCAGTGAAATGATTGTTGATATTGCACGTGATGGTTATAATTGGCATCAAACATTTTCAAGGGGACTGACAACTTCCCCAATGCAACGTGGCGAAGCGACCAACAAACATGGCACAAAAATACGTTTTACAATTGATGACGATATATTTGGTGCAAATGCAACATTTAAACCGGTTAAAATATATCGCATGGCACGTGCCAAGGCGTTTTTATCACGTGGCGTAAAAATAGATTGGTCATGCAATCCGGAATTATTAACCGAAGACATGAATATACCTGCCAACACAACGTTCTTTTATCCAAACGGTGTTGCAGACTTCTTGGCTGAAAAAACAGACTCTAAACCACGTATTTTACCACGTATTTTCAGTGGCAGTGTTGACTTCCCAGATGACAGTGGCCGTGTTGAATGGGCACTAACATTTTTAACCGATGAAAATGGTGCTGCATCTGACGATGGATTTTTCTCGTCTTATTGCAATACGATTGCAACAATTGACGGCGGCACCCACGAAACAGGTTTTAAATCCGCTATAACCAAGGGGATTAAGGCATACGGCGAAAAGGTAAACAACAAAGCCGCCACAACCATTATTGGCGAAGACGTATTTGATTCAGTTGCTGCGATTGTATCTGTATTTTATAAAACACCACAATTTTTGGGTCAAACCAAGGAAAAACTGTCTAATCCAGAAATTGCCCGATACACAGAAAACGCCCTGCGTGATCCATGGGAAATGTTTTTGGCATCCGACCCCAAAACTGCAAATGCATTACTAGAATTTGTTGTAAATCTGGCAAACGCACGCATTAAAACGAAACAAGTAAAAGAAATTGCACGTAAAACACCGACCAAACGTGTTCGCATGCCGGCTAAATTAGCAGACTGTTCAAAACACGGCGTTACCGGAACAGAATTGTTTATTGTAGAAGGTGAATCTGCGGGCGGCACCGCCAAACAGGCACGTGATCGTGCAACCCAGGCTATTATGCCCCTGCGTGGCAAGGTATTAAATGTTATATCCAATTCCGATGAACGATTCGGTGCCAACAAAGAATTAAACGAATTAATTGATATTATTGGTGCCGGCACAATGCGTGATTGGAACGAAGATAAATTACGTTATGAAAAAATTATCATTATGACTGATGCCGACGTTGACGGCAGCCATATCGCATCATTACTGATGGCATTTTTCTATCAGTACATGCCGCAATTGATTTATGGTGGTCATTTGTATTTATCATGTCCACCATTGTATAAATTAACATGCGGAACCGAATCGATTTATGTTGATTCAGATGAAGAACTTGAATCTTTAAAAGCCGGTAAATATAAAAACAAACGCGTTGAAATATCACGATTCAAAGGTTTGGGTGAAATGATGCCGAATCAGTTAAAAGAAACAACAATGTCCCCCAAGACACGTCGTTTAATCCGTGTTGACCTGCCACCACGCACAGACGAAGGGGCCGAAGACACAGAAAAAACACGCACAATTGTTTCTGAATTGATGGGTAAAAAACCTGAATTCCGTTTCAAGTTTATAACTGAACACGCACAATTCGTCAAAGATTTGTTTGTATAATCACATATACATTCCCACCACACATATCTTGACAAGCCTATTTTTTAGGGCATAATTGCTTGCGCTGTAAAATCTAAGGAAATAAAAATGTGCATTAAACAAGAATATACGCATAACAGTAAGAAAAAGAAAAACACATACGTTATCGGTAACAATAATTTTAGAATGGATGTATTTGCATATCAGCAACACACACCTTTGGTTATTAACATCAAAAATGGCAAACCACAAATTCAACCTGTAAAGGGTACAAATGTGGCCACATTATTTCCAAACCCACATGCAATTGATATGGCGAACAAAATGGCACTTAATGCAAAAAACATGGGGTCTGGTATTGCAACAACAATCATTGAGTATCTGGATTACAAAAGCAACAAACCTGTACTGCAATTATATCCAAATGACATATATATTTTTGATGATTATAAACAAAACTGGAAATCACGATTGAATCATGCAACCCGTCAAAATCTGACACGTGAATTAAAAAAACGTAACATGAATCACATTGATCTTATACTGGCTGAAAACAGAAGTAGATATATATAAAAAAATGCCCATACGGGCATTTTTTTATTGAATACCGACCATAAATTCATCACCCCAACCGGCAACCGGCTGACCACCGACAACGCATTGCAGGTCTTCAAACCCTTGTTCTACTTGTTTCTTTTTCATAACACTACTGGTTATCAAACCACCTGTTGTACCCAGAACAACACCTGCGATGGAATCTGATGCCAAACGTGCCGTATTAAACTTGCCTTCTGCGTCTTTCCACTTGCTTACCTTAAATCCAGCGAACATAGTGTCTAACTTTTCAGCCGCCACAACCAATTTTTGTTTAGCCTGTTCATTTGCACTATTTTTTTTGATAGTATCGCAGCTAGTTTTAAGTTCTGCGGATATACTATTAAATTCTGCATATGTCATACGTCCACTATTACACATAGTCATATATGTGCTCAAATTGACCTTCAAATCTACACAGTATGTATCAATCATTGTTTGCAAGCTACTAAACGTAGATATACAATTAATTGGCTTTATTATATTATCATCTTTGCCATCATTATCGTCACCACCGCCTTTGGCAACACACTTGCCCTGTTCTGCGTTCCATTCTTTGTCTTTATTTACTTCGCCTATACAACGACAAATCTTAGATTTAACATCCCAAAACGCACCGCTTTCTTTTTCTCTATGACAGTATGAACATTGCTCAAACAAATTATAATCAGAAGATATATACTCAGCGCATTCAGACTTTTTATCATCAGGCTTTTTATCATCTTCTCCGCCATTATCTTTTGGCACACAACTGTTTGTTTCTTTATCAAGCACACCATCACCACAAGAGATATACAAGCACATATCACCACTATATACATAAACACCGGTATTTACTCTCTTATCTACTGTCGCTTTGATTTCATACATTGCACCCTTTACCGACGTGTCTTGAATTGGACTGTTTCTACATGGCAAAGGTCTATATTCTTCCCATGAATCGCCAAATGTTTCTGTACGACATCTATAAAAATAAGAACCATTCGAAGCAATCGTACCATTTGGACATTCATAATGTTCGCCCATTTGATGAGTATCACATTCCAAACACGTACCATCATTAAAATAAAGATATTCATTCGCATCATATGATCTTGCCAGATAACCACCCAATTGATTACCAACCAAGTAACCACCATAACCACCAGCAGCACCACCAAGAACAAAACCAACACCAGGTCCCGCAGCCCAAGGAACAAGTGTCCCTAACCCCATTCCTCCAACAGCACCTACCACGGCACCACCAGCGGTAAACGGAATCGCAGTCATTGTCTGAATATGATCTTTGGCACCACACTTACGGGTCACATAACATGCGTTCATTATATCATCTGTAGACGCAGCATGAACATTTGTACAACAAAAAACCGACAACAAAATAGATGCACATAAAAACTTTCTCATAATCTCCATCCTATATTTATAGATTTATCATTACTATTTTATCACAAAATCACATATCTTCCAAGCATAAAAAAAGCCCAATTGGGCATTTTTATTTACATTCATTTATCAACTGTTGAATCTGGGCAGACAATACCAAATCAGATGCCTGTTGTTTTTCAATTTGTTTGATTGCATATAAAACAGTTGCATGGTCACGACCACCAACAAAGTTACCAATTTCATTCAATGACAAAGATGTTGCATTTTTCAATACCACCATCATTATCTGACGTGCCAATACCAATGAACGACTGCGACCCGCACCACATACTGCATCATAAGACACAGCCAACTTTTCACACATTTCACGAACCATCACAGATGGTGTTTTTGATTTTTGCAATGTATCTGACAACAAACGTTGTGCAACATTCATATCAACATCCGCACCCATCAATTCTTTATATGCTTTGATTTTTATTGCAACACCTGCAATCAAATGACCATTATTTGCAATACGACCCGCCAACGCATTTGCAACATCAGATTTTACACCTGCGCGCATCAACATAACAGATTTAACATGTGCATTTGGTGCAACAACATCTGCCACCAACCCAGATGCCAACAAAGATTGTGCACATCTGTCAAAACCTGTCAGATTATTTGGTGCCGCATTTGCAGTCAAAACAACATTTTTACCTGCACTGCGTAAATCAACAATCAATTGCATAAATTCTTCGGTTGATGCCTTTTTACCAGACAAATTCTGAACATCATCCAAGATAAAAGTATCACAGTTACGGCAAAAATCTTTGAACGCAAAAACGTTGTGTTCTTTTAAAGAACGTGTAAATTCAGAAACAAATTGTGCACCTGTCATTTTTACAACATTACCATTGGATGCACCCATAATGCATTCTGTAAGCAAAGTCTTGCCACAACCAGACGCACCATAAATAAACAGTGGTGAAAAAGAAACCAAACCCGCCGCTAATTTTTTACATGCAGACAATACGAAAACATTTTCATCTGATGCAATAAAGGAATCAAATTCAACACCCTGTTTTGGTTCTGTAGCTGGGGCATAAACCTGGGTATTATTGTCATTTGCAATACGTTGTGAATTATTCCAAGACGCATTGCGAACAACAACACGTGTTTTCAAACCGAATGTTGCAGCAACATCAGATAACACCCCACCATGAACACTGTTAATAAAATCAGCTGAAAATTGATTTTGTGCACCCAAAACCAACACATCATCAACAATTTCGAAATTCAGTGGTGCAATCCAAGAAGTAAAACTAGCAGAATCAATTTTTGCGGCAATGGCCCCCTTGATATCTTCCAAGTTTACCATTTGAATTTTTGCCACTGTCTGCATGTCGTTTTCTCCTTTCCTTCCCTTAAAAGAGTTTCCTGCCACCGCACAAAGGTTATAAAAGCCACCTGCAAAAACGCTATTTTTCCATTTTCTTGGAATCACAGCACTTTTATTTGCCCTACTTTTTTCATCCCTCTCCGCGGCGATTGAAACCCTTATGAACTTAAATTCTGTTTTCTAAAAAGATATCCTTTCTTATCCTTTTAAACCCCAGAACACCCACAAAGTTTTCGCACCCACTTTTGAATGCATTCTCTTTATGAAAGTTTTTCATTCACAAAATGAACAACACCATCCACAAAGTTCCTGCACCCACTTCTTTCAGTTCCAGCCCATCGTTCCAGAACCCTTTTTGTTCCAACCCACTAAAAACATCTTAATGATTTGGACCCTGGTTTTGATTGAAATTTTTGTTTCTCAATCTGTTTTGGATACGTCAAATAATTTATAAGATATATTTCGGTTTACAACCAAATATTAAACAATTTTTGAACATTTCTTTTTTGACAACGATTCGGATTTTTTGGCTGTTTTTTGCGGTTTGTATATACACTGTATATACACTGTATATACATTTTAAAGTTTAGATTTTTACATAACCGCCATCAACTTTTCGCACCAAACCTTGTAATTCTAAGACAACTAATTCGCTCTTAATTTCCGAAACTGATTTTTTGACAATTTCTGCCAATACAGATTCTGACACCGGAATATTACCCAAACTATCAATAAGAATGTTTTCCGAATCATTTTTAATTGTAATTTTGTTATTATTTTTTTCTTTTTTATCACCACAGAAAAAATCTTGAACCCCGACACACAACTTTGCATCGCCAGAACGAATCAGTGAATTTGGTCCCAACGCCCGTGGATCCAAGGGATGCGATGGAATTGCCCAAACTTCACGTCCGTATTCTATTGCGAATCGTGCGGTGGTCATAGAACCAGACTTCATATCCGCCTCGCCTAATATCAATTTTTCGGACAAACCCGCAATCCAACGATTTCGTTGCACAAAATTCGTAGTTCTTGGTTCAAATCCAACCGGCATTTCACTAATTACCGCGCCACGTTCCAAAATTTGATAATACAACGATTCGTTTTCCACCGGCCAAATATAATCTGCTCCACCCGCCAAAACCGCAATTGTTTGTACATTACCCGATGCACGCAACGCACCACGATGTGCGGCGGTATCCGTTCCAATCGCCATACCGGAAACAACCGCATATCCATGTCCTGCGAACGATTCGGCTATTTCTGCAATCAATTGTTGTCCGGCCGCCGTTGCATGACGCGTTCCCACCATTCCGACCATTGGACGACTTAAAACATCTAAATTGCCACGCACTGTTACAACAGGCGGATGATTTGACAACTGTTTTAAATTTTGCGGATACATATCGTCTTCATCTGATATATAATGTATATTTAACCGCTCTGCCCGTTCCATTTCACACAAAACATCATCTTTTAATTTATCTGGCACATCTATATATTGTAATACTGCACGCGCACTGCCAAACTTTTGAATCAATTTAGCATATTTGGCCGCCCCAACCCCAGGCATTCTGAACAACAATAATTTTTCAAACAAATCTGACATGATTTAACTATACGACAAAATTGATAATTTTTCCTAATAAAAAATCCGCAAATGCGGATTTTTAAAACTAACCTACCAAGTCAAATAACGGCGAATACTTTTCACAAATTTCTTTGACTTGGGTATCTGTTGAATTTTTCAAAGTCCCCTCACATTCAACTTTTACGATACTTAACTGTTTAATAACTTCTTTATATTGTGACGCATCATCTTTTTGCAACGTCAGAATCTGGGAACGCCACAGCTCTGCGTCTTTTAACGCGGCCTGACCCTCAACCTTGCCACCAATTTTCTCATTAACAAACAATTCCATAACTCCAACACCAATCGCGGCACCACCAACAGATGCAGCAATAGTACCGCCAATACGTGCACCTTTTTTGGCATCCAGGATTCTTTGGCGCATATCTTCTTCGTTTGCCCAAGAACCACATGTAATCGTTTGACCCATTTCGAAATATTTTGCAGGAACATCACTGACATTAATACGTGTATCATCAGACTTTAACCCGACCTTTACAAAACAAGTATTATTTGCAGGTTCTTCTACATCTTCTATCATAGATGCATAATTATTCAAATTACTGTATCTGGATGCCCAAACAAAAGTATTTCCAATACCTATATTATTTCCAATACATGCACTTTTTTCTTTTTCACGCATATCTTTAACCGCCGGTTCCATAACCTGTGGTGTAACTGCCAAATTTGCATTTCCAGTTGTAGATTTGCCGTTCAGAGCAGCCATCGCGGAAATTTGATTTGTTGAAACAGTTGCACGTCCAGAAGATGCCATCTGTCCGGCCACCAACGCACGACCACGTGGTGCAGATACCGCCATCACAGGACTAACCATTAAACATACTGCAAGAAACGCAAAAAACTTTTTCATATCTCTTTCCTTTTAATATATCTCAGGAGTATTATACCACAAAAAGACCTTAAAATAAAGCACAAATAAAAAAGAAGGCATTTGCCCTCTTTTTTTTATTATTTTTTCCATTTCCATTCTATCTTAGATTCGTTACCTTTTATCAATCTGAACACATTTCCACGATGACGCCACAGACACAGCAACCCAATCGCCAAGAAAGCAAAACCAACATCTGTACTGATTGCGAAACCCAAAATCGGAATTAAACAAAATACAATTGTTGCACCCAATGAAGAAATTCCGCTGGTCAATGCAACCAACAACCATTCAATACCACAAACGACAAAAGACAAAGGACTGACCGCCAATAACACACCAAACAAACAAGAAATACCTTTACCACCTTTGAATTTTAACCAAATTGGATAACAGTGCCCAACAATCGCAACAAATCCGCACCATGCCCCAAAAGAATCCCCTGCAACGTATTTACCAATAAACACAGCGATTATAGCCTTGGCCATATCCAAAATCCAGGTAAGGCCCGCCATACGCAAACCGCCCACACGCATAACATTTGTTGCACCGATATTACCACTGCCAACCTGGCGTAAATCGCCCTTGCCCGCCATTCGGGTCAGCAATAAACCCATAGGCACAGAACCCAACAAATAAGAAATAATTACTGCAAAAATATAAAACATATTATTTTTCCTTGATTTTATGTTTGTTTTTTATAAAATACCAGAAACATTTAGAAAATAAAAGGAAAATAACGTGGCAAATCATAAGTCATCTGAAAAAAGAATTTTGGTCTCGGCCAAAAAGAACGCAATCAACACTTCACGTCGCAGTGTTGTTAAAACCGCAACTAAAAAGGCATTGAATGCCATCGCATCTGGCGACAAAGCCGCTGCAACAACTGCGGCCCGCAGTGCAGAAAGCAAGATTATGAAATCTGCTGGCAAAATCATGCCGAAAAAACGTGCAGCACGTAAAATCTCACGTTTGGCTAAAAAAGTTGCCCAAATGGCATAATTGCGTTTTAAAATTCTAATAAAAAATCCCCAATTGGGGATTTTTTTTACAGCCATGAAGACGAAACTGTTTTTTATTCGGTTGTGTTTTTTTAGAGACAAAACAAACTGTTTTACCACCTTTGTCATTATTCTTCCTTGTCATCCTGGGGCTTAACCCCAGGACCCAAGTCATTCTTCTTCCTTGTCATTGCGAGCGGACGCGTGGCAATCCAGTTGATGCATTATTATTACAAAGCCAAATTTACTGGATTGCCGCGGTCGTTACACTCCCTCGCAATGACAAAGGTGCTTAATTTTTTTATTAAAAAAATCCCCCAAGTGGAGGATTTTAGGGACGGGAAACTGATTATATTCACATTCACAAAATGAATTAGAATGATTTAGATGCACGTGGTGCCGGCAACGTAGTGTACAAATGTTACATGAGTTGCCGGTACCGCGGGCAGATAGATTATTATAATTTATTTTACTCAACCAACTTCCAACCGGTAAATGTGTAACCCGGTTTAACTGGGTCTGGGGTTGGTAATGTAACCACACCATCATACGTACACATATTTTTGATATGATCACCACCATTATCCGGATTCCAATCAATATTGATTGTGTTGGCTTCACAAACACCACCTTGTGACACGCCCAATGCACCATACATAACTGCTCGGAAGGCACGATAGTGTACTATACCAAGCCGCAGGCTGTACACACAGTACTCTGAGCACTCGGACGCACAACTGTCCGCCGATCCGAAGTCGCTGTTGAAGACCCAGGGGGCGGATGTAACCATTTCTTTCGCGCCACCGGCTGCTTGGTAACCATCCATTTGACAATAACAATACTGACCGGCGCTGGACGTACTATAATTCTTGTCTGACGATTCGCTGAACGTTACAAAATATTTTGCAAATGTTTCAAAATTCGCTTCATTTGTCAACCCATCTGTCGAACCAGACATAAAATGTTCAAAGTAATCCATTATAACATTTGCCTTGGCTTGACCATATTGGTTTCTTAATTCTTGGCGAAGTTCTTCCATGGTTTTACTACCGTTCGTTACTGCCTCAAGATTATTCATTGCGTATTCAATGGCAGGGTCCGTAGTCGCCTGACAACTCGCTTTGCCGTATACAACACCATCGGCAAATCCAACAGCATACGTACCGGGACCACTTAATTCACTACTTAGGTCTGCACCAAAATTACTGCCGTCTGGGGCTATATATGTATAATTTCCATTACTATATTTGATGTAATCAAGCGGTATTAATGGTGTTTGTTCAACCAATGTTATTTCACCATTTATATGATAACCTTTGTCACAGGCCGTGGCGTAACATGCGTCCGCCCCGTCGCCAAAGTAATCGTTACCGCCGACCGCCGTGGCGTGGGCTATGTTTGCCGTGGCAACTGTACATGCGGTGTAGCACTGATTCTGCGCGCCGGCACCGGCATCAGAATTTGGATATCCCGTTGGACATTGGGCGATACTGTTGTCCGCAGTTTCAACCGTATACCCACCACCAACGCAATATGAGCCCGCGGGGCATGTGGTTTCTGTAACCGATGTGTCCGTTACGTTCAGGTATTCACCCGGGGCCAATGTATAATCTATCAAATCCCATGTCGCAATTGTGTTTGCGGTCGCGTCATTTTCATACACACCCAATACGTCAACGGTACATGTATTCGCACTGGTTATTATTTTGTCGGCACCAAATGCAGGTGCAATAAACGTTCCCATTAATGCGGTGGTTAAAAAATATTTTTTCATATCTCCGTCCCTTCTTTTGTTTTTTGTTGTTTATCTCTTCTTTGCCACTATCCCTATTCCTGCCTTTGCAGAAGTGACAAGATTGAAAAAAAATAATCACCTTAATGGCACAATATGCCATTAAGGTGATTATTCAACAACGCAAACATAGTTTGCGTTAAATGTTTTTAACTCTCTCTCTCTCTCTCTAGATTTCTGCGGAATTTTATCATTTTTTGCACTTTTCCCCTGTTATCGGCATTTTATCATAATCACCACTTTATTAAAAGCAGAAAATTAAAGATAATGGTATAGATACGCACAAACCCGACATCGTTGGTCGTACAGAAGTATATAATCCTTAATCAAAATAAATTAGAATGATTTAGATAAAAGTAAAACGGGAATCGTAGTGTACAAACGCTACATGAGATTCCCGTTTTGCTTTTAGATGAATTATTATAATTTATTTTAGTTTAGAGGGGCACCCCAATTCTGCTGAATCGCTCTCTCCGTATCCATTGGGCTGACCAAAACCTGTGGCGTCAAGATTACAACCAATACTTCACGTGTTGATGACGATTCGCGTGAACCAGACAAAGCGATAAAGTCAGGATCACCCAAACCATAACGTTTATCTTCGTTTGTTTGTTTTTCAAAACCTGATACAACCAACATTTGACCAGATTCCATAATTACTTCTTGCATGAAACTACGTTCTTCTACCTCTGGCAATTGCAGTGTTACTTCACCAATTGTCTGGGTTGACATACGCAACAATTCACGAACAGACATACGGAACAGTAATAAAATCTTGCCGTTATCTAATACATTTGGCAACAACTGCATTGTAAATCCTGTTTCCAAATCGTCTTGGTCAACTGTACTGGATTCAACAGTTGTAAAGTTACGTGATTCAAAACGTTTAATATACCCTGTGGTACGTGTATTACTTACCGGTGCAACACGATTACTGCGTGTTGTAACACCAACATTTGTAACCAATGAAACTTTACCCTGCTTTGCCAAAGATTCAATCAAGGCCGCACTGCCCGCCGCCCCAGACAAAGAACCATTCATAATTTGATCTTGGGTATATGCACCTTCTACTGTTGTACCGCCTTCCTGATGGGTTGCACCTGTCAATGCAGATACTGCATTTGATAATACTGCAATGTTCATTGAACTGGCCTCGGTCGATGCAAGATTATTCTTTGGATTTGCGACAATATTCAAACCAGACGTTGAATTAATAGCCGCCGCCAAATTCAAACCAAATGCCGAATCATTTGAAATTGTTACCTGTAATACCTTGACATCAATTGTAATCAATTGCGACAAACGTTTATTTTGACGTTCAATATAATCACCCACACGTGCCAACACAGATGGAGATGCCGTTACAGTAATTGTTCCCAAACTGCGAGAAACTGTAAAGTCTGCATTTTCACTTTTACCAATAATTGATGCGATTGCACTTTCAACTTCGTCCCATTCCTTTAATGTAGATTGCAAAGAAACTTCATTTGCATCATCTGTTGACACAGCGGTTTGATATGCAACCTCGGTCCCCAAGGCGAACAAAGTAAATGTTTTTGTTTCTGTTTCATAGAAAACGATTGAATTTTTATCATAATACCACAATAAATCTAAATCTGTTGCAACCTGGGACAACAAACCAGACAATTTGCCAGTATATGCAACATTAACCGTCTTTCTTAATTTATCCTGTGCAACCTGACTATCGATTTTAACAGGAATACCTGTTGCGGAATAAATATCATTTGCCAACACCTGCAAAGACACAGGTTCATTTAATAATATAGTAACCCCCGTATCAGATTCAAATTTAGACGGCAAATTGTTACGATGTTCCAACACCACTGATTTATTTCCCAACCATACACCTTCGGACATAGAAACGGTATCACCACTGGCCACCTTGGCACGTGGATTTTTAGCCATTTCGAATGCATCATATGCATTTATAAAATCTGTATCAACAGATGCTGCAACCTTGGCAGACTGTTCTTTAGCACATCCGACCAATGCACCAACCGCCAAAGTACACAGAACAATTTTTCTTATTGATTTTAACATATCTACATTCTCCTAAGTATGACCTTGTATAAAATTATTCTTCTGTGGTTGAAACAACCAAAACTCTATTTCCCTTATAAAACTTAGCATATGGGATTGGTGTTGCACGTCCAAAGTTACGTACCAACGCAGATGCAACATCTACAAAACGTCCCTTGAATACCGCACTGGCTTCTATTGGATATTCACGAGATGTTGCCCAAACTAAATCCCAACCTTCTTTATCACACCAAGACTGTAAAACTTCACGCAAGGTCTGACCATTTGCAACAACCCAAGAACGAACTTGATCCATAACAGGCGCCGCTGGTTCTGCATCAACCGCAACTGCGATTTCTGTTTCTTCTTCGGTAACAATTGTTTCTTCCTCTTCAACATTCATACCCATTTTAACAGCAAACGCATCATAAGAATCTGCATACTTGCCACATGTTTTACGTCCACTGCGTGAAACAGCCAAAACATTTGCACCATCATCTTCTAAAACTTCACGATGTAACAATGGCATTTCCGCAGAAGAATTACATTCATCATCAAACCCCGCAGGAATTTGATTACCATGCAACATATTTGCACCACCAGACCAACCTGCAAAATCACCAAAATTTGCAACATCAAAATCATTTTGCACAACCATATCCGAACCAATTTTGGAAACAACACGAATATTATCCTGTTGTTTTGTTTTGGAACACGCACCTGTTGCGCAACCAATTACAACGTCTGCATCAGACCCAGCCAACGGCCACGCCGGAACATACGCCTGGGCAGCACCATTTGAATACTGATACCCGGCATCATCAAACGTCCTTGCCTGTTCATAAAAAACCTCTGATGTAACAACCTGAGGTAACATATCTGCTGCAAAACAATAGCCAGCAGCAGTTGCAAACATAGCACAAATCAATATCTTGCGGAACATTATAAGACTTCCTTTCCCTATTATTTTACTTATTTAATCTATATTATAACAATTTGACCGAATCTGTGCAAGACTAAAAAAAAACAGATTATTCAACAAAAAAAATATATACATAAAATCGCACGAATCGCAAAAAGTATGTTATACTGAACAAGAAAATCAAAAAAGGGATTATTATGCAAAGCGTTATTTTATTTGGCACCATGGGTCTTATTATTGTTATTTTTACGATTATTATCATAGCGATTCAGAAAAATAACGCTCATATCAGAAACATAAACAAAACATTGGAACACCAATACAGTCTTATTATAAAAATACAATCGGTATTAAAAAACAAATCTGCCACCAATGCGGTAACTGAAAACGCGGAAATGATTTACCAGGACCTGTTACAAAACTTAATCCCAATTATGGCATCTATTGATGTAATGCCACGCAACACACCCGAACATCCATTATGGCGTGCACTGGGCGGAATTATGGACGAATACGCAAAAAATCCATTTACACTTGAAAAATTACGTCGCAGCATCAAATTAAATTCTGAAATCGCACGCAGTGTTGACAACTATATGCGTCGTACAGACAGTTTTCTACACTATCTAACAACAACCGAATCAGATGGACTGTTATCATCCACATTCACAGATGGTCTGCTTGGACAATCATTAACATTCTTTGCCCAGGCAAAACAATTGGCAACACAAAGTTAAATATATGACACGACTATCTGAAAATCTTGTTCGTGAAATATCTGAAAAACGCAGTGAACCATCGTGGTTATTAGAATGGCGTATTAACGCCTATAATAAATGGAAAACAATGTCCGAACCACATTGGGCAGAAATAGATTACACACCAATAGATTATAACAGTTTAGATTATTACAACGAAACAGCACCCATTGATAATTCTGATTTAGGCACCATCTATGATAAAATGGGATTGCCAGAAAGTGAAAAAAAGGCATTAATGGGAATGGCAACAGACACCGTCATAGACAGTCGTTCTGTTCACACATCATACACATCTGAATTAAAAAAATTAGGGATTATATTTTTACCTTTTTCAGAAGCCGTTCAAAAACACCCTGATTTAATAAAAAAATATTTAGGCAGCGTTGTTCCCAGCACAGATAATTTTTTTGCAGCGTTAAATGCGGCTGTTTTTTCTGATGGCACATTTGTGTACGTTCCACCAAACACAAAATGCCCAATTGATTTAGCCAGTTTTTTCAGAATAGAAACTGCAAAAATCGGACAATTTGAAAGAACATTAATCATTGCCGACACAGGTTCCGAACTTACATACCTAGAAGGTTGCAGTGCCCCCAGACGACCGAATCACCAATTGCATAGTGGTGTCGTTGAAATTATTGTACACGATAACGCAACCGTTAAATACGCAACTGTACAAAATTGGTTCGCAGGTGATTTTGATGGCACCAAAAATAACGGCGGCATATTAAACTTTGTTACCAAACGTGGCAAATGTGAAAATAACGCTAAATTATTATGGACCCAGATGGAGATTGGATCTGCATTAACATGGAAATACCCATCTACAATTTTGTCCGGAAACAATGCGTATAGCGACTTTTACTCGTTGTCTATAACGCGTGGTGCCCAGATGGCAGACACAGGCACAAAAATGATACACATTGGCGACAACAGCACATCTAATATTGTATCATACGGTGTTGCAACAGACATATCCAGCCAAACATTTCGCAGTTTGGTTACATTCACCGGAAACAATTGTAAAAACGCATCTAAATGTGACAGCAGACTAATAGGTGAAAACGCAATCGCAAACACCCTGCCTAAAATAATACATATTGGCACAAACAATCAACAATCGCACGAAGCAACCACAGGTGCCATTGATGCAGACGCACTGCAATATTTAAATATGGCGGGCATTGAAACAGATTCTGCAATTGCTTTATTAATCGGTGCGACTGCAACACCTGTATTATCACGACTGCCGATGGAATTTTTGGTTGAATCAAAACAACTGATACAAATGGCATTATCAAAGGATTAACACAATGCTTGAAATAAAAAACTTATCTGTTTCATTAAATGATAAATTATTACTGGATGATATAAACATTCGCATAAACGACGGCGAACGTATACTATTATCTGGCCATAATGGCAGTGGTAAATCAACGCTGGCCAATGTAATTTCAGGCGATTCAAAATACACCATTAATAACGGTCAAATATTGTTTAACGGCCAAGATATAACACACGAAAACGCAACAACACGTGCTTTATTGGGAATATTTTTGGGTGCACAACATGTGCCTGAAATCCCGGGTCTGACCATTATCAGTTTATTAAAGCATTCATGCAACGCCCATAAACATTTTCAATCCGGTCAAGATCTATCTATGGGTGAATTTCTAGAAAACCTGGAACACTGGCGTACGAAACTAGACATTCCGCGTGAATGGCTGAATCGCAGTGTAAACGTTGGTTTTTCTGGCGGAGAACGAAAAAAAATAATGTTATTACGTCTGGTTATGACACAACCAAAATTAGCCATCTTAGATGAGCCTGATTCTGGGGCAGATATTGAAACACAAAAAATGATAACGAACACCATATCTGAAATGCCAAAAACAACATTTATATATATCAGTCATCAACAAACATTTTCAGACATGATAAAACCAACACACACAATAACTTTATCAAACGGTAAAATTATGATACAATAAACACTGTTATTTTAAATATAGATGGAGGGAACAAACATGCAAGAAAACAATACTTCGAAAATATCAAATTGGATATTATGGGCACCTTTAAAATTTGGTTTATTGTTTTTTGGTCTGATTTTTTTAGCGACAACAATTAATGCCTTTGTATTGGAACGCTTTTTTACACCTAATGTATCGCAAAGTATATTTATTATACTAATATCTATTGCCCTTGGTTACAGTGCAATATTCTTGGCAAAAAAACTGCCCATAAAAAAGATGGACAGAAAATCATTTATATCATTACACATCGCACAAACCTTAATAACAACAATTTGTTTTTATATACTAACATATTTTCTGATATACAACATGCAATCAATTATGTTTAAAATGACAATAATGGCGGCACAATCCATTATAACATTCTTTATAACAATGCTTGCATTTGGCATAATATTTTCATATATTACCGGGGTTTACTTTTCTAATCTATACGCCAAATTCCGCCGTATACAAGATTTTAATATACCAACATGGAAAATAATTTTAAGTCTTCCGTTTGGATTTTCTGCATTATGGATCCCAGGCTTTTTGTTGGACACAAACAGCAAACAACACGCGGTTATCACAAGCAACAAAAAATACAATAAATTTATCAATTGGACATTGAATAACACCACAAATACTGTATCTGCATTTATATTTATCACGCTGTTTTCTATATTATTATTTGGGGTAACGCCTGTATTATTAACATTTATTTTTGCATTAATGTACGGCATATGGACATTGCAAATCGGAACAAAAAAATTCAAAAAAATAATTCCTGGCAAATATTCAACAACCGCCATAATTATTAATGTAATTTTAATATTGACCATTATTGGATTCAGTATTATTGCAACCACTAAACCCGACACAATGATGATAAATATTTCTGACACACATGAAATAACAGAAACAATCCAAGGATAAAAAAATGAATGGAATAATAATTTTCACAGCACTTATATTGTTATTATGGTTGGGACGTTCTATTTTAATACCATTATTAATCGCAACATTTTTATGGTATTTAATGAACGCTATTTCTGATTATTATCGCAAAGTATTACCATATCGTGATTCTTCGGACACAAAACATAAAATATTACACAGAACTTTTAACCTAGTATCACATATTGCAACATTATGTACCGTATTGGGGATAATATATTTATTTATAACTCAAATTCGTCCTATGTTTTCAGAATTGTTCGCCATGTTGCCAACACTGCAAACCAAATTAATAGAATTCGGCACATACCTATCAAATTCAGTTGGCATAAAATTTGATGCGAATTCATTACCAAACATAACAAACATTGCATCAAACATTGGTGCATCTGTTGCGAACATCGCCACATCAATGGGCATGGTATTTGTATATATGATATTTATGTTCGTAGAACAAAGTACATTCAATCAAAAAATTTCTGCTTTGTTTACCAACAAACGCCAATCGAAAAAATCACGTTATATTTTAGACAGTATTGATTACAACATGAAAAGATATTTATTTGTTAAAACAACTATATCTGGCATAACGGGTTTACTTTCTTTTGTATGGTTGCAATTAATTGGGGTTGAATTTGCGGGTGTATGGGCATTTATAGTATTTATCACCAGTTACATTCCAACAATTGGTGCCATTGTAGCGTGTGGTCTGCCGATATTATATTCATTACTGGTTGCACCATCTCTGCAACAACCAATATTAACCGCCATTGGATTAATTGCGCTTCAGATAATATTTGGAAATATATTAGAACCAAAATTTACAGGCAAAACATTAAACCTGTCTACATTGGCCATTTTAATAAACTTGGTATTTTGGGGTATGCTGTGGGGGGTTGCAGGAATGTTTTTCAGTGTTCCAATGTTGGTGGGAATATTTGTTATATGTGCACAATTTGATTCAACCCGCCCTATTGCAGTACTGTTATCAGCAGACGGGAACATTCCAGACAAAAAAGAAGACGAATAACAAAACACGCTATACGCATAAAAACCGGACTTTTTTCAGATCCGGTTTATCATTGCAATTGCATTTTCCAAAATCACACGTGCAGATTCTGAATCTAAATTTTCCTTTAATTTTGACATACCGACCCATCCCATATTTTCCTGGGCCGCCGCAGACGTTAAATTTTCTTCAATTGTACATATTGGTAAATCTGTAACCTTGGCCAATGCATCTATGAACATACGTACCATTTTTGTTGTATCACTGTCACTGCCATCGCTGTACAGCGGTAATCCAACAACAATTCCAACCACAGATTCTTTTTTTGCAATATCTGCAATCAAATTTGCATGATTATCCGCCCCACGTGGCACAACCACAACAGGTCGTACAAACACAAAGTCATGTCCCGCATCAGATACAGCCACACCAATGCGACGCAATCCCCAATCAATTCCCAATAAACGTCCCGAATGTGGAAAAGCCTTGAAATCTGGTAAAATCATTGTATAATTCCTCTTGTTTTTAATATAGGATTGAAAATGGCATTTAGCAAGCAACAATTACAAAAATTCGCAGATTTAATTAAAATCGAAATATCCGATGAAAAACTGGAACAGATGAACATAGATTCTGTTGTTGAATGGTTGGATAAATTACAACAAATTGACACAAACGGCGTTGAACCATTATTGAACCCAGCCGAACACAAATTACCACGTCGTGCAGACATTGTAACAGATGGCAATATTCGTGATTTAATTTTGGCAAACACACCTGATAACGCAGGTAATTCACGTGGATATTTTGCGGTACCAAAAATCATGGACGGTGAATAAACATGAATAACAATCAAGATGTTAAAGGAACAAATCTTCAAGTATCAATTAGCACACTTTCTGACATCGAAAGTACGAATTGCGGTTCACACACATCCACAACAATAAAAAAATTAATACGTGATTTGGCAAACACACCTGTTCCATTAACAAGTTGTGTTTACCGCTTAGCCGCCCAATACATCAACGAAGACTCGATCAGAATGTATGTTCTTAGCGATGGTGGTGCATACGAACCAACACAACATCACAATGCCACATTCTGTATTACGCACAGAACTTGCCATAAATGTGCCACCGACAAATGTGCAAAAAATATAGCCACAGGCAAATGCAATGACGAATACATACGTAATACTTTGGGCACAACATTATTTCCCAAATATTATGAAGACAAACAAAGATAAAGAAGAACAAACATGCCAAAGAAACAAAATAAAATACCTGTAAGATTTGTAATACCAGATCAATATGATACTTTTATGTCTACGAATATAAATCTGGGCTTTGTATCGCCTGAACAGGCACATAAAATAATAGACGAATTCAAAACGCATAAACCTGCAAAAAATGCATGCATAAAAGATTTAAGCATAACACTTGAAGAACATGTGTATTTTTGTCGCCACGGCAACGAACATTACAGTTCATTAGATTTATCTGGTATGTTTTACCCGGATGATAAACCTATATGTGCAAAATGTATTCCTTCGGACATTGCCAATGCAAAATGTTGTGCACGTAACCTGCGGGCGGGGAAATGCCAAGATAATTTTATTAAACAAACATTGGGTGCAATTTTGTTCCCACAACATTACGGAAAGCGAAAATGATTAACCTGACACTGACAGAAGTTTTAAAAAAATTAAACAACGGCGATTTCAGTGCTGTTGAATTAACACGTGCATATTTGGACAGAATTGAAAAATACGGTGCTGATTTAAATTGTTATATCACAACAACGCCTGAACGTGCCATGGCAGACGCAGCCGCATCTGATGCACGACGTGCCGCAGGCAACGCATTGGCACTGGACGGCGTGCCAATTGCAATGAAAGATTTATTTGCAACACGTGGCATTCGCACAACTGCGGCTTCGCGTATGTTAGAAAATTTTGTTCCAGAATATGAATCAACTGTTTCACAAAATTTAATTGACGCAGGTACAGTATTACTGGGCAAGGCAAATCTGGATGAATTCGCAATGGGCACTTTCAGTAAAACCAGTTACTTTGGTGCACCTGTAAACCCATGGCAAATGGCTAAGAAATTAACAGCCGGCGGTTCTTCTGGTGGGTCTACATCTGCGGTCGCGGGCGGTTTGGCGATTGCTGCGACCGGTACAGACACAGGTGGTTCGATTCGTTTTCCAGCCGCAATCACAGGTATGGTTGGCATGAAACCAACGTACGGTCTATGTTCACGTTGGGGTTGCATTGCATTTGCATCTTCATTGGATACACCCGGTCCAATTGCACGTACGGTTGATGATACTGCATTGTTATTATCTGCAATGGCGGGGCATGACCCAAAAGATTCAACCAGTGCACCAAATGGATTTACCTGCACTGCCCCACTGGAACCTGTATTGGGTAATGGCAAAAAATTGCGTGTTGGTGTTATCCAAGAATTTAACGATGTAAAAATTTCAGACAATATGAAACAACTGTTTGAAAAGCGCATCGCAGATTTAAAATCAATGGGCGCCGAAATTGTTGAAGTATCAATTCCAAATATCTTGGATGCATTGGCCGCGTATTACATCATCGCACCGGCCGAAGCCTCGTCAAATTTGGCACGTTACGACGGAATGCGTTATGGACTGCGTGTCGAAGGCAAAGACATATACGATACGTTCAAAAAAACACGTGCAGCAGGTTTTGGTGACGAAGTTAAACGTCGTATGATTATTGGTACCGCCGTATTGTCCAGTGAATCATATGATGTATATTTTATGCAGGCCGCCCGTGTTCGTCGC
The DNA here is from genome assembly GCA_045587125.1 of Candidatus Enterousia sp. Taxonomy (GTDB): domain Bacteria; phylum Pseudomonadota; class Alphaproteobacteria; order Rs-D84; family Rs-D84; genus Enterousia. The sequence continues at coordinate 51,174 of JAZNBN010000023.1, forward strand.
ATGATTGCAAACAGTTTTAATGATGCATTTAAACAATGCGATTTGATTGTATGTCCTGCATCTGCGGGGACAGCAATGCCACTGGATTCAGGATTATCACCACTGGAATTCTACGCACTGGATTTATTCACAGTTGCAATGAATCTGGCCGGTGTTCCTGCATGCAGCGTACCATGTGGCGTGGCACAAAATGGTCTGCCACTGGGCATACAGGTCGTAGGTCGTCGCTTTGACGACATGCGTGTCCTGCAATTGGCAAAACACATTGAAACCGCTGCATCCATCGACAACCGCCCAACAACAATTATGGGAAAATAAAAGGAAAATAAAAATGACCGTGAAAACGGCCGCTTTTAGAAAGGAGATGGTGGCTAGGGACGGAATCGAACCGCCGACACAGGGATTTTCAGTCCCTTGCTCTACCAACTGAGCTACCTAGCCAACGCGGAACGAATAATAAGACACTAAAAACAAAAAAGCAAGGGAAAAAGATAAAATGTTTACAATAAAAGGCAAAACAACAGATTGGGAAGTAGTAATTGGACTGGAAACACATATTGAAGTGTTATCAAATTCTAAATTATTCAGTGGTGCATCTGCGGATTATAATCCAACTGTTGCCCCAAATACCCAGGTTTCAATGGTTGATGTTGCAATGCCTGGAATGTTACCGGTATTAAACGAACATTGCGTAGAACAGGCAATCAAATTCGGTCTGGGAATAAATGCAGAAATATCCCGTCGCAGTTGCTTTGCACGCAAACAATATTTTTACCCTGACCTGCCCCAAGGCTATCAAATTTCACAACCTGCGGATCAACCACCTGTTGTTGGACGTGGATGGATTGAAATTATGGGCGATGATGGGAACCCTAAAAAGATTTTCATTGAACGTGCACACATGGAACAAGATGCAGCCAAAAATAAACACGACATGCACCCTTCTAAATCTTTTGTAGATTTCAATCGTACAGGCGTTATGTTGTTGGAAATTGTAACATTTTTGGACACAAAAAATCCTGAAAACAATTCATATATTTCATCACCAGACGAAGCAGAACGTTACCTGCGTGCGATTCGTGAAATTGCACGTGCATTGGGCGTATCACGTGCAAACATGGAAGAAGGCTCTATGCGTGCAGACGTAAACGTATCGGTTCGTCCAGTTGGTTCAAACGAATTCCGTACACGTACAGAAACAAAAAACATGGTGTCCTTTAAATTCATTAAAACAGCCATTGAATACGAAGCTCGCCGTCAAATTGAAATCTATGAAAATGGTGGCACTGTCACCCAAGACACAATGCGTTTTCACCAAGATGACGGCACAACATCTGTTGCACGCAGCAAAGAAGACGCACTGGATTACCGTTATTTTCCAGATCCAGACTTATTACCAATTGAAATTTCAGACGAACAAATTGAACGCATCCGCAGCACAATGCCTGAATTACCATCTGCAACACGCGCACGCTATACGCATGAATTTGGGCTGTCTGAATATGACGCAGAACGCTTAACCGAAACAACAGATATATCACGTTGGTATGATTCTGCGGTTGATGGCGACACAAAACGTGCCAAAGCAATTGCAAACTGGATGATTTCTGAATTATTTGCGCACCCAGAAAATTGGGACGTAAAAAATGAAAAATCTGGGATTGTGGACGAAATGCGTATTATCACACCATCTGATTTAGCAGAACTGGTTGATATGCTATCCGAAAACACAATTAACGGAAAACAGGCCAAAGAAATCTTTATAAAAATGCTTGATGGCGAATCGGGTACACCGCGTAGCATTGCAGACAAATTTGGAATGAAACAAATGACAGACACTGGGGCGATTGAGGCAATTGTTGACGAAGTTATTGTGTCCAACACCGCACAGGTTGAACAATATAAATCCGGCAAGACAGGTCTACTTGGATTCTTTGTAGGAAACGTCATGAAGAAAACAGGTGGCACTGCGAACCCAGCAGTTGTAAATGAAATATTACGCAAAAAATTAGCATAAAAAAGGATAATACAATGACAAAAGTTATCAGCATAATTGAAGACAATTGTATCACAGGTGTTCAATATGGGGTTATTGAATTTCCAGACACACCTGTATACACCGGACACCCAAATGCAAGCAAACAAAAAATAATGAACAAGAAATATATAAAACAATTACAAAACGCCAGAATCAGACAAAAGTAAAAAATGATTATTATTGCACGGGCTTTATTAGAAGAATACAAAAACGAACTACTTGCTGAAATAACAAAATTTCGGGTTAAAAATGGTATTCAGGAAAAAATAATTGTAATAAACATTCCTGAAACACTGGAAAATCACAACAAATCGATAATCGAAAACAGTATTCAGGAAGAAATGATATTAGAAAATATACCTGAAATACTTGAAAATCCAGGCAAATTTATATTGCCTGAAAACGACATATCTTTGGAAGAAAACCGTGCACGCAAGTATCACACAAAAAATATGGCCCAGCAATTTAATCGTGCCCAACAACGCTTTCACAAACGTACATACTACAACATCCGAACCAAAAAGAGATAAACAAATGTATATTGATGATCGTATCCTGTTCATCATGCGCGAAATGGCCAAATTCGAAGCACAATGTAAAATACACCATCGTGAAAAGCAACGCAGGGATTATTATCTAAAACATATATATAATCGTACACAACAACGAATTCAAAGAACATATAACAATACAAGACACAAATAAAAATCATGAAAAAATTCTTTATTCAAACCTTTGGTTGTCAAATGAACGTATACGACAGTTGGCGTATTGCGGCAATGTTAGAACACCGCGGATTAACACAAACAGACAACGTATCAGACGCAGATATTATTATATTAAACACATGTGCCGTACGTGCCAAGGCAACAGATAAAGTATTTTCTGCATTGGGTCGCATTAAACGTGCAAAAAAGCCATCTGCCCTGTTCGGTATTGTTGGTTGCGTTGCCAAGGAAGCCGGTGCAACTGCATTTCGCAGAATTCCTGAATTAAATTTTGTTTTGGGTCCGCAAAGTTATCATAAATTACCACAAATAATCGAAAACCCAGATGCCAGATTATTAAACATTGATTTAGGTGGTCTGGAAAAATTTGATGAAATGCCACAAATGATAACCAGCCCAACTGTTACATATATTCCTATCCAAGAAGGCTGTAATCACGTATGCACATACTGTATTGTTCCATACACACGTGGTCGTGAATTATCCCGTTCTTTTAATGACGTTATGCGTGACACCTTGCATGCTGCGTCTACTGGTGCAATCGAGATATGTTTTCTGGGGCAAAATGTAAACGGATATAAATACACAAACGAATCAGGCAAAACATATCGTCTTTCTGATTTAATTCGTGAAACCGCTAAAATAGATTCTGTAAAACGCATCCGCTTTACATCCAGTTATCCAACCGAAATGACAGACGATTTAATAGACATGTTTGCCACAGAACCAAAATTATTACCATTCTTGAACATGCCGATACAAAGTGGTTCTGAAAACGTACTTAAACGCATGAACAGACCATACAGTTTGGAACTGTACATGGACATAATACATAAATTACGAATCGCCCGTCCAGACATTCAAATATCATCTGACTTTATTGTCGGGTTTCCTGGTGAATCAGATGATGATTTTGAGCAAACTATGAAGATAGCAGAGACCGTCAAATATATAAATTCATACTCTTTCAAATATTCACCACGTCCACACACTGCGGCAGCGTTGATGCCTGATCAAATACCTGAAAATATCAAAGCCCAACGATTGGCTAAATTGGACGAAAAATTAAATGAATTACAACGCACGTTCAATGAAAGTTGTATTGATAAAACAATGGAATGTTTATTAGAAGGTCCTGATAAAACCGGTAAAAACTATATATACCGCACACCATACATGCAACAATGCGTTGTTTCTGTACCTGCCGGCACAACTGCCCCAACTTTGGTCCAGATTCAAATCACCGATGCAAACAAAGCATCACTGCGTGGTAAAATAGTTTAAAAAGCAATTCTGGTATTCAATGCTACTTTATAAGACATAACATTGTCCGTATTAGATACACTGACAGATAAATCCCCACCCATTGCATCTGTCACCGACCAAATACCAACTTTACCATTTAACATAAAATACATATCTGTATTAAAGACACCACGTGCAGAATAAAAATATTTAATCCCTGAAAATTCCGTATCAAAATCAATATCCGTTCCAAGATATAAATTAGCATCGTAATCATTATAATTATCAACACTGTAATAATCAGTCCAAAGTCCCACAAACGGTGTTACAGACACAGTATCTATAAACTGAAACACATGTCCAACATCTGCATTTATATATCCAGAATTTACCCACGGTTGTTTAATTTCTTTATTATTGTAAAACACTCTTTCTATATCTGTATCTAATGCCAACAAACCTACATCTCCACGAACAAACATATTTGAATCTAATAAATATTTTGCACCGACATTCAATCCATATATACTGCCGCTTAATATATCAATATCACTTTGATAATCTAATGTACCTATTTTAAATATCGCATATAAAGACAAATTATCAGATACTTTGAATCCAACGTTTGTGCCCAATCCATACGCATAAAAATTATCCGATGAAATTCCAAATATTTCACCACCCAGATTTCCAGATTCATAATGTCCATCTACAAAATTTAACGAATTAATTATACGCAACGGTTGGAACAATTTATCTGGATTAAACAATAACGAATCGCTCATAATATCATCCAATTCGTCATACGTCATTGCATTATCCAAATACGAAAACAACAAATCATGTTTACCTGAATCACGTGCTGAATTTAAAAAATCACCTAAATCATTCGGATAAATTTTTGCATAATCTGTTGAACGCACATGACCGACATATAATTTATTATTTTTTATATACCCATAATCTGAAAACATAGGATTTTGATTATTAGATATAAATTTTACCTCTGTTAAACCACGCACATCATTTAATACAACACCTTGATATAACATATCTAAATTACCTAAAACAAAAGAAACTTTGTTACCTAATTCAATTGAGTTATTAAACTCTTGCGGGATTCCATCTATATTTATGATTGTATTTTGTATAAAAACTTTATCTGCACTGTTTGTAACATCGATTACCCCAGTCAAAGACAACACTTCTGTACTTTCAACAAACGCTGTATAATTTACATTAAAATCCACATGTTTTATTTCATCACTGGTACTGATTTTATGATATAAAACAGAACCTGTACCCAAATCAAAATTTGCATTTATATCACCTGTATTTCTAAGAAATAAACTTGTTCCATCTGCCAAGAAAACATCTGTTTGGATTACACCATGATTTTCCAGTTCTATCAAACCATCTATAATCAATTTATCAGGTGCAACAATTACGTCATTCAAGATAATTGTATCTGTACTAAAATTACGAATCGTGCCATAGATACCAGTCCCTATGACCTCGGCACCAAACACACGATTTGATGCACCCAGAAACAACAGTGAAAACAAAATAACTCCTAAGACCTTCATAATACGAAAATCCTAGCACATAAGAATATTTTCTTAAAGTAAAAACATAATAAAAACACCCGTACGGGTGTTTTTATTAGATATAGGCAAAATTACTTTTCTAATTTACCCCAACCCGCTTTATATCCACCATCACGTTCCAAATAGATATTTGCGCCATCAATCTGTGCAGCACTCAAACCTTGAATAATATAAGTTTGTTTCAAATGACGACTTTCACCGGCTTGTAACATCGGCAAATTAACATTTATTAAATGTGCATTATTACAGCATTTTACATCGTTATAACATGATTCACATTGATACAAGCGCACTGTGTATGGCACCGCTGGACGCAAATCCTTTAAATCAACCTCCATTTTCAAACCTTTGTCTGTTTCACGGAATTTGATATGTCCCATTCTAGACTGTCCACCATCACTGCTATGTGTGTACATTTTTGCATACACATGGTTAACATCTGCATCTGTATGTGTCTGATAAAAAACGATTGTATCAGATTCTATCACTTCTATCGGCTGTGCCTGATACGCATGATGTTTTACATGATGCCTTTTATCAGGACAATTTGTTGTACAACCTGCCAACAATGCGACCGCACCCAAAACAGATGCAAATGTAACTATTTTTTGTGTTAAACTTTTCATAGATTTCTCCTTTTGTTTTTGTGGTTACACAGAATACTGTAATATATTTTTTATCACATTTCCCCAGGTTTGATTCCCTAGGAATCTTAGCTTTTCGTGCGTATAGCACATTTTGAAGACAATCCTGTAACGCATATATTTTACATATGTTATATTTACAATTGCATACTTACCAAAGGAGAAAAAAATGTATGAATTAATACAACATCTGATTGCTTTTAAATACGCATGCAAAATCAATCATTGGTCAACAGACAATTATTCAAAACATCTGTTATTTGACAGATTATCTGAAAACATAGATGACTGGGTTGATTCTATTTCTGAAACATACTTTATGGCAACAGACAATAAAAAAGTATTCAACCAATCCATCTTAAACCCAAAATTCGTAAATACGAATCTGATAAAATCATGCGAAAATATAATTTCACATCTAGAAGAATTACAAAATGATGGCGAAACAAATGAAGGTTTAAATTCTTTATTAAGTGCAATAGAAGAAGGATTCTTAAACAAACTGGCACTTGCAAAATTAGATTAACAAACGTAATAAAAATGCCCCAAATGGGGCATTTTTATTAGAACATAAATCTGATACCAATATCGCCACCAAAGTTATGCAGACCAGAACGAACATCTGCATATGTATAGCGTGCAGCTACATCAACTGCAAAACTTTCCATATCAAATGTTAAACCCATCGTACCCATCGCAGCAAAGTGCGTTTTATCTTCTGTATGATGTGGGACATTTGCACCACTGCGTGTTATGTCTGCAAATGCGACACCTGCACCCATACCAACGAATGGACGAACCATTTTATAAGAACCAAATTCCATATATCCATTCATCAACAATGTCTGCATTTTTGATTCAACATCAACACCACCTACGGTGCCAAAGTTTTCTTGATCTGACATTTTACCAAAATAAGACCATTCGATTTCAGAACGTACTGTATCACATACTTCCAAACCTAATGCTGCACGGCCTTGGAAAACAAAGTCTGTCATTGCTTCTTTATTTCCATCATAACTGTAATTCAGGTTTGTATAACTGATACCGCCACGCAGCCCAACATATGGGTCCATTCCCCACATTTGCCAAGAACTGCCCTGGTCTGGATGATTAATACCCGCGAATGCAGGGCATGCTAACAACACTGCCAGTGTTGAAATTGCTATTTTTTTCATTTTTTCTCCTTTTATGTTTTTTTTACAAAGTTTCATGTCAACACTATGATTGTATCAAAGTAATTTAATTATTGTTATAGGTATGGATACCTGTTCTATACGCACAAAATCTGGGATTTTTTTCATATTATAAATAATTTTTAAGCACATAAAAAAACCACCATACGGTGGTTATTTTGGTGGACGCGCAGGGACTCGAACCCTGGACCCACTGATTAAGAGTCAGTTGCTCTACCAACTGAGCTACGCATCCATATCCGATATTATTCCTTGAATAACGGTGACAATTATAGACTTTTTTCTACTAATTGCAAGTTTTTATCGCACACCAATCAACCGGACGCAATTCTACATTTTTTATTTCTTCAATATTCGCTGTACCTGCCAACCACATTACACGCCTTAAATCTTCCTTTAAATAATCGAAAACAGACACAACGCCACGCCAACCACCCAATGCCAAACCATATATAACAGGCCGACCAATGGCCACAACGTCTGCGCCACTGGCAATCGCTTTAAATATATGTTGACCACGTCTGATACCGCTGTCAAAAATAATAGGCACACGTTTGTTTACACGTGCCGCTATCTCAGACAAAACTTCAAACGCACCGGACGCGCCGTCAAGTTGTCGCCCCCCATGATTTGAAACCCATATTGCATCTGCGCCCCATTCTATTGCTAAATCTGCATCATCTGGGTGTTGAATTCCCTTAACAATGACAGGCAAATGCGTCATTGATTTAACACGAAAAACATCATATGGGGTTAAAACATTTTGCGATGCAGCAAATATACTGCTTATACCCTGCCCTTGGGTTTTCACACTTTTCTGTGCAACATTCGGCAATTTCAAAGGAAATTTAAATTTATTTCTGGCATCTGCAATTCGGTTACCACCAATCGGTGCATCAACTGTTAGTATAATTGCACGATATCCTAAGTCCTGTGCTTGTTTAACTATTTTACGATTAAATTCATCATCTTTACTAAGATACAATTGAAACCATTGTGGTGCACCATGACCTGCTTTGGCAATTTCTTCCAAAGTACTGCTGGCATAATTACTGACACTCATTATTGTACCAGATGCCGCCGCCCCACGTGCTGTTCCTGCCTCGGCGGACACATGTGCCAACCCGTGTGCAGCCGCAGGTGCCACAATAACCGGCAAAGATATATCTATCCCCAGTATTGATGTTGCAATATCTGGGATATCTACACCGGTTAAAACCCGCGGATAAATATCAACCATATCAAACGCAGAAACATTCCGTTGCATAGTTTTTTCTGTTTCTGCCCCACCACGAATATAATCAAAAGCACCTTTTGGAATTATTTCTTGGGCCTGTTTTTCTAAATCACCTATGTCATATATGACAACATCATTATCACGTTCTGATGCACGATATTTTTCTGGTTTATTTCTGCTATTATTTTTAACAACAACCCATACAACCAACAGAACAAGTAATATTAAACACAACACAAAAATTATTTTTTTAATCATAAAAATCCCCCTGTTATAACCACCAGATTATCACAAGTTTTTTATTTTTATGATTAGACAGTATTCATAAAAACGATTCGTTTACTTTTTCAAATAAGAAGATGGATTATATGCCTTGGTACCTTTACGGATTTCAAAATGCAATTGTGGTCTGTCCACCTTGCCTGTTTCGCCGACCATGCCAATTGTTTGCCCAACAGAAACTTTTGTTCCACGTTTAACGTTCATAGAATCCATGTGTGCATACACAGTCATCCAACCTGCATCATGCTGAATAATAATCAGATTTCCCATACCTTTTACTTCATTACCCGCATATGCCACAACACCATTTTCTGCCGCCTTGATTGCAGTTCCCTTTGATGCAGCAATATTTATACCATCATTAAACAGACCATTTGATTTTGCACCATAATCAGACAATATCTTGCCACGCAAAGGCCAACTAAATTTCGTAGAAGAACGTGCTGTTATTTTTGGTAACTTTTTTGATGGGTCCGAAGATATTTTCTTTACTGGTTCTGATTTTGTTTTTGCCGCCACCACAGGTTCTTTACCAGTTTGTCCATTTGATTCTTGGGCAACACCTACACCCTGTAAATCAGGCACACGCAAAACCTGACCCACAGATAAGGTAAATGGTGGCTTGATATTATTCATAACCGCCAAATCATTAACCGGCACAGAATATTTACGTGACAACGAATACAAAGTATCACCTGGGGCAATTTTTATTTCTTGCAATTCAACACGCATTTCACCACGTGAAACCACAGGTTTTCTGACCGTTAATGTATCTTGTTTGGATTCCACAGTCTTTGCGGCAACCTGTAATTTTTGTCCAACAGACAATTGATATGGTTCTGATAAATTGTTTAATTTTGCCAATTGGTCAACAGACGTGTTATATTTTTTAGATAAACTATATAATGTATCCCCTGCAACTATAACATGAACATTATCAGACAACTGTTCCGATTTACCATATTCTGGCACAACCAAATAATCATCTTTGATTTCCTGTTTATATTGCCCGTACATAATTTTCCCACCTGAATCCACAGACGAATCCTGTGACGGGGCAACATAGTCATCAACACTGGCATAAATAACATAATCATCTGATGTTTCACCACCATATAAATCAGGCGATGCATATAAATCATAGTCTGTTGCAGCAGAATTATAAATTTCCGGGTGTGTATTTGGGTCCGCCAACAATGCGGGATAACGAGCTGAAATAAAGTCCCCAACCGAATCGGGCAATGACATTATTTTTGGTCGCAAATCACACGCAGTTTGCGTTACCAAAACACCAGATAAAATGCAGATGATTTTTTTCACACACCCATTATAGCATAAAATAACTATTTACGCATAAATAAAATGCTGATTTCAAACAAAGCATACAAAGGTAATGCCAACAACATTTGAGAAACGACATCTGGTGGCGTTAAAATTGCAGCCAAAACAACAATTAAAACAATGATATACCTACGCATTTTTATAACATTTAATCTGTCTATAATTCCAATTTTATTTAACAAAACCATAATCAAAGGCAATTGAAATGCCACACCGAATACCTTTAACATTTTAATAATGAATTGTAAATATTCACGGGCGTCTGGTAAAAATACATTTGGCACGTTACCCGCAGTATTTAATCCAACAAAAAAATTAAACACGATTGGTAACAATAAATAAAACACAAATGCTGCACCACATAAAAACAAAATTGGTGATAAAATTAACATCGGCCAGATAAAATTTTGTTCTGACTGTTTAAGTCCCGGTTTAACAAATGCCCACACATGCCAAAAAACCACAGGCACAATTGCAACAATTGCAAACAAAGCAGCCAAAGAAAACTGTATCATCAATCCATCTGTAACCGCTGCATACAACAACATTCCATCCGACCACACATTTAACAAAGGCTGGGTCAACCAAGATTGCATCCAAGGTGCAACATACCAACCACAAACAAAGAACACCATAAATAACAAGAACACCCATAAAATTCTTTGTTTAAGTTCTGAAAAATGTTGCATAAGTGTCATTTTTTTCATTTTGACACCTTTTTCTTTACGCATGATTTCTGGGATTTTTTCTTTACAGGCAATTTAACAGATATACCATTTAACACGTCATCTGTGGTTGTGCGAATCAATTCATCAATTGGTTTTTCTAAATCAATTTGTTGTTTTAAATTTTCAGAAACATCCGTAATTTTCCATATAAAACTGCGTACCATATTTACCAATCGTGCCAAAACACGCGCCACATCAGGCCACTTACGCACAGGAATAACCAAAACTGCGACAACAAATATTACAAAAAATTCAGACAAACTTATTCCAAACATTTTGACTCTTAATCATAAAAATCGTCACCACCACTGGTACTGATTGTTTTATGTCTTTGTATTTGAAAATAATCTTTTGCAAATTTTGTTTTTTCTTTTAAATCACGAAATACGACTTCTGTTACAGCACCCGTTGCATCAACAACCGTCCACGCACTTAACTTCACAGGATTTTTATCAAACACAACAACCATATGTCCCAATCCCTCTTGTCCGCGAAGATTTAATTTCAATTCAAAATAATTTTTATAATCTTTTGTTTCTACGACATTTATATCTGCACCTGTTAAATCAATATTTTTACGAACCAATATACCTGCTGGCGTACTGGTCAATGGTACCGTTGTAATTTGATCCAAAGACCTGTCAAAGAAATACAAATCGTGTCCATCTGAAATCAATTGGATTGGCATATTGTCATAATCCAATCTGACCCGTCCTGGACGTAACATTGAAAACAGGCCCTTCTCTTGTCGTTTATTAGCCGTCTGAACAAATCCGCCACTAAGCCCAGTTATAGAATTCAAATATTTTTCGGCTTTTTTCACCAAACCAGAATCTACCGATGCAAACGCACCAAAAGAACTCATAAAAAACGCCACCAAGAAGAATATTTTTTTTATCAATTTATGCCTCCTTGAATAATTCTAAAATTCGTTTTTTTACATTTTCAATTGTATCACGTACAATTGCACCTGCCGCCCTTTCATGACCGCCACCACCCAGTGCGATTGCTATATTATCAATTGGTTTTCTACGGCTACGAATCGAAATACCTGTTTGATCTGCTTTTTGTTCTTTTAATAAAACAATATATTCAACACCTTGGATTTGTCCTAATAAATTTAAAATTGTTTCACCACGACCGTCCAAATACTTATAATCTTTCTTTTCTACAATTGCCAACGCCAATTTGTCATGATAAAAGAATTCTGCATTTGCAGCCGTTCTGGCCTCTAACTGTACAGCCTTACGCGGTTTATTATTCATCAATTCAATTAAATTTCTGATATTAACACCACCATCAACCAAATCAGCCATAATACGCAACACTTCACCATTACGAGTAAATTTAAAATTACCTGTATCCGTCAATATTGCCAAAGCCAATAAATCAGCAATTTTTTGATTTATTTCCAATTTACCAGCCTGAATTATTTTATAGACAATAACTGCAGTTGCCGCGGCTGTATCATCATTTATGCACAAATTACCAATTGTATTTTCATTTTTATGATGATCTATTTCTATTACAAAGCCTGCATTATCAACAATTGGACGTGGTCCACCAATATGTACAGGATTTCCATAATCCATAACAATAGCCAAATCAACAGGTGCACTGATATCAACACGTTCATAATATTTTATACGCGAACGCAAAGGCACATAATCCAACGCATCTGGAATATTACCATCATAAACACACAATGGCTGAATTCCAAAATTCAGTTCTATTAAATGTGCCAACGCCAAAACACTGCACATAGAATCGCCATCAGGATTTTTATGTCCCATAATTGCGATTGATTTTGCATTACGTACACGTTCTAAAAATTCTTTTATTTTTTTATCCATAACACCCATCTATATTGCAATATCTTCTAATACGAATTGAACACTTATATGACCGTTGTATTCATTTTCTTTCAATTTACCCAACATCTTTATTGTAGTATTTGTATTTGCATCGTCCAGTAAAAAATCACCAACTGGCGTCCCAACCAAATTAAAACCAACAAAAGCCAATTTTGTTCCCGCACTTGTCCCCACACTTCCACGCAAATGTGCACCCCCTGCCTCCATAACGGACACATGTCGCAATTGCGCATCACGCAACACCAACAAGGGCTCTGGATTTCCCTGACCAAAAGGTTCCAAAGCCCCCAATTGACGCACCAACCGCATATTTGCCCCCCCGGCATCAATTTCTGCATCAACCAAGACCTGTGGACTGGGTCTTTCACCATGCAACTGTTCATTCACAGCATTTTCCAAGAACCTGCAAAACGCATCTTCATTTTCTGCCGGCAAAGAAAATCCTGCTGCTGCCGCATGCCCACCACCCTCGGACACAATACCCGCAGCCAACGCATCATGAATAATTTTACCCAAATCAATTCCTGCGATTGAACGCCCCGAACCATTTATTATACCATCGGCACGTGTTGCCACACACGACGGTAAATTATACTTGTCTTTTAATCGTCCGGCAATGATTCCCATAACACCACCATGCCAATTATCACCGCACACAAATAAACTGCAACGTCCAGACTCGCAACATTGTTGGGCCATTTCACATGCGCGCAACATAATTGCATTTTGAATATCGATTCGCTCCTGGTTCATTTGATGCAATTTTTCGGCCAAATCATACGCAATCAAAGGATTATCCGTCAACAACAACTCTAACGCAGGTGTTGCAGAATCCAATCGGCCCGCCGCATTTAACCGTGGTCCCAACGCAAATCCGGCGGCATAAACAGACGGCTTTTTTATTCCGGCAACATCCATCAAGACGCGCACCCCCAGGTTTTGTTGCAACCCCAACACCTTTAATCCCGTTGCAACAAACGCACGATTTAACCCGAACAAAGGCATCGTATCACAGATTGTCCCCAGG
>JAZNBN010000024.1:0-6037 GCA_045587125.1 Candidatus Enterousia sp.
GTAGGCTGGTCATTAAATGATGCAATTAATTTTAATGACAATTTACAACCTGCTGGTACAGATATAGGCAGTGGTATTACTAATGATGTTGCCATCGCAGCAACTGCGGTATGGGAACCGGAATGCAATCTGATAAGAATAACCAATATAGCTGGTGGCAGTGATGATGCCGTGATAGAGGTTTACAAGAAGACAGGAGAAACTGCAACCTACAGTGATAACACTTGTAAGACAGTTGTTACTAAACTGGCGGATGTATCTGCAGTACCAACAAAAGCGAACGCGACGTTCGCAGGTGTATATAATGGCAGTGCGCGTTATCCTTTGACGACCGGTTACCAATGTATTGCAAAAGACGGCACATTTAGTACAGAGGCTGAATGTAATGTAAGTGGTACGACACAATGGTACAGTCGCTTTGAATGTAATGCTGGGTACACATATGCAGGTGTAATTACCAAGGAAGAATGTTCAGTTGATCAAAATAAGATGTGGATATCTTATAGTTATGGTGACTACACAGTAACTAATGTAAGCCCTGTACATGATACGACAGTTCAGTTATGTATTGGGACTGGGACATGTGTATTAGGTTGTATGGAAAATAAAGATTGTACAGTTCAGGACATTTATACTAGACCTGGTTACACATTAACCAGTTGGGTATTGAATGATGACTGTGGTGGATTGGGTGAAGTAATTGGCGTTGACACCACTATGAACAGCATTGAAGACTTAACTGGTGCTGCGAATGCGTGTGATTGGGGTAACTTTACGATTACAGCCCAGGCTCAATGGCAACCTATAAGTTATGAAGTAACGTTTGACTGTGGTGGTGGCAGTGGTATTGCTCCGTCTAAACAAACTGTTACCTATGATGAAACATTTAATTTACCAGAGAACACATGTACAAATGGTGACATGATCTTTGGTGGTTGGAAAGTATCTGGAACAAACGATATTAAAACAGCGTCCTTTACATGGGATTATACAGATAACAAGACATTGGTTGCGCAATGGGTGACAGACATGTCCAGTGCGTCGGTTGTATTTAACTTAAATGGAGGTTCTGGTACTGCACCAAAGTTGACACCGAATGAATGTACAAGTTTAAGTTGTGTATTACCAAAATCTGGTGATTTAGGTTATGAATTTAGTCGCACTGGTTATGAGTTTGTAGGCTGGTCATTAAATGATGCAATTAATTTTAATGACAATTTACAACCTGCTGGTACAGATATAGGCAGTGGTATTACTAATGATGTTGCCATCGCAGCAACAGCGGTATGGGAACCATTGTGTAATACAATTGTTATAAGCGGTGGTGAAACTCCTGAATTTAGACTGTATAAAATAACAGATGATGTAAAGACATACGCAGATGCAAATTGCACACCGGGTAATGAAGTTACAGATTTGCGTGATATTGATATGGAAACACCAATAAAAAATAACGCGGTATTTGTCGGAACATATAATGGTACAGGGCGTAATTATTTGACAACGGGTTATCCATGTATTGGTGCCCAGGGTGAAATTGAGGAACAGGAAGAATGCAATGTATATGGTAATGTCAGATGGTATAACCGCTTTGAATGTAAAGTTACCAAAGAGGTTACAGCTGGGGCTTGTCCTCCGGTAAGCACAATAACCTATAGTTGTGGCTCTGGCAATGGTATGCCGCCTGCGAAACAACAGGTGTTACAGGGGGATACTGTTACTATTTTGAATAATTTAACCTGTCAACATGCTGGAATGGAATTTGTTGGTTGGTTATTGGATGGTGAGTTAGTAGAACCAGGTGCGGAAATCGTATGGGATTATGATACAAACAAAACACTTACAGCAAAGTGGGAAGAGAGATTTATGAAAATGACCATCACTTATAATGCTGGTATGAATATAACAGGTGTAAGTGGCGTAAATAACACGAAACAGGTTTGTACTACGACTGACGAGGGACATTGTATCCTGGGTTGTATAGATGGCGCAACATGTTCTGATGGTCAGAGTAATGTATTTAGTCGTGTTGGTTATAATTTAACAGGCTGGATATTGAATGATAATTGTAGTGGGAATGTATTTTATGAGTTAGAGGCCCCTGTGTTGGAAGACTTAACCGGTGCTGTTAAAGCTTGTTCGGAATCAGATAATTTTTCTGTGATTGCAACGGCTCAATGGCAACCAAAGACATATAATATAAACTTTGATTGTGGTGCGGGCAGTGGCACAGGTCCATCTAGACGAACTATTGAATATGGGGCAGAATTTAACTTACCAGAAAACACGTGTACTGCACCTGCAAATGCACCTATTTTAGCTGGGTGGCGTATATCTGGATTTGACAAGATTTTGACAGGTCCAATTACATGGGATTATACAAATTCTGACACATATACTTTGATTGCTGTTTGGGCAGACAATAATATTGGGACAACAGTTGTATTTAACTTAAATGGTGGTTCTGGTAATGTTCCTATGTATACAGCAGATATATGTAAGAATGTAGCCTGTGAATTACCAAAAGAAGGTTATCCAAGCGGTTATACTTTTAATCGCCCAGGTTATACATTTGCCGGTTGGAAAGTGTATGATGGTATTAATTTGAATAATGTATTCTATTCTGTTGATGGCAATATGGATATTGCACAAATGATTACAGAAAATGCATCTGTAACAGCGACAGCAGAGTGGACTCCTGTATGTAATCTATTAAGAATTAACAGTACAATGGGGGGCAGTGATTCAGATATGGTTATTGTCTATAAGAAGACAGATGATACGGTTGTTTATAGCGATGCAAAGTGCCAAATGTCGATTGATAATTTGACAGATGTTATAAGTACACTGCCAAAGAAAGCAAATGCAAAGTTTGTAGGTGCATATAATGGTTCTGCGCGTTATCCTTTGACGACCGGTTATCAATGTATTGCAGAAGACGGCACATTCAGTACAGAAGCAGAATGTAACTTGTCTAATGGGGTGGGATATTGGTACAGTCGCTTTGAATGTTTACCAGAATATATTGGTGAAGATGAAAAAGTAATATCTTCTAAAGCTTGTATTGAAGATAAACGCAATTCACAAAGTAAAAAATTGACGATTATGTATGATGCAGGTTGGAATTTATCTGATATCGTACAATTAAGTTCAACTACAACTCAGGATTGTTATGGTGAGGAAAAGTGCGTTTTAGGCTGTATTGGTAATGGTATGTGTTCATCAGGAAGCAATGTATTTAGTCGTCCTGGTTATACTTTGACCGGTTGGGATTTGGAAACCAATTGTGATAACGTGATACTTTATCATAAACTATGGTCAACGGTTGATGATTTAACAGGATATGCAACGGCATGTCCAGAAGGAAACTTCTCGGTATTTGCAAAAGCCAAATGGAAACCAAATACATATAATGCAAAATTTTATTGTAGTGATTTGGCAGGGGCGGTTGAATCTATGGCCAATATTGAATATGATTCTATCATAACTATGCCCGCTGGTACAAAGTGCAGTAAACCAGGGTATATATTCGATGGCTGGAAGGCGTATGACACATCTGATATATATGATTCTGAGGCTAAATTAAAGTGGAAGTATACTAAAGATGTTGTAAACTTTGTTGCCCAATGGAAACAAAACGCATATCAGTTATCTTATGATATGAATGCTGGAACAGGTATAATGGATTTGTTCCCAACAACATGTATGCCTGATGAGCCATGTGTTTCTGTTAGTGGTGAGAGCATTGGATCAAAAATGAAACGTGCTGGATATGTATTCGCAGGTTGGGCAGAATCGCCAAACGCTTTGACTCCAATTACATTTCCGAATGGGATTAACAAAGATACAACCGTGTATGCCATGTGGTCACCATGTGAAACAGGTACATATAAAACTGACGAAATGGGGTTGATGGATAAGTGCGTGGCGTGTTCTGATTTATCAACTGAAATAACTCAGTATAAAACAAGCATGATTGCTGCTACGACTGCACAAGCGTGTAAGGCAACATGTCCTGATATCACAGTAGTAAACGGTATTGCAAAAGCAGATGATATGGAGGTTTATTACCCAAATGAATGTACATATAATACAGGTATATCTTTGGAAAATAATCCATGTAATATCATCAATGGTGCATGTGTTGAGTCTGCATGTAGATACTATGAAGAATTGATTGATGGGAAATGCGCACCATGTGATCGTGATTACGCAAAGACTTATGATACAATTGGTAACTGTATGATCAAGTCATGTATTGCAGGATATCATCCAAATGGTGATCAATGTGAACCAGATATTGTGTCATGTGATGCACCATATGCAACGGATGCACAACGTGTTTGGGATAAATCAACATTATCTTTTGGTGAATGCAGTGTAATCGCTTGTCAAGAAGGATACCATGTAGAAGAACTTGCGTGTGTACCTGATATAAAAGATTGTACAACCGACCATGGTTATGGATATCAAGAATGGGATATCGTAACACAATCTTGGTCAGGATGTATTATTGAAAAATGTAATCCAGGTTACACAAATGACCCAAGTCTGACTGACGATGCAAATTGGGAACAATGTGGTCGTTGCAATAATTTATATGCAGAAAGTGGCGAAATCGCAGTAAGCAGTTATATCCAAGAATGCGAGATCGCGTCCTGTATGCACCAAGGTGAACTGTATATGTTATCTGATAATCAATGCGTATTGATTTGTATTGATGAAAAAGATGAAACAGGACACAGATGGTGGGACGGCACACGTTGTCAGCACAAGTGTAATCCAGGATATCTGGAATGGTAATATTGAACACCCCTTTACTGGGGTGTTTTTTAATGCTATAATCAAAATATGAATATTTATGATATAATTATTATTGGTGCGGGGGCTGCTGGATTAAGTGCAGCAAGAACTGCAATTGCGAACAATAAAAAAATATTAATTCTAGAAATGGCAAATCTACCTGCACGTAAAGTCGAAATTTCGGGTGGTGGACGGTGCAACATTACAAATCTATCTGTAAATTATGACAGGTATTTTGGCAACAATCCACGATTTGTACAAAGTGCTATTTCTAAGGTAAAGCCAACAGATGTTTTAGCATGGGCAACCAAGCATAATTTACAACCGATTGAAGAAAAAACATATGGTCGATTTTTCTGTAATGCCGGTGCCAATGCGGTAAAAAATGCGTTATTACGTGATATAAAGTCAGAACAAATTATTTATAACGCCAAGGTTACAGAAATAAACAAACAAAATGATGTATTCTGTGTGTCGGCTAATAACAACAAATATTATTCTAAATCCGTTATTGTTGCCACGGGTGGCACTTCGTTTGATTCTGTGGGGGTGTCTGATGTGGGATATAAAATTGCCAAACATTTCGGGCATAAAATTGTTCCTGTGCGCCCTGCTTTGTGTGCAATTAAAACAAAGTATTTTCCACCGGAATTTTCTGGAATATCTGTTCCCGTAGAAATAAGTATAGAAAAAAGAAAAATTCGTGATGATATGCTGTTTACTTATTTTGGTATTGGTGGACCGGCTGCGTACCGTGCCAGTTTATATGATATAAACTCTGGAATTTATATAAACTTATTACCTGATACAGATATAACAAATGTTTTAATCAATGCCAAATCAACCAATGGGCGCAAGACGATTTATGGTATTTTATCCGAATATTTGCCAACACGTATCGCAAAATGGATTGCAAACGAAGATAAACGCCGTATTGCAGATATAAAAAATGATGAAATTCGGCACATTGCAAACAATATTCACAAAATATTTATTTCAAAAGAAAATATTCAATACCATACGTTAAAAACAGCCGAAGTGGTTCGTGGTGGTGTGTCTACAGATGAAGTATCTTCTAAAACCATGGAATCAAAATTATGTAAAAATTTATTCTTTGTCGGAGAAGTTTTAGATATTACAGGCGATCTGGGGGGATTTAATTTACATTGGGCATGGGCCAGTGGTATTGTCGCAGGCCAATTTGCACCAACAGAATAGATACCTATCGATTTGT
>JAZNBN010000025.1:0-18035 GCA_045587125.1 Candidatus Enterousia sp.
CGACCAACCCATAAATACTAAATCACCATTAGTAAATGTGTTCGAAGATAATGTGCCGGCAATATCATGCATAAATGTGCTTTGTGGCATAGAACCTTCACCACCATTCGAATGATAGGTGACTGTGTATTGGGTACTGTAATATTGAGCAACCAGTGATATTGTAGCATTTGCAACATCTGTAATATTTGTAATATTTGCTGATGGTGATATTAAATCTTTGTTGGCGCCATCAACATATTCCCATGCTTTAAAGCTATATCCAGGTTTTGTTGGTGTTATATCTGATACAAAACACTCTGTATCATATGTACATGTTTGTGATTCTATTTCTGGATTACCGCCATCAACATCATATACAACTGTAAATGTAATAGGTTTCCATTGAGCTGTCATTGTGATAACTTCGTTCTTGGATATAGTCTCAATAATAGATGACCTTAAGTCTGTCCCAGGCGCAAACAATCCATTGTCACAAAATGCATGTCCAAAACATGTCCAACCTATAAATTCGTACCCTGGACGTTCAAATGGATTTTCTGGGGCAATACATATTTCATCACCGGAACAAGAGGTTGGAATAATAGGATCAACAACCTGAGTTCCGCCATTGCCGTCATATTCAAACGGTATAGTTAAAGTTTCCCATATAGAGTATAAATCTACATTTCCACCGACAACATCCGTCAAATTGGATACAACAGCACCACCTTTATATACAACCTCACCATCCGGCGTTGTTGCATATCCAACAAAATCACTTCCCGTTCTACGATATTGTTGCTGCAGAACATAAGCATTATCGTACACAAAGGTTTCAACAACTGTTCTGTCTTCATCATAATTAGAATGGAATGTAACAGTATATTCACCAGGTACATAAAAGGCAGTTAATATCTTGTCTTCTGCATATGGCCACGTTATCCTTTCGCCTGCAGATAACCTGTCATTTGTATCAGATACCGCCCAACTATCAAATATATACCCATTTGGTGCAATACACGTGTTTTCTGCCGCTACGAATAAACCATTAAATTCAATACTGCCACTCTCAGGTGCTATACCGTCGCCGTTCTTACCACAATCATATATATAGTTATGTTGTATAGGTATATATTGTGCATACAATGTGCCATCAGATACATAAGGCCATTTAAACATGGGTGTTCCATTGCCTTCATAAAATTTTATTGCCTGTTCTATACTTTCTGCATCGTAATAGCCAACGAAGTCATAGCCAGCTTTTGTTGGAACTTCTATTACCGGTGGTAATTCATTGTACATTACGGTTACAGAATCAGTACCACCTGTACCACCCATTTTATTAAACGTAATCGTATAGGCGTTCTTCTGCCAGGTTGCGGTAAATGTTACATCCGCTTTCCAATTCCATGTAATAACTTCACCAGCAGCGTATTTAATATCATTAATATCTGTTTTCCATCCTGTAAATGTATAGCCATTGCGGACGCATTCTTTGTTTTCAGCCACGGTATATTCTGTGCCATACATTACCTGGTCAGCAACAGGTGCTGTACCAGAACCATCACCGCAAGAATATATTGCGTTGTATTTTATTGGTTGGCAATCAATCGTTTGGGTATATATTTCACCAGTAGATGTGCCATCTAGTGAATATCCTTCAAAACACTGGCACCATGTTGCATCATCAGCCCGTTGTGCAGAGTATGCAGGACAATTTACACAAGAAACCTTGCCCGATAAATCAATCTCAAATCCGGTTATAAACTGACGCATTTCGGTTGGGCACTCGGTCCACATCTGAGTATCTTCAAAGATTGAAGACATTGGACCAGCTGTATAATCTGTATTATTGATATTCGCAAATAATGTTGGTGGAATATAATTGGTAGCAGATGTTCTTGCAAACATATTTAACATCATTGATTGTGCCGGCTTTCCAGATATGTTCCCAAATAAATTTGCAGGAATTGCACTGCTGATTTTAGAATCTCTAAATGTATTACTGAACATATATTTATCTGGTGTACCAGACATGTGCGTAAACAGTTCTGGTACCGCGGTTAACCCAGTATTAGCAAATGTGCCATAGAACAAGCCTGGGGCTGGACTGGTTATATTCTGGAACAAATCTTTGGGAACAGTCGTCAAATTTTCACAACTTTCAAATGTGCCATTAAATAAATTCTGAGACGGTGTTGTAATACTTGCAAATAATTCCGCAGGTACTTCTGTAATACCAGTCGCGGCAAACGTATTTTGGAATACTCCTGTACCCGGGGTGTTACCCAGTTGTGCGAATAAGTTACCTGGAATTTCTGTTATGTTTGTACAACCTGCAAAAGTTTCTGCAAACATATAATCGGATGGATTATCTGGTGTTCCAAACAGATTTTCAGGTATAGATTCCAATGCTGTACAACTACTGAATGTGCCTTGGAATGCATGTGGGGCACTGGTTGTAAAGCCATCAAATAATGCAGGTATAGATGTCAATTTGTCACACCCAGTAAATGTATATGCGAACATCATGTCTGTCAAAACAGGTTCAAGAGGTGTAAACAATGTATCCGGAATCGTTTGTATGTCAGTATCTGCAAATGTATAAACAAACATATGTGGTCGGCCAATACCAGATATACCAACAAACAATTCTTTTGGTAATTCACCCGTCAGATTTGCACAACCGTGGAACGCATCAAAGAATGAAGGCTGTGTACCATCAGGTAATGTGCTGAATATCGCACCCAAACTGCCATCTATATACTTTACATTTGTATTAGCAGTAAATGAAATCGTAGGCATATCATCACTGGTGCCATATCCAGTTGCCGCACCACCTATTTTAATGACATATGTACCCGCCTGTTGATATGTATGCAATACTTCTTTTCCGTTTGTATCTGAAATTGTAATCGTTTCATATTTTGTGCCATCACCCCAATCAACATAGAATCTACCAGTCGCATTAATATAAAATGCAAATTCAGTCGTATCAGAGGTTGTTGTAACCTGGAATGGGAATTCAGGTGTACGCATCCATTGAGCAGTCAATGTAATTGTTGCACCATCCACAGATGTCAGTGTTGAAATATTATCACCTTCATCAATATTTACCGTTGAACAATCCCCTGTATCACTAGAACATTCCCAATATGTAAAATCATAACCGTCATAAACGTACATGTTTTCAGGTGCGAAACAATTTTGCCCATAGAAACATACGCTGGGTTCAATTGGATTTACATCTGTTGTTCCGCCATTTCCATCATATACAACATTAAATTTATTTGGATCCCAAACACCTGTCAATTTAACAGTTGAACCATCTATTGAAACGTTAAACAAGTCTGTGCTTGGTGAAATATTTTCACCATTACATACAACGTCACCACTGCATCTCCATGTATTGAATTTGTACCCTGTTCTGGTAATTGCATCTTTGACAATACATGGTTCGTGCATTGAACATGTTTGAATAGCAAATGGTTCTGTGGAATCACCAGTTTCATAATATTCCAAGTTAAAATCTATTTCTATTTTGTCATAGTTTGCATACATAGTTACTTCTGCATTATCAACACCTGTGAAATTACGCAAATTTTCGCCAGGCATATACACTATTGGACAGTCTTCAACTTCACACCAATATTTAAATTCATAACCTGTTTTATATGGTTTGTTTTCAGGTATAAAGCAATCTTCATCATATGTGCATGTTTGTGTCGCAAAATAACCGCCACCATAAGTATTATAATTTACCTTAAATTTGATAGGGGTCCATTGGGCAACCAAGTAAACAGTCGCACCATCAACCAAAGACGCACCATACAAACTGTCTGATGGATTTAATGTTGCACCAGAACATTCTGCATCATCACCGGTACATAACCAGCCTGCAAATTTATATCCTGTTCTGATGAATGTATTTTTTGGTGCCGCACAATTCACATCGTCAAACAAGCATACCGTTGGTTCTGATGGTGCGGAACCTTTACCACCGTTGGCATTATATACGACATAAAATCTTGGTGCTGGTTTTTCTGCCCATTGGGCAACCAAAGTGATAGTATCACCATCTGCCACATTATCAGATAACAAATCATGTATACTTTCGCCAATCGCAATTAACCGAGTTGTGTCAGCACATTTTTCGCCGGAACACAACCACCCTGTAAAGACATAACCATCTTTGGTATATGGATTATCAGGCACCACACACGACGAACCAAATGAACAATGCGTTGGCTCAATTGGCGATACAGCCGTTGTTCCACCATTGCCATCATATCTAATATTTACCTGCATCGGATTCCACAGGGCTTTTAATGTAACCACATTTGGGTTGAAATAGAACAAATCATGTAAATCAAAACCAGGATCGGCCAAACCAAGATTACCAGTATTGTCTATATAATATTCCCATGTATCAAAATCATAACCTTTTCTAACGTACGGATTTTCCGGTGCCAGACATGTTGCATCGTCCCATGCACAATATGTCAATGTCGGGTTATCGCCTGTACCGCCATTACCTGCATATTCTATGTTAAATTTGGACGGTGCCCATTGAGCAAATAATGTAATCGTATCACCATCTGCGACATTTAATTCATTTAAATCATAGCCAGATGATATAATAAACCCATCTTCATTACACTTGGTGGCACCAGAACATGTCCAACCAGTAAATTCATGACCAATGAACACAAATGTATTATCTGGGGCCAGGCACGGTTCACCAACAACACACGTATATGGTGAATCAGGTGCATCACCTGTGGCGTCAGCGTTGTTTTTATCATATGTGACATTGTATGTCTGATTTGCATATCTGGCAACCAGTGTTATGTTTGTGGCATACGTATATACAATCGATTGATTTGGTGATAAATAAGTATTGGTATTAGATACATGCCAATCAATAAAGTTTTTATTTTCTGCAGCACAATTTGTATTTTCTGCGACTACAAAATTCTGTCCGAATAATAGCAATTGTGATTCAGGTGGTGTACCAGAACCCGTACCACAAGAATACGATATATTGTAAGTTTTTGTTATTGTGATATAATCTGCATAAATAGTCGCATCCGCATCAAAAGCGTTCAAAACCTGTTCTGTGACCAATAAATTACCATTTTTGTCTATAATCTGAATACCTGTACCCGCCTTGCCAGTATAGAAACCATTAAATTCTTGTTCCGTACCAACAGTTGATGTTATCGATGGTAATACCGACAGGGCTGATATCGCACTTTCCCCAGTGGAATCTTTGTACCAACCATACCCTTGTTTCAAATACAATGTTTCAGGGGCGGCATTAACACTTGCGTCTAATCTGGAACCGCTGTTCGTGTCAATTTCTGAATCTGTCTGTGTATACTTGGCTGAATCCAATGTAATAGTAAGCATCTTGGCCGACGTACAAATTGGCGAAAATGGTATAAATGCAGACGTTTGAATCGGGTTATCAAGAAAATACCCAGTTTTACATTTTATTTCGTACACACATTCATTATTATCATTTGTTTCAACCAAATCACATGTTTCCACACCAAACCCAGGATTACATTTACATTTCGAATATTGGGCGTACAGGGTTGTGTTTTTGGTATACGGAAATGACTGTGGCAATATCGCACCCGTACGCGATATTATACGCGTCGCATTTGTCGCGGGGAATTTTGCTTCTGTAAACCCTGTAAATATATATTTATTTACCTTTGGCAACTTTGTCAAAGTTTTAATCACAGAATCTGACAACAGTTGTTTATCCGTGTGCCATGTCGGTGATTCATATGATGAATACAGTGGTGTTGGTACCACATTAACATCTGGTTCTATAGAAATAGAAGTGTTATCTTCTGTGAAAGTATTATGTCTGTCTTCTAATTCAATGGTGTATACTACCTTGTCCCATTTGGCATATAATGTTTTATTCGACTTATATTTGTATGTATAATACACACCTTCACTTAACGCAACAGATGGATTATCATCAAAATACCAACCACCAAAAGTATATCCTGGTCTTGTGCAAGTATTTGTCCGTAATATAACCTTTCCATTATATTTTACCGCTTGTGAATCTGGCAGGATACCGGTTCCGCCGTTGCAATCGTATGACAATGTGTATGACAATACCTTGCATTGATATTTATTATCTGGGTCTTGATATTGTCCAGACGGACATTCTTTACAGGCGACCTTGCCATCAAAATCAGATTCAAAACCTGTTTTATATACATACATATTTTCGGGGCACTCGGTCGCTAATGACGATGACAGGAATATATCAGTCATTGGACCGGCTTTATAATTTGTGTTCGTTAAAGTTGAAAAGAAATCCCACGGTATCCATGTTTGTGCGGTATTTGAACCGATTTTTGTATTATAAAACATGTCTTTGAATGAATTTTCCGCTGGTTTACCAGTAATTCCAGTACTGCTGAGACCTCCCTTGAACAATTTTGCAGGTAACGGGCCATCCAGATTTGTACAATTTGCGAATGTGCCATTAAACATCCATTCTTGTACATTACCAGATAAATCCCCAAACAAGTTTCCTGGGATTGGACCTTCTAGTGATTTACAATTATGGAATGTTCTGTCAAACATCGCGAAACCTGGGGTTGTAATGCCCGCAAATGTATTGTCTGGGATTGTGCCCGGTATATTATTACAATCATAGAATGTATATTGGAACATATAGTCGGTCCCATTATCACCAATGCCTGATATAGTAGAATCAGACGTACCAGCAAACAACTTTTCTGGCAATGGTTGGTTTATGCCGGTGCATCCACGGAATGTTTCTTTGAACATATATGGTTGTTGACGGCCTGATATACTGGAAAACAGTCCAGAGGGAATCTTTGTTATGGATGTACAACCCTGAAATGTTCCGTTAAACAACCATGGTGCCGTACCTCTGATACCAGAGAACAAATTCGCCGGGATAGACTTTAATCCAGAACACCCATGGAACGTTCTGTCAAACATTGCAGTTTTAGCCAACCCCGCGGCGCCTTGGATGCTGGAAAACAAACTTTTACCAGAAACGCTGGTACCAATACCGCTTAATCCACTGCAGCCATAGAAAGTGTACGCAAACATGCTTTCGCCGGTTTTTTCATATGCATCGAACAAATTATACGGTATGTCCCCGGACAAAGACCTACAATCCTTGAACGTATTTTTAAACATTTGGGTGGATAGTCCCGAAGTCCCTGACACACTATAACTTGCGAATATAGAAGCCGGCAAACCATTTGAATCTGTTGGAAATCCTGTTAAACCAGAACAACCTTCGAATGTACCTTCAAACGCACTGGGGGCATATCCACCAAAATGACCGAATAATTGTGGTATGGTACCGGTTAAATTAGCACAACCCTTGAATGTGTTTTTAAACGCATTTTCGCTGATATGGCCATGTAACGATGCATCATTGACACTGAATAAATTAGCAGGTATTGTGCCAGACAGTTTAGAACAACCTTCAAATGCAGATTCAAACATAGCGCCACGTGGTGCACCATGCACAGGATATGTGCCGTCCGATTTTCGTGTACCTGTAAATAATGTTTCTGGGATTGGCCCTTCCAGGTTCACCGCACCTTTGAAAACATCCTTGAATTTTGGTTGTGTGCCATCTGATAACGTTGGGAACATATCACCAAGGCTGCCATAAATTCGTTTTATGTTCCCAACGTAATTTGTTGAATTTTTGCCGTCTCCCGATGTGAAGCCAAAAACAGCCGGTATACCAACATTGTCATCCAATTCGGGATACGTTTTGGCCAGTCCTTTGATTTTAATTACATATGAACAATTTGTGTTGTATTTATGCCCATAATGGTAACCCGCAGGTCCAGGTCGTGCAGTTGTTATTGAACCGTCACCCCAATCAATAATAAACTCTTCGGCATCATCTGCGGCAATTTTTATCGCAAAGGCATCCGTATCAGGTGTTGTAACAATTGCGAAATTCCAACCTTCGGCCTTGGCCGCGTCCCAGTCAAATTTATCCGCACTGTTATCACAAGTATATTCAAATACTGGGCTAAACCATATTTTTGTATCTGGGCTGGTATAGTTCCATGTAATTACCTGGCCCGGTTCATATGTTTTACCGGCCACATCAGAATCTTGCGACCAAAATGCCCAACGGCTAAGTTTTTTATTCCCAACCAAATCGCCACATTCTGTTTCAAATTCGTCCTGGGTTGGGAATTTAAAGCCTTTGCCAAAATAAGCCATACGAAACTCATCGAATTTTGGGTCCAAACCTATGAAAGTTGGTACGCAATAGAATCTAAGGCGGGTTCGTATTGGAACACAAATCTGATTATACGACGTTATATTATCTTCAATATTTTCTTCCAGATCATCTGCATTTTCGTTGACAATTCCACTGTAATAAATACCGGGGGCATTATAAAGATTTTCTTCGGGGGCACTGCCCAGTGGATCCAAGAATTCTGGGTCATAAGAGCCTGAATCACCCGTGGTAATCGGTCCGTATCCAGGATCGCATTCACATCCCCATTTATTTTTTGATTGTTGCTTGGCATGGGCGGGACATTTTTCACATGCAACCTTCTGTGTAGAACCTTTATTGTCAGGTGTCGAATAAAACCAGTCATTAAATCCTGTATCAACTATTTTATATTCTCTTGGACATGCGGTGCGCAAATTGGATGACGAAAACAGATTATACATCGCATTATTATCAGATGTTGCGGATCCCTTTGTAATTTCGCTAAATAATTTCGGTGGGATAAAGTTATAGTTATTTGTCGCAAATGTAGGGTTAACAATGCCATAAAATGTTTCATAGAAAGAGTGATATTGCAACGGTCCATCAATACCTGCAAACAAGTTTTCTGGGATTTGTGAAGAAATTTTATTACAGTTTTTAAATGTTTGCTGGAACATTCTTGCAACTGGATTACCAGAAATATTTTTAAACAAACCCGCAGGTATTTTTGTAATCGGTGTATTTTCAAAGGTTTGTTGGAACATACCTTCTGCTGGGGCACCTTTTATTTTACTAAATAAATCTGATGGGATTTGGGTTATATTTGTTTCCATAAATGTACCCAGGAACATACCTGATTTTGGCACTCCACTGATTCCACTAAACAAATCAGATGGAATTGAGGTTATGTTTGTATTACGGAATGTACCATTAAACATATTGATTGCTGGTACACCTGTAATGTTTTTAAATAACCCATCTGGAATTTTTGTTATACCTGTAGATTTATCCGTTTTACCAACCATATTAAATGTGCCATAAAATACATCATTTGCATTGGTAATGGGGCCTTGGATACTATCAAACAATCCTGTTGGGATTTCTGTCAGGTTATAACAACCATAGAAAGTGTTATGGAACATATGTGGATACGGTTTACTTTCAATTGTTTTAAACAAATCCGCAGGTATTGTTTCTATCTTGGTCCCACGGAATGTATTATAAAACAAACCTTCGGCAGAACCATTTGTAGTTGGTCCTTCAATCGTATCAAATAAACCAGATGGGATTTGTGAAATAGAGGTATTCTCAAATGTTCCATAAAAAATATTTCTTGTAGCCGGTCCATTAATAGATTGAAACAGCGTATTTGAAGGTATTCTGTATAAATCTGTACAATCTTTGAATGTGTTTTTGAACATACTCTCTTGCGGTGCACCTTTAAATTTTGAAAATAAATTCGAATCAACACTATCTATTTTTGTGTTTTCAAATGTACCAGAAAACAGGTACGGCACAGTCGAATCTTCGCCACCAAAAGTACTGCCGTAACCACCAAAGATAACATCATCTATATAACCAGAAATTTCTGTATTTTTAAATGTATCCGCAAACATATATGCACGTGGTTTACCAGTCAAATCTGCAAATAAGGTAGTTTGTGAAATACCACCATGACCATTGTATCCGTCTAATTTACAATTTTCAAATGTACCTTCAAATGTGGGTTGGCGACCGTCTGGTAATGTTGGGAATATTTTTGACAATCGCCCATTAACCCACCTTACATATGGTGTATCAGAAGCGGCACCCGAAACACAACCTATTTTGAAAACAGGGTTGGGCAACCTGCCTTGTTTATTTGTCGTTGTTGTATAATTCGTCGCCAAACCGTAAATTTTTATTTTGCGATCAGCAACATTATGTTTATAAAAAGGCTCGTATTCATGACTATAAATCCAATAGCCTGTATCATTAGTTCTGTCTATATCTTCAACGTGTCCATCACCCCAATCAATTTTAAATTTACCAGCGGCCCCAATACCAATGTTCATAATTTGAGTATTTGAATAATTAAATGGTTGAATTCCAATTTCAAAAGCTTCATCCGTTGATGTGTCTATCTTATATTCTTTCCACTGCGCCGTTAAGGTTATATCTTTACCATAGGTATAATTATATGATGTTCCCGGATAAAAGTAAGCATACGCTGCATTTGAACCACGCCAACCATCAAATACATATCCATTGCTATAACATGTATTTTGCTGTGGGGTAAAATTTGTAAACTCTTCTACTCTCTGCGTTTCTGGCGCTGTTCCCTTACCTGCACCACAATTATATGTGACTTTATACATTGGGCGTGTACAACGACCTGAAATAGTCACACCAGAACCTGTATATCCATCATTACACTCATAAATCGCATACCATGTAGTTGGCTCAGTTATATAACATCCAGGAATAGTTACAATGGCACCCGTACCTAAGATACAATAAGATAAAGAGCTAACAGGTGCCTTTTTAAATCCTGCAAATGTGGCATTTTCTTTGGTTGGAGTGGTTATTTTGGATAACTCAACAGTACATTCTTCATCACTGTATGCGGTTGCAGAATTTATTTTTTTATAAATAAACTCTGTACCACCGGTCCCACCACCATAAGATGCGTTCAGAGTGATTTTATAACATGCAGGCTTATAATTGGCGGTAAATGTCTTGTTTTCCAAATATCCATATTCGTATGTCTTATTTGGATATCTGATGTGATTTTCTGTGTTTGATACAGTCCATCCATCAAATATATAACCATCTGGTGCAATACATGTATTATCACGTGGAGTATAATTTTCACCAGATAAAATAACCTGTTGTTCTGGCGCTGTACCTGTACCTTCACCACATGAATATGTGACCGTATACACAGGTGTATATGTGGCAGTAAATGTTTTATTTTCCCAGAAATTATATGTTGCTGTCTGATTTAACTCATATTCAAACGGCTTTTCCCCAGAATATGCAACCCAACCTGTTTGAACGTGATTGGCCTTGGTACATATTGAATTGGCGGCTGTAAAATTTTCACCAAATGTAACGGTCTGGGTTGTTGTTGCACCATCATTCAACGTGCCATCATCACAATTATATGTTATTGTGAATACACCCGGTTCATATGTCGCAACCAAGTGAATATCTTGCGACCCAAGCCCCACCAAATCATTCCATGTCAGGTTGTCGTCCGGTTGTGCGACTACGTCTGTACCACGAACCTGCCAGCCAGTGAAGTTATAACCGCCCATAACACAACCTGTAGCAGACGCGACCGTTAAACTTTGATTATAAGACAAAGAAACACTGTCCGGTTCAACAGATGAATCCCCTGAATTTTGACCACACGAATATGTAACACGAATAACAACCGCTTCACATGTTTCACCATATTTAACCTGGGGTGTACCATTTAACACACCACCAACCGTGTACCCAGCACCACAATTACAATATGTATTCAGGCCTGCATCCTGGGTCGAATTCTCAGGACATGGTGTACAAGATACCTTGGAATCAAAGTCCGCTTCAAAACCTGTAATATACTGCATCATATTAACAGGACATTTTTCCAAGATACCTGTACCCAAGAAAACGTCAGACATTTGCCCTGTTATAAAGCCCTCTGTTTTTATACCACGGAATAATTCTGGTGGAATCCAACTGGACAGGCCACTGCTGTTTTTGAAAGTACTCATAAACATTCCATATACTGGGGCTCCAGAGATATTTGCAAACAAACTGCCTGGAATCTGACCCGACAATGATTTACATGATTCAAATGTGCTGGCAAACATAGATTCAGCTGGGTCGCCTTTGATTGAAACAAATAAATCTTTTGGAATTGACGTAATTGGTGTAGATGCAAAGGTACGTTGGAACATAAATTTTGCAGGTGCACCAGATATCGTGCTGAATAAATTTTCCGGGATTGAGGTGATTTTCGTGTACGCAAAGGTGTTACTGAACATGCCGACAGACGGGGTACCACGTACACTGCTGAACAAACCTGCTGGGATTGATGTAATGTCCGTTCCTTCAAAGGTGTTCGCAAATATGTATTCCCCAAGTGGTTGCGATGAATCACCCTTTATACCCATGAACAATGTGTCTGGAATATTTGATATTTCTGTATTCTGAAATGTCCCCTGGAACAAACGATTAGTTGGCGTGCCACCAAAGTTGCCAAACAGCCCAACAGGTATACTTTTTAATCCAGTATTAGCAAATGTAAATGCAAACATTGATTCAGACGGTTGACCATAAAGATCCGCAAATACATCTGATGAAATTTCTTGCAGCATAGACCAACCATAAAACGTAGAATCAAACATATGCGGTGCACCCACACCATATAACCCACTAAACAATCTTTCCGGCATTTTGGTGTTATTGATAGAATCACAACCATAAAATGTTTTTATAAACAATGGCTGAATATCATTTTCCAATGTCGGGAACACACCACCCAATGTACCACCAAAGGCAGACAATGGATTTTCAACCAACCAATTTCCCATCACATCTTTGCACTGGAAGCTGATTGCGGCATCTGTAGTACTGTATCCTGTTACATTTTGACTGGAAATCTCGATAGTATATTGATTAGCATTAGCGTATGTATGAGAAAATGTTTCTTTACCAATCTCTTTATTAACAGTTTGTACACTACCGTCACCCCAATCAATAGTAAACTGACCGCCTGCAGATATATCAAATTTAAATATGCCACCCGCAGACATCAAAGGCGTTGTTGCATAAAAAGAATTCGTATCTGTTGGATAACTGGGAACATTTGCTGGGGGTTGTTGTGTATTCTGTATACAGTCTGATTCCGATATTGATCTTGTTGTCGCAGTAGTATAATTATCAGGACATTTGTTTATTCCCAAATATTCACTTTCCACTGTAAATACACCGCCTGGACAATACGAACCAACGGGACAATCTGTACAATCTGCCGATACATTGGAAACATTCAAGTATGTTCCCGGTTCACAATTGTATGAAATCAAACCATACGCAGCAACAGTATATGCCATACTGTCATTTGCATTCACACCCAATACATCAACCGTGCATGTTCCAGGTCCACCAGTAATAAATTTATCCGCGGCAAATGCGTTTTTAGTAAACAGACCACATGAAACAGATACGACAAACAATGTTGTCATACAAAAAACTCTTAAGAAAAGATAAATCTTTTCCTTCATACACCTTTCCTTTTACAACAAGATTTTACTGTAAATTCAATACGTTACAGTTTTATCCTGGTTGTAAAATCCCTTTCGCCTGTATCTATACTGGATTTGTAGCAAAAAATACATGTACAAGGCAAACAAAAAAGCATTATTTTTTGTATAAAAAATACTGGACAAGTAATCTTAAAAATGACATAAAAAATCAGCATTATTTTATGCTGATTTTCTTATTCCCCAACAACATGATGTTTTAATTTTCTGACCTGAATAAACATATACAAATCCGTAACAGAATAAAGCAACAACATTAATGCCAATGTGATAATTATTGCAATCGCACCCGCCAATGGATTAAATAACAAAAACGTGGCAATACCAACCAGTATTATAGCCATCATCAGATTTAAAACATAATGCCCAAATCGAACCCTTATCATGTTTATTGCGAATATCAATGCACTGATGGCCTTGGATAAAAACAGCAATATAAAAATATACATAATTCCAACTATGGACCCAGACGGATACATTAAAAATAAAATACCAATCATAATATTTACTAGTCCGAATATGACATCCAACCACCCACCGCCATAGTCATGTGACGCAAGGAATCCCGCAATCGTTCGATACGCACCAAAAAACATCAATGCACCACCCAGAATATATGTTATTGCAGTCAAAACACCCATCGGACGAACCAACATTGCAACCCCTATGACAGCAAATAAAAGCCCTTCGGTCAATAACATAGGCGCACTTTTGTCATATATGCGATGAACAACATCTGCGATATAATCCTGGTGATATTTTGTATGATTCTTTGCCATATAATATTCTCTTAGACACTATCAATTGTACAAAAAATATAACATAAAAAACAGTTATATTTTTTTGTACTTATTCCTATTCATACCATAATTACATTGCATCTGGCACACGCAGCCCCATCAAATCAATTGACGTTAACAACGTTTTACGTGCCATTTCAACGATTTGTAATCTGGACTGCTTTGTTTTGTCATCAATATCATCACGCAAAATCGGACAGTGATGATAGAACGTATTGATATCTTGACATAAATCGTATGCAAAATTCGCCAACAAATCTGTTGCACGACGCATAAAGGCATTTTCCAACACACGTTCAAAATCCAATAATCTTAGCAATAAATTACGTTCCGCAGAATGCAATGAGATATTATCTGAATCAATTGCAGGTGTTATTCCCATATTATGCGCCTTGTTCACCACAGAATTCAATCTGACCGCAGTGTATAAAACATATGGACCTGTACGCCCTTCAAATTGGGTAACAGAATCTGTGTCAAACACATAGTCTGATTTAACGTCGTGCATCAAATCGTTAAATTTCAATGCCGCCAATGCAATCATTTCAATTGTTTCATTTGGCAAATCTTTACCAGATTCTATCGCACGTTTACGTACAGAATCCGCCACTATATCAACCATTTCATCCAAACTTGGGACGTTACCATCGCGCGTTTTAAATGGTTTACCATCGGCACCTGTGATTGTGCCAAAACCAATATGTTGCAGGTTTGTATTATCTATGCCCGCCAATTTAGCCGCACGAAATACCTGGGTAAAGTGCAAATTCTGGCGATTATCTGTAAAGTACACGATATCTGTTGGATTATCCGTAGTCGTACGATAGTAAATTGCCGCTAAATCCGCCGCCGCGTATGTTTGGGCACCGGTACTGGAACGCCATAAAACAGGTGGCATTGGTGCGGTATCTGTATCCAATTTCACAGGAATAATATCTGCCCCATCGTCATGAACCAACAGATTTTTTTCGTCTAAGATTTTTTGAACATTTGGCACATATTCCGCAACCAAACGTTCGCCTTTATTTTCGTCAAATGGCAATATGTTTAAGCGAACCAAAATGTCATGTATTTGTGCCAATGACATAGGTGCAAATGTGTCATATATTTTTCTGTATTCTGGGTTACCATTTTGTAATTCTACGGTTACGCGTTGTGCGTATTCCAACCATTCTTTGTCTTCTTTGGCACGTGCAGTTGATTCTGGATACATTTTGTTAATATCGTCTGCATTTTGTGGCATACCGTATTTCAAAATCCAAGCGATAATCAATCCCATTGGACGGCCCCAATCCCCCATATGATTATATGATTTTGTTTTATGTCCCAAAAAACATGCAATACGGTTAAAGGTATCACCCACCACAGTTGTACGTAAATGCCCAATATGTAAATTTTTGCCGATATTATAACTGCCATAATCCAGGTCTAATACCTGTTTGGGTTCAGGGACAATATCTGTGGCAAAATGTTCAGGATTTAACAAAAACGCATCACACAATTTAATATTAATAAATCCAGGTCCTGCAATAGTTGCACTGGCTACATATGGTAATTCATTTAACACAGGCACTATTTTTTCTGCGATTTCACGTGGTGATTTTTTCAACAATTTCACCAAAACCATCGCGACATTTGTTGAAAAGTCCCCAAAATCACGGATTTTTGGAACCTCTAGGGCGATATTATTCAAAATTTCAGGCGTTAACACATCCTTAAATTCTGGGATTTCTGCAATTTTTGATTTGATATTTTCAGATATAAATTTATGTGCGTTCATATTCAAAACCCTTTGTGATACCCGCAGATGATAAAACATATTTTCATACTATTCAACAATGAAAAGTATTTTTTTATTTTGAATTTTATAGATGACAGACCCGCCATGTTTATGATAGAATGCATGTGATGACATGGAAATGTCGTTGGGTGTCAGAACCCGTAATTTAGCCTCGTCCGGAATGGACGTTAAAGCACACTCCAACCAACCTGGGTTGGAGGGTCTGTGAATAATATCGGTGTAAAAACCGATAAAATAAACAGCACAATTTAGGCTAAAATTGTTCTGAACCTCCAACCACCATGTTATCGGTGGTTTTTATTTTTTTGAAAAAAAAGAAAGGGGAGAACACACATGAAAAAATATTTATTTTTATCCAGTGCGTTGATTATGACCATGACGGGTGCATTCGGTGCCGATAAAATAATAACAAATGCAAATACATGTACAGTTGACGTATTGGGCGTATCGGATAATAACGCCACGGCAAACACGATTGCGACGTGGACATTAAATGAATATGAATGCAGTGCCGGTCAATATTTATTAAATTCAGACGGCACACTGGAATGCACAGAATGCCCGATTGGTTCATATTGCCCCGGTGGT
The DNA here is from genome assembly GCA_045587125.1 of Candidatus Enterousia sp. Taxonomy (GTDB): domain Bacteria; phylum Pseudomonadota; class Alphaproteobacteria; order Rs-D84; family Rs-D84; genus Enterousia. Next base: position 16,735 of record JAZNBN010000025.1, read on the forward strand.
GTGTTCACGGTCGAGGCAAATAACAGTAAAACCGCATGTCCCACCGATTATACATCGGACGCCGCCGCCACGGCAGAATCCGAATGTTACATGGGCTGCGAATTGGCGTGCAGTAAAAACGTGGAATGCCCACCGCATTCAAAAAATTGTGTACACAGTGCATTTACAACCACCGGCCGGCAATACGTAGATACCACATGCAACGCATACCCCAGCGTCTGCCCAGTTGCAGATTTCGGGTGTGATATGGGGTATAGTAAGACAGTTGTATCCTTAGTAGACGGCATGGCGAACGCAGGTTCACAATTGGCTCAACTGGATTGCTCGCTGGGTGGCAACGACGCAATGACGGGGGGAAACTTCGGCGACGGTTTTATGTCTTGGCCTGATAACGGTGTTAACGACTGTAATATTTTAACCCCGGGTACCGCGGTTCTGGCCGGTACAAATTACGCAATATTTTTTGAAATAACGATGAATGGATATAATGATAATACCCCTGGCACCGTCACCAAGGAATATGTTATAGATTTGTTTCAGGAACAACCAACGGCGCAATATAAATATTTGCCAAATGCGAATTTTACGCCTGGGGTTACCGGCGCATATATGTGGGGACGTATACCCAAGATTGGGCTTTACAGCCCAGATACCCAGGTTCTATTTAATGCAATGAATTCCAGCTTTGACACCCAGGAAGAAATGATGGCATATCTAGAAAAAAATATGACCCCCACAGGCTATCAAAAGGTACCAGAAATTATGTCAGATAACGAAAATTTATTTAAATGGATATTAGCAGAAGCAGATATCATAGACATCAATATGCCATGGGTATATATTGGTACCGGTGAAAATTATGGACCTGATGTTCGCGGGGTTTTGGAATACACAATATTTTGGGTTATGCAAAATCCAGACTCGTCAACAAATTTATTAACGTTGATTGAACCGGAACTTAAACTGTCATATTGTCGGGCGAACACAATTAATATCGATTGGAACCCAGATAATAATGGCGAACATATCAAAAATATGTGTACGTATGATGGCGCAATCACATTACCAGCCGACCCAGTTAAACCGGGGTATATATTTACCGGTTGGAAGTTACTGGAAAACACCACAACGGAATAATAATCAGTTTCCCGTCCCTAAATCCCCCAAGTGGGGGATTTTTTGTAATTTGAAAACATAAACACTATTGTCATTGCGAGGGAGTGTAACGACCGCGGCAATCCAGTAAATTTGGCTTTGTAATAATAATGCATCAACTGGATTGCCACGCGTCCGCTCGCAAT
>JAZNBN010000026.1:0-2587 GCA_045587125.1 Candidatus Enterousia sp.
CGGTATATCCGCCTTCGCGCTCTTTTAGTTTGTTATACGCCTGTTCAAATTTCACGTCTTTACCCCCATGTTCCAAATTTTCGGATTTGTTTTCTCTTGTTTCTTGTGTTGGTTTATATGGTTTTATATTTATTGTTTTGCTGCGAAAAAATCCCCATGCGGGGATAATTAAAAAAGACGACAAAAAGTCGCCCATTGAATGTAAATTTATTATACCACAAAAACGATAAAAATTCAAGAAAAACCGCCCATATGTATTGCTTTCTTTTGATGGTTCCTGCCATATGCACAAGATAAGTGTCTTATCTTTGTATTAAAGTAAGAGAGTAAATTTAGCACAATTTCCATAACAACTGGTATGGAAAGCAAAATACAAGATTGAATATATTTATGCCTTGCTCCCTTATATATTCCAACAAACACGATAACTGTATAAGCAAATATATTAACAACAAGACAACATAATAAATTGTGCGTATTTCCACCCCCCTATAAATTCAATAAACTTACAGCATTCTCCGTACAACATATATGGATATGGAGCCATAGTAAAAACATATCGTAATTCGGAAATTGGAACCAGTATTGCTATAAAAGATAAACATAATAGCAATACCCATCCCAAAATACATAAAATTGATTTAGCTAATTTCATCAATGATGCTCTACCTTTATAATCATGCACAATATATTTGAACACCATTTAAATAGACTAAAATTTTGCATAATGATACAGCAAAGTTCCAAGCAAAGAATCAATTAAAGATATTATAATTGGGCTTAACGCAAGCATAAAAGACGCTGTATAATTCTTCTTGTGTAAACAGTACAATGATATCGGAATAAAAAACAACAATATTGCACAAGAAGACACAAGTTTGGTTAAATATATGTCTGCGCTACGCCATGCCCATCCCATGGCCTCGCCCCCCCAAGGACAATAGCCAAATGGAAACGCATCACGACATTTTTTTATAAAAAATTCATAATAATCGGTAAACAACCCGTACAAAAATAACAGATTTATACCAAGACAAATTATTGTTCCGCATTTCCATTTTTGCATACATAACCCTTTGTACTAATATTTTACATTTATAATCAAATCATGTCCATTGTTTCTAAACTAGAAATATAACACAGCTAAAATCAAATAATACAGAAAATTACATATTAAACATGCCAATCCCCCCAACAGCGGAATAAAAAAGATTTTCTTTTTATAAATAGGGACAAGTTTATACCCCAACCACATTAACAGACCCAAAATTATGTAAATGCATAACAAGTCATAACGTGCCATACAAATATCTGCTGTATGACCATCTAGATGTATGCACATATTCCACCATATGGCTTCGTGTTTCGCAATCCGACCAAAACAAGCCAAGTCGTCCAAAAAGAAATAAAATAGCCCAGATAACAATACAGCCGAATAATACATCAAAGAATACTTGTTTTGTTCCATGCCAGACCTTAATTGTTAATATTCCACCTTTATGATTAAATCATTCCCTATATAATCAAATAAGGCAACAAAATTATCCATATTTGATGTTAAATCAATACAGCCCGCCGAACCTGGAACCCACCCACCATGAATTGAAAAATCATCACGATCTGTGTGTAATATTATTGACTATCAACATATATCTAAATAATATTTCCAGTATGAATAAGTTATTGTTTATTTCTTATATGCTTGCTGTGTTGCCACATGCCGCTTTCGCAACCTTTGATTATATTGCGATGAAAAAAATTGCAACACAGAATACGAAAATGCCAGCAAACGCGCCAATACAACCATAGAACGCATACAGTCTGCTATAAGACAGTTGTATTAGAAATAATAACAACAAAATATAGACAAAACCTTGAAAGCATGCGGGATAATTTTATCCAATACATAGATAGTGCCGCAGATGCAACTTCATGTATTCAACGTCCAGATTCTTGCCACCCACAGTGTGGCTCAATCATCGGGATAAATGCGACGACATCAATTGCATTTGTACAACCTAATTTTTCATAATTGACACCTATCAAACACAGCAATATAATACATACAAATGACTAGAAACGCACGTTTTTTTATATACATTTTATGCTCTTGTATGCTGATTCATCGGTCGGCAAGTTGTGAAAACGCAAACCAAAAGTGGGTTGGAAAGTGGCACCTAAATGACCAAAACACCGTTTCAGGTGGCATAATGGAAATTTTCAACTGTGATGACACATCATGCAATTTTAAACTGCAATCTTGGTATGACTTACACATTTGTGATGTAGAAGGCAAGTTTGAAATAACAGGCAATAATGCGGAATACAAAGGCAAAAAATATCAATATGATAGAGAAACAGATACAGAATATTTTATTCCTGTTGGCATATTGTTTCAAATGGAACCAGAAGAGAAAATGAATCTGCATTACAGTAATACAGATTCATTTAGTGCTTTTTGTGGTATGCAAGCAACACTTGAAGGTATTTGGATTAAACAATAATTAGTATTTATTGGTTCGTTTAGTCCAGCCGTTTTTTGCCGTTTCCCAGTTTGAAGTTTCCTTTAAATAATCTATTCTTTCTG